>JAXDGY010000341.1:0-3655 GCA_034664785.1 Solirubrobacteraceae bacterium
CCGGCCGTCGCGCTCCAGATCGCCTTCGCGGGCATGGTCGCCGGGCGCGAGCCGGTCGAGGAGGACATGGAGCCGCTGAGCTGGGCGATCTGGAACCTCTGCAAGGGGATCGACTCCGTCCAGACCCTCGCCGCCGAGGCGCAGCTGCACGGCTTCGCCCGTACGCTGGTGACCTGGACGGCGCAGTACGACGTCGTGCTCACCCCCGCCCTGGCCGAGGCGCCGGTCCTGCTGGGCACGATGGACCCGCAGAGCGCGCGCCCGATGGCGGACTTCGCGCGGTCCGGGGCCTTCACGCCCTACACGGCGACGATGAACGTCACGGGCTCGCCGGCGATCAGCCTGCCGCTCTACGCCCGGCCGGAGGGCGACGCCGCGGCCGGCATCCCCCTCGGCGTCCAGCTCATCGGCCAGCCCAACGGCGAGGGCGCGCTGCTGGCACTGGCCGCGCAGCTCGAGGAGGCCCACTCGTGGGCCGGGCGCCGGGCACCGCTGGCGGGCTAGCGGCTCAGAACCAGTGGCGCTCCTCGCGCCACGGGTCCCCGTCGTTGTGGTAGCCGTTGAGCTCCCAGAAGCCCTGGCGGTCCTCGGTGAGGACCTCCAGGCGGCGCAGGAACTTCGCCGACTTCCAGAAGTAGCGCTTGGGGACGAGCAGCCGCAGGGGTGCGCCGTGGTCGGGCTCGAGCGGCTGCCCGTCGTAGGCGTGCGCGACGAGGACGTCGTCGTCGAGCAGCGCCTGGAGGGGCAGGTTGGTCGTGTAGCCCCCGTCGCAGTGCACGAGGACGTGGGTCCCCGAGGGCGCGACCCGCGCCCGCTCGAGCAGGTCACGCACGCGCACGCCGGTCCAGGTCGTGTCGAGCTTGGACCAGCGGGTCACGCAGTGGATGTCGGTGGTGAGCGAGATCTGCTCGAGCTCCATCAGCTCGGCCCAGCGCAGGCTGAAAGGCGCCTCGACCGCACCGTCGACGCTCAACGACCAGTCGTTGAGATCGAACGTCGGGTTCGGCCCGTACGTGAGGACCGGGAACCGCTCGGTCAGGTACTGCCCCGGGGGCACCCGAGACGGGTCCAGACCCCGCTTCTCGGCCTGCCGGCGGCCACGCTCACCGATGATCTTCGAGGTGATGCCCATGACGCGTTCCGTAGTATGACGGGCCCTTCGAAACCCCTCCCTCAAGGAACCATCCCCGCATGGCATACGTGATCGCAGAGCCCTGCATCGGCACGAAGGACAACTCGTGCGTTGAGGTCTGCCCGGTCGACTGCATCCACCCGACCCCGGACGAGCCCGACTACGACAAGGTCGACATGCTCTACATCGACCCCGAGGAGTGCATCGACTGTGACGCCTGCGTCGAGGCCTGCCCGGTCGATGCCTGCTTCGCCGAGGACCAGCTCCCGGAGGAGTGGCAGAAGTACGCGCAGGTCAACGTGGACTACTTCGCCACCAAGTAGAGCGTCGAGGGACCCGCGGCGCGGGGCCGTGCTGCTGCCCGCGCCGATAGGTTGCCGCGCATGAGCAGCCGCGTCCCGTCTCCTCGCCGGACCCATGCCGCCGCCGCCTCGCTCCTGGCGGTCGCCGGGCTCGCGCTCGGCGCCGCCGGCTGCGGCGGCGACTCCGGCGGCCCGTCCAAGAAGGACTACCAGGGCACGATCAACACCTTCTGCACGGACGTGAAGGCTGCGGCGGCGAAGGTCTCCTCCGACGCGACCAAGCTGCAGGGCGGCGCCACGAAGAACCCGCAGCAGGCGGTCAAGGGGTTCGGCACGACGCTCGAGACGTTCGCCGATTCCACGCAGTCCGCGCTGGACGGACTGCGCAAGGCCGACGTCCCGAGCGACTACAAGTCGTTCAACGACAAGGCCGTCGCCGCCTTCGGCGGCGTGGTTGGCAAGCTCCACACGGCGGCCGACGGCGCCAAGAAGGGGAACCTGACGGCCCTCTCGAGCCTTGGGACCGATCTGGGCGCGGTCAAGCTCCCCGACCTGCCCGCGGACATCTCCAAGAACTCGAAGGCCTGCGCCGACATCTCGGGCTGAGCGGCCGAGCCGCGGGCCCGGGAGGACCGACACCGCCCCGCCTCGTCGGTTGTTTCATGTAAAACCGGTCGAGTTTGTGTATTTTGCGGTCATGTCCGTGACCGACGAGCTCCTGAAGAACGCCGAGGCGTATGCGGCCTCCTTCGACAAGGGGGATCTGCCGCTGCCCCCCGCGCGCAGGATCGCAATCGTGGCCTGCATGGACGCCCGCCTGAACCCATACGGGCTGCTCGGTCTCCAGGAGGGCGACGCCCACCTGATCCGCAACGCGGGCGGCGTCGTCACCGACGACGAGATCCGATCCCTCTCGATCTCCCAGCGACTGCTCGGCACCGAGGAGATCGTCCTCATCCATCACACGGACTGCGGCATGCTCACGTTCACGGACGACGAGTTCAAGCGCAGCGTGCAGGACGAGGTCGGCATCAAGCCGGAGTGGGCGGCCGAGGCGTTCCCCGACGTCGACGAGGACGTCCGCCAGTCGCTCGCGCGCATCCGCGCGAGCCCGTTCATCCCCCGCCAGGACTCGGTGCGCGGCTTCGTCTATCAGGTCGAGGACGGCCGGCTGCGCGAGGTCAGCATCTAGGAGACCGGGCGCGGGCGCGGGCGCGCCTGCGTCACCCCCGGTCGGCGGCGGGCTCGTGCTGTGCCGCCGCGGCGGCACAGTCCAGCGCATGGCCGGCGGTCGCCCGCCGCAGCAGGTGGTAGAGCATCTCGCGCTCGTCGGCGGCGAGCGCGCCCAGTACGTCGTCCTCGGCGGCCGTCAGCGCCACTTCCGCCTCGGCGAGGCGGACTGCCCCTTCGTCGGTCAGCTCGACGAGGTGGCGCCGTCGGTCCTCGGACGAGCGACGGCGGGCGATGAGCCCGCCCGTCTCGAGATCGTTGAGCAGGCCCACGAGGTTCGTGCGGTCGACCTGGAGCACCGAGGCGAGCCCCTGCTGGGTCCCGACGCCGTGCTCACGGAGCATCGTGAGCGCCACGAGGTGACGGGGGCGCAGCCCGAGCGGCGCGAGCGCCGCCTCGACGCGCAGCCGGGACAGGCGGGCAAGGTGGTCGAGCAGCGCTGAGGAGCGATGGGTCTCGGTGGACGGAGCGGCGATGCCACCGAGTCTATGCCACGGGGCAATTTCGTTGTGTGCTACAACTCGTTTGCTACACACCAACGACTTATGAGGAGCGACACATGTCGGGACATCTGCTGCACATCGACTCGAGCATCCAGGGTGAGCGATCGGTCAGCCGTTCACTCACCGCACGCGCCGCGGCGGCATGGCAGGCCGCGCACCCCGGAGGCACGGTCACCTACCGAGACCTGGCCGCGGACCCGCTGCCGCACCTCGACGCGGAGGCCTTCCTGGCGAAGATGGCGGCGCCCGAGGAGCACACGCCCGCGCAGGCCGCCTCATGGGAGCTGTCGCAGCATCTCGTCACCGAGGTGCTGGCGGCGGACACGATCCTGCTCGGCCTTCCGCTCTACAACTTCGGCCCGCCGACCACCGACAAGGCGTGGGTCGACCACCTCATCGGACGAGGGCTGTCGATCGACCCGGCCACGGGCGAGGGCCTGTTCGGCGGCCGCGAGTTGCTGGTCCTTGCGGCACGCGGCGGGGGCTAC
>JAXDGY010000342.1:0-5822 GCA_034664785.1 Solirubrobacteraceae bacterium
CCGACTCCACCCCGCCGCCGCGGATGTCCGACCCGATCTTGTCGATCTCGTCGATCATCAGCATCGGGTTGGCCGAGCCGGCGTCGCGCAGCGCGCGGATGATCGTGCCCGGCATCGCGCCGATGTAGGTGCGGCGGTGCCCGCGGATCTCCGCCTCGTCCGTGACCCCGCCGGCGCTGAGGCGCTCGAACTCGCGCCCGAGCGCGCGGGCGATGGAGCGTCCGAGGGAGGTCTTCCCGACGCCCGGCGGGCCGACGAAGCAGAGGATCGACCCGCGCGCATCCGGCTTGAGGCGCCGCACCGCGAGGAACTCGAGGATGCGGTCCTTGACCTGCTCGATGTCGTAGTGGTCCTCGTCGAGGATCTCGCGGGCGTGGGCGAGGTCGAGGTCGTCGTCGGTGTACTTGCGCCACGGCAGCGACGCGATCCACTCCAGGTAGGTCCGGATGACGCCGTGCTCGGCCGCCTGCGGCGGGAGGCTCTCCAGGCGCCGCAGCTCGCGGTCGGCCTGGCGGCGGACCTCCGCGGGCAGCTCGACCTGCTCGAGCTGGCGGCGCAGGTTGTCGGCCTCCTCGGCGGACTCGTCGAACTCGCCGAGCTCGTCCTGGATCGCCTTGAGCTGCTGGCGCAGGACGTACTCGCGCTGGCCCCGGTCGATCTCGGACTGGACCTGGGACTGGATCTGCGTCCCGATCGAGATCACCTCGAGCTCACGCGCGAGGATCTCCACCAGGCGACGCAGGCGGGCCGCGACGTCGACCTCCTCCAGCAGCGCCTGCTTGTCCTCCGGCTTCAGGCGCAGCGAGCCCGCGATCAGGTGGGTCAGCGCGCTCGGGTCGTCGAGGTTCGCGACGGCGAGCTGGAGCTCCTCCGGGAGGTAGGGGACCTGCTCGACGATCCGCGAGAAGGTCTCCTGCACGTTGCGGCTCAACGCCGTCAGCTCGGGGGACTCCGTGAGGACGTCCGGGAGCTCGTCGATGCGCGCGACGAGATAGGGGTCCGTCTGCTCCCACCCGGTGATCTCCACTCGCTGGCCGCCCTGCACGAGGATCCGCAGCGTCCCGTCCGGGATCTTCATCATGCGCGCGATCGAGCCGACCACGCCGACGCGGTGCAGGTCGTCCGGCCCCGGCGACTCGAGCTCGGGGTCCTTGCTCGCCACCATCACGAGCATCCGGTCGCCGGCGAGCACGTCGTTGACGAGCCGGATCGACCGCTCCTGGCCGACGGCCAGCGGCGTGAGCGTGTCGGGCAGCGGGATCGTCTCGCGCAGCGGCAGGACGGGCAGCGCGTCGGGCAGCGTGCGCTGGCCGCCGACCTCCACGACCTGCTCGCGGTCGGTGTCGGCGATCTCGATCATCGCTCCGTGTCCTCGGTGACGATCGGCACCTGCCGCGTGCGGTTCTCCGGGGCGGCGAGCGGCAGCTCGATCCGCAGGATGCCGTCGCGGTAGGTGGCGCGGGCCTCGTCGGCGACGACGTCCGCGCCCAGCGGGATCACGCGGCGGAAGGGCCCGAAGTCGATCTCGAGCTGCTGGTAGACGCGGCCCTCCGCGTCGGCGGGACGGCGGTGCCCGGCGATGACCAGCTCGCGCCCCTCGATCTCCAGCCCGATCTCGTCCGGGTCGATCCCGGCGAGCTCGGCATGGACGACGGCGCGCGGCGGGTCGCCCTCGTAGAACACGTCGACGGCCGGGGAGAAGCCGCCGCGCCGGCGGGGGGCCAGGCCCGTCCGGTCGAAGACGTCGCCGAACAGCTCGTCCATCTCGCGCCGCATCCGCTCGAAGTTCGCGAAGAGGTCACGCTCCGGTCGCATGGGGCCCAGCGTACCCGGGGCGCCCGTGCGGCCGGCAGCAGGACGTTGTCTCGTAGATCCTACGAGTCCGGAGGGCCGCGCACCGCAGGATGGCCGCTTGCGCTCGGTGATGCTGCGAGGGACGCTGTGCCCATGACCATCCGCGACCACCTCAAGGCAGGGGGGCTCGTCGCCGGGATGGTCACGGGGGCGCTGGCGATCTGGACCGTGAGCCCCGTCGGCTGGCTGTGGGTCGCCTCGCAGATGGACGCCGGGCGCAGCCCGAGCATGGGCGCCATCACGGTGGTCCTCCTCGGGGTGTGCGGCACGACGCTCGCCATCGGCAAGGGGCTCGCGGTGCTCCACGCGCGCTACCGCGAGCTGCATCACACCCGGCAGACCATCCGCGTGCACCTGCCGTGGCTGCGCTCCCTGCGCGGCGAGCGGGCGCGCGAGACGGGGGCCGACAGCGTCGAGCTCACCGTCCTCGACGTCATCCTCGTCGGCTCGGTCCTGCTCGCCGTCGGCGCCTACGAGCTCTGGTACCTGTTCCTGTCGACCTCGCCGATCGACCTGCGCACCGGGCGTGAGTGAGCAGGCCGCCGACGCGGCGGCGCTCGCGCAGGCCCTGGCGGCCCGCATCGAGGACCTCGTCGACCGGCTCGAGGCGCGGCATCCCGAGTCGATCCGCGCGTGGTTCGCCGACCGGCCCGAGCTCGTCGAGCAGAACCGCGAATTCGAGCGGGACTCCATCCTCGCCGAGCTGCGGTGCCTCGCCGACGGCGCGCGGCTGCCGCCCGAGCTCCCGGAGGCCGACGCCGCGCTGACGCGCATCGCCGCGCAGCTCGGCGCGCCGCTGCAGTTCCTGCTCTGGGGCTACCGCAACGGCCACCGGGTCCAGTGGGAGGGGTGGATCGACCTGGTCGAGCGCCTCGCGGCGCCCGACGCCGAGCACCGCCGCGCGCTCCTCGACGAGGGCGCCGCGTTCTTCTTCGCCTACGTGGACCGGATGAGCGACCTCGTCACCGCCGAGTACACCGCCGAGCGCGAGCGGACGCTGCGCGGCCGCGAGCAGCGGCGCGTGCGCGCGGTCGCGTTGCTGCTCGACGGCGCGGACGCGGAGGTCGCGGAGCTCGACTACGACGTCGACGGCGCCCATCTCGGGGCGATCCTGTGGGGCGAGGACGGCCCGGGCGCCGTGCACGCGCTCGCCGCCCTGCTGGACCGCCGCGTGCTCGTCGTGGCCGTGGACCGCGGGCTGTGGTGGGCCTGGCTCGGCGGCCGCGCGCCGCTCGGCGACGCGCTGCGCGCGCCGCTCGCGCGCTGGGGGCCGCCGCCGGGCACCTCGGTCGCCCTCGGGGCCGAGGCGACCGGGCGCGAGGGCTTCCGCGCGACGCATCGCCAGGCCGGCGCAGCCCACCGTGCGGGGCAGGTCCACGGCGCGGCGCTCACGTCCTACGACGACGTCGCGCTGGAGGCGCTGGGCGCGGCCGACCCCGACGCCGCCCGCGCCTTCGTCGCCCGCGAGCTCACCGGCCTCGACGCCGACGACGCGCGCTCGCGCGCCCTGCGCGACACGCTCCGCACGTGGTTCGCCCATGGCCAGAACGCCGCGGCGACGGCCGCGGCACTGGACGTCCACGAGCAGACGGTCGCTCAGCGGCTGCGCGCGGTGCACGCCCGGACGGGCCGCGCGCCGTCGGCGCGCCGCGCGGAGCTCGAGACGGCGCTCCGCTTGCGCGACTACCTGGGCGGCTGATCCGGGCGCATCCGGCGCAGGGCGCCGGATGCGCTTAGGAGTTCCGGCGCTGGAGCGCCGGAACTCCCGCGTCTGTGGTGACTCGAGCCGTCCCGCGGGAGTCGCGGGGTCCGGCTACACCTCGAAGACGGCGCCTTCGCTGGCCACGACGACCTCGCCGTCGAAGGCCCGCTCGGCCTCCTCCTGCGCCCAGCCGGCGTCGAGCTCGTCGGAGATGTGCGTGAGCACGACGCGGCCGACCGCGGCGCGGCGGCCGTGCTCGCCCGCCTCGGAGGGCGTCAGGTGCCCGCGCACGCCGACCCGCTCGGGGCGGGGCAGCGTCGCCTCGATCAGCAGCAGGTCCGCCCCGCGGGCGAACTCGATGAGCTCGTCGGACGGTGAGGAGTCCGCGGAGTACGCCAGCCGGCCGGAGCCGTCGATGGTCGAGGTGACCTCGACGGCGAACGTCGGCAGGAAGTGCGGGACGGCGCCGAAGCGCACGCGCAGCGGCCCGACCTCCAGCGCGTCGTGCGGCTCGTACTCCCGCAGGTCGAAGGCGCCCGCGATGTGCTCCTCGGGCATCCCGCCACCGCCGCACACCCGGCGGAACGCCTCCGCCGCGCCGGTGGGCGCGTGGAGCGAGGGGCGGGCAGGGTCGTCGGTCCCGGGCCAGGTGTGGACGGGCACCGGCTGCTGGCGCGGCGCATAGGTGAGCGCCGAGGCGAACGGCACGAGGTCGAAGAAGTGATCGGCGTGCAGGTGCGAGAGGACCACGGCATCGACGTCGACGTAGTCGACGTGCTGGCGGAGCTTCCCGAACGCGCCGTTGCCGCAGTCCAGCAGCAAGGCCGTCGTGCCCTCCTCGATCAGGTACCCACTGCAGGCGCCACCCGCGTCCTGCCAGGCGGGCGACTTGCCCAGGATGGTGATGCGCACACGGCTCCTTCTGGTGACGGCATGGGACCATACGCCAATGCCCGCGCCCAGCTTCGCGCCGTTGCTGGGCTCGGCGTCGTCCGGCTTCGAGCACGCCGTCGTGACGCTCGGCGCCCTGCTCATGCTCGGCGCGGTGCTGTCCGGGCTCACCCGGCGCTCGTTCCTCGCGATGGCGCCGCTGTTCGTCCTGGCCGGCTTCGTGCTCGGCACGGGCGGCCTCGACGTCCTGCACCTCGATCCGCGTTCGGCGTTCGTGACCGACGTGGCCACGGTGGCGCTCATCGTGATCCTGTTCCGCGACGGGCTCGAGGTGGAGGCGGAGCTGCTGCAGCGCGCGTGGCACCTGCCCGCGCGCAAGCTCGTCGTCGCCATGCCGATCACCGCCGGGATCGTCGCCGTCGCGGGGAAGCTGCTGGTCGGCCTGGACTGGACGGAGGCCTTCCTGCTCGGCGCGCTGCTGTCGCCCACCGACCCCGTGCTGTCGAGCGGCGTGGTGACCAATCCGCGGGTGCCGCGCATCGTGCGCCACTCGCTCAACCTCGAGAGCGGGCTCAACGACGGCCTCGCGCTTGCGCCCGTGCTCGCGCTGAGCATGGTGCTGGGGGCGGGCGGCGAGGACTTCTCGTGGTGGCGCTTCGTCGTGCAGGACGTCGGCCTCGGCTTCGCGTTCGGGATCGTCTGCGGGCTGCTTGCGTCCGTGCTCATGCCGCGCGGCGGGCGCCTCGGGCGCGGCATCCCGGTCCATCAGCAATCGCTCTACGCGCTCGGCGTCGCCTTCGCGACCTACGGGGTCACGACGCTTCCCCCGAAGGGCAACGGCCTCATCGCGGTGTTCACCTGCGCCATCGTGCTCGGCATCCGCCGGCCGGATCTCCGGGCGGCCTTCGAGCGCCGCTCGGAGGACCTGGTGGAGATCTGCAAGCTCGGGGTCTTCGTCGTCTTCGGCTCGCTGCTGACGCTCGACGGGCTGTTCCACGACGGCCTGGCCACCGTCGCGATCGCGGTGGTCGCGCTGCTCGTGGCGCGGCCGGTCGGCGTGTGGATCGCCCTGCTGGGCGCGGGGCGCAGCCGGGCCGAGACCGCGTTCATGGCCTGGTTCGGGCCGCGCGGCGTGGCGACGATGGCCTTCGGCATCATCGTCCTCGGCGCGGGCCTGGGCGCCGAGGGCGAGCGGCTGTTCAACGTCGCCGCGTTCTGCGTCGTCGTGTCGATCGTCGCGCACGGGCTGACCGACACCCCCGGGGTCGCATGGATCGCACGCCGCAGTGGCGAGCGCCCGGCGGCCTGAGGCGCAGGACCGCTCTCATCCCGCGGCGTGGAGCGCGGCCTGCTCCTGCGCGCTCGGGAAGGCCCA
>JAXDGY010000343.1:0-9073 GCA_034664785.1 Solirubrobacteraceae bacterium
AGCAGCCCGAGCTCCTCCACGGGCTTCATGGAGTACTGCGTGACGAGCTTGTACTCCTTCTCCCCGCCCGGGCCGCTGGTGCCGGCGTCCGCGAGCTGCAGCGGGACGACGTCGGTCAGCGGCATGCCCGCGATGACCACCGCGGCCGCGTGGATGGAGGAGTTGCGGACGATGCCCTCGAGGCCCTGGGCGACGTCGATGATCTGCTTGGCCGTCGGGTCGGAGTCATAGGCGGCGCGGAGCTCCGTGCCCGGCTCCAGGCACTTGGCGAAGCTCGGTGCGCGGCCCTGCTCGGGGTCCGGGACGAGCTTGGCCAGCCGGTCGCCGACCGCGTGCGGGTGGTCGAGCACCCGCGCCGCGTCGCGCGTGGCGGCGCGCGGGAACATCTTGCCGAAGGTGATGATCTGCGCGACGGACTCGCGGCCGTACTTCTCGACCACGTAGCGCATGACGCGCTCGCGGCCGCGGACGGAGAAGTCGATGTCGATGTCCGGCATCGACACGCGCTCGGGGTTCAGGAAGCGCTCGAAGAGCAGGTCGTGCTCCAGCGGGTCCACGTCGGTGATCCGCAGGCAGTAGGCGACGATCGAGCCGGCCGCGCTGCCGCGCCCGGGACCGACGGCGACGCCGTTGTCCTTGGCCCACTTCACGAAGTCCCAGACGATGAGGAAGTAGGCGTTGAAGCCCATCCGGTCGATGACCGCGAGCTCCATGTCCGCGCGGGCCATCGCCTCCGCCGGGATCGGGGCGCCGTAGCGGGCGCGCAGCCCGGCCTCGACCTTGTCGCGCAGGTAGCCGCGCTCGTCCTCGCCCTCGGGCAGGAAGCGCGGGATGAGCTGACCGCCGAGCGGGATCTCGACCTCGCAGCGCTCCGCGATCTCCACCGTCGAGGCGAGCGCGTCGGGCCATTCGGCGAAGTCCCGCGCCATCTCCTCGTTGGACTTGAGGAAGAACTCGTTCGTGTCGAAGGTCATCTTCGGCGCGGCGAGCGTGGACTTCGTCTGCACGCACAGCAGCGCCGTGTGGTGGTGGTAGTCCTCCTTGCGGAGGTAGTGCACGTCGCCCGTGCCCACCAGGGGCCGGCCGAGCTCGCGCGCGATACGGACGATGCCCTCGTTGGCCTTGTCCTGGTCGGCGATCCCGTTCTTCTGGACCTCGAAGTAGACGTCCTCGGGGCCGAAGACCTGGACGAGGTCGTCCGCGTGGGCGCGGGCCTCGGCGTCGCGCCCGTCGACCAGGCGGCTCGCGAAGCGGCCGGCCAGACAGCCCGTGAGCGCGATGACGCCCTCGCTGTGGGCGGCGAGCTGCGCGAGGTCCACGGAGGGCTTGCCGCGCTGCAGGCCCTCGAGGTAGCCCGCGCTGGAGAGCTTGACGAGGTTCCGGTAGCCGGTGTCGTCGGCGGCCAGCAGCGTCAGGTGGTTGCGCTCGACCTTGCGGCCCTCGCCCGGCTGCGGGCGATCGGCGTGGTCGTCCACGAAGTAGATCTCGCAGCCCAGGATGGGCTTGACCCCGGCCTTGCGACACGCCTTGTAGTGCTCCACGGCGCCGTTCATCACCCCGTGGTCGGTCAGCCCGAGCGCCGGCTGCCCGAAGGCCGCTGCGCGCTCCGCCAGGGCCTCGATCTTGCACGCGCCGTCCAGCAGCGAGTACTCGGAATGGACGTGCAGGTGGGCGACGGTGGGATGGGTCACGACGCCGAGCAGGATAGGTGCCGCCGCGGACGCACCTGGCCGCCGCGGCGACGTTCCCCCCGCACCTTGCGGGGATCCGCTCGGGGGCTCAGACCACGTCCTGAGCGGCGTCCACGAGGCCGAGCAGGACCTCGACGCAAGCGCGGTCGCCGGTGCCCGACGCGGGCTGCAGGCCGGCCAGGAAGGCGGCCAACGCGTGGGGCTCGACGCGGACCGTCGCCCGCGCACCGGGCGGGATGCCTGCGCCCGCGGTCGCGGGCGCGCCGTCGGCCAGCGTCAGATGCGCCGGCTCGCCGTCCGCGCCCTGCTCGAAGCCGACGGTGAAGGCGTGCCCGGCGGTCGCGGCGGGCGGGATCGCGGCCGCCACGACCGCGAGCAGGTCGACGGCGTCCAGGCGCGGTCCCGCGGCCGCGAGCGCGTCGAAGCCCGTCGGCTCGCGCAGGACCTGCAGCAGGCGCCGCAGGCGCCGGCGACGGCCCGTCACGCGCACGCCGGGCAGGGTCCGCGCCCAGCGCGCGGTCCCGCCCGCGACGAGCGGGACGAGCGCCTCGAGCGGGCCGGCGAGCCCGAAGGCGGGCGGCTCGGGCGCCTCGGCGACGCGGACGAGCTCGAACGGCCCGTCCGGCGCCAGGCGCACGCGGCGGACCTCATATCCCTCGAGCTCGAGGTCATAGGCGCAGGGGCGCCCCAGCCGCCGGGCCTGCACCGCCAGGCCCGCGAAGAGCACTCGCGCCGCGCGCTCGCGGTCAGTCGCGGCGAGCCGGACGAGCGCCGTGCCGAGCCAGGGCACGGGCGGTCGCAGGCGCGTGCCCGAGCGGCGCACGGGCAGGGTGAAGGCGTCGGCCGCCCGCGGCTCGGCGGACGGCGGCGGATCGGGTGCCGGCGCGGGCGCGGGCGCGGGCACGGGCCCCGGCTCCTCGGGTCCGGCGGGGAACAGGGTGTCGAGATCGAGCTCGGGGGCAGGTGCGACGGGCACCTCGGCGACCTGCTCCTCGGCGACGGGCTCCTCCGCGCGGGGCTCCTCCGCGACGGGCACCTCCGCGCGGGGCTCCTCCGCGGCGGGCTCCTCGGCGACGGGCTCCTCGGCGACGGGCTCCTCCGCGACGGGCTCCTCGGCGACGGGCTCCTCCGCGACGGGCTCATCCGGACCCTCCTCCGGCTCCGGCTCGGCGGGCCGCTCCGGCGCGGCCGTCGCCGCCTTGGCGCCGGCGGCCTCGATCTGTGCCCGCAGGCGCGCCGCGGCACGCGCGAGGTCGCCGACGAGCGCATCGGCCGCCCCGGCCTCCGGCGGCGACGCCGAGGGGGTGAGCGCGGGGTGGTCGGGCCCAGGTGCGCCGGCCACGACGGGCGTCGCGGTCCCGGCCCCCGCGGGCGGGTCGCCGCCCTGCTCGAGCGCCCGCACCCGCGCGCGCTCCCGCGCCAGCCGGGCCTCCGCGTCACGCCGCGCGCCGCGCTCGTCCTGGAGCTGGACGCGCAGGTCCTCGACCTCCGCCTCGAGCTCGCCGACGCGGGCCTGCTGGACCGCCAGTCGCTCGGCCACCTCGGCCGTCACCGTGGCCAGGCCGGACCGGAGCTCGGCGACCGCGGCGTGCATCGCCTGGAGCTGCTCGTGATGGGCGGCGCGCTCTGCGGCCAGCCGCGCCTCGAGGGCCTCGGGCGATCCGGCGGCGCCCGCGGCGGCGAGCTGCTCGGCCAGCGTCGCGGCGCCCGCGCGGGCGACCCCGAGGCGCTCCTCGGCCGCCGTGAGCTCGGCGGCGAGCCGCGCGCGGTCGTCCTCCCGGACGGCCAGCGCCGCCCGCAGGCGCCCAGCGGTCGCCGCGACCTCGGCCAGCATCGCCTGCAACGCCGCGGTCTCCGCCCGCAGGAGTCCGCGGCTGGGCTCCTGGGCGCCCTGCATGCGCGTCAGACGCTCCTCGAGCTCGTCGGCCTGTGCCTGCACCGCGGCGAGGCGGTCGTCGGCCGCCCCGCGCGTGCGCTCCGCCGCCCCTTCGGCGGCGGTCAGCGCGGCCAGGCGGCCCTGCAGGTCCGCCTCGGCCACGGCGAGCGCGGCCTGGCGCTCGTCGGCCTGGCGGCGCGAGCGCTCCAGGCGCCGGCGCTCCGCCTGCGCCTCGTCGGCGGCCCTGCGCGAGCGCTCGAGCTCCGCGCTGAGCTCGGCGATCCGGTCCTGCGCCGCCGACAGCGCCACCCGCAGCGCGCTGACGCGCTCCTCGGCCTCGCGGCGTGTCCGCCCCGCGGCGTCGTCGGCCTCCAGGCGGGCCTGCTGCTCGGCGAACTCGCGCTGACGGGCGGTGCGCAGCGCGCGCTCCTGCTCCTCCAGCCGCTCCTGCAGGCGCGACCGCTCGTCCTCCGCGGCCGCGAGGCGACGCTCGACCACCGCCAGCGCGCGCTCGGCGTCCGCCGCGCGCTGGACCGTGGCCTCCTCGCTCAGCTCGGCGCGCCGGGCGCGGCGCGCGGCCAGGACGCGCGGGTCGACGACCGAGCCGGGCTCGGGCGTGGAGGGCGGTTCGTCGGACGGCGAGTGGGGCAGCAAGGCGCGGTCACCATAGCCCGAGGCCCCGACGCCTCCGCACCGCGCCTCAGGACGAGGTCAGGCCCTCGCGGCGCACGCCCTCGATCGCGAGGGCGACCACGCCCAGGCCGACGACCCCCGCGGCCACCACGCGCTTGGACGGCAGCGCGGCCGGGGCGCCGCGGGCGACACGACGGCGGACGTACCACTTGACGCCACGCCAGACCACGAAGCCGAGCACTCGGGTGAACATGGCCTGCTCCTACCCCGCGCCGTCGGCGCCTACGCGCCGCCGCGCTCCCGGAGGCGGTGCGCCAGCCGGGACTGCAGCGACCACAGCTCGATGAAGCCCGGGGACGCCTGCTGGCTGAACAGCCCGCCCGAGGTCTCGAACGTCGCCAGCGCGGCGTCGTAGACCGCGTTGGGCGACTCGCGGGTCACCACGCGGCACGAGCCCTTGTAGAGCTTGAGGCCGATCGTCCCCGTGACCTGCTCGCTGACCTTGTCCATGTAGGCGTCGAGGTCGGTGCGCAGCGGCTCCCACCACAGCCCCGCGTACACCAGGTACGCCCACTTCCGGTCGAGCTCGCCCTTGAACTGGTTCTGGTGGATCGTGCAGACCAGGCGCTCGAGCTCGGCGTGCGCGGTGAGGATGATCGTCGCCGCCGGGACCTCGTAGATGTCGCGGACCTTCAGGCCCACGATCCGGTCCTCGATGTGGTCGACGATCCCGACGCCGTGGCGGCAGCCGATCTCCCCCGCCCGCTCGAGCAGCTCGGCGAGCCCGAGGCGCTCGCCGTCGAGCGAGACGGGCACGCCGGCCTCGAAGCCGACGGTGATCGCCTGCGGCTCGTCCGGGGCCTCCTCGGGCCGCGTGACGAGCTGGAAGACGTCGTCGTCCGGGGCGTGGGCGAGGTCCTCGATCCACTTGCCCTCCGACGAGCGCCCCCAGAGGTTGTCGTCGATGGAGTACGGGGTCTGCTCCGCGCCGCCCTTGATGGGGATGCCGTTGGCGCGCGCGTAGGCGATCTCCTCCTCGCGGCCCATCTGCCAGCCGCGGACCGGCGCGATGATCTTCAGCTCGGGGGCCAGCGTGGCCACCGTCGCCTCGATGCGCACCTGGTCGTTGCCCTTGCCCGTGCAGCCGTGGGCGATCGTGTCGCAGCCGTGGCGGCGCGCGTGGTCGACGGCCAGCTTGGCGATCAGCGGGCGGCCCAGCGCGGTGAACAGCGGGTAGCCGAGGCCGTAGATCGCGTTGGCCTTGATCGCGGGCAGGACGTACTCGGCGGCGAACTCCTCGCGCGCGTCGACGACCTCCGCGGCGACGGCGCCGAGCTGCAGCGCCTTGCCCTGGACGACGTCGTAGTCCTCGCCGGGCTGGCCGAGGTTGACGGTCAGGGCGACGACCTCGGCCTCGTACTCGTCCTGGATCCACTTGAGCATCACGCTCGTGTCCAGGCCGCCCGAGTAGAGCAGCAGCACCTTGGAGACCTCGCCGGGCTCGGCGAGGTAGCTGGCGGTGCGGGTGTGCGGGGTGCGCTCCGTGGTGCTCATGTGGTCCAGCAGCCTACGCGTCGAGGGCCGCTCGCAGCCGCTCGACCGCGTCGTCGGCGTCGGCCTCGGAGGCCACGAGCGGCGGGAGCAGCCGGACGGTCGTCGGGCCGGTCGCGTTGACGATCAGGCGCTGCTCGAGCAGGGCGCGCCGGACGACCTCCGGCGCGCCGTCGGGACGGGCGGGGTCGAGCTCGCAGGCGAGCATGAGCCCGCGCCCGCGGACCCCCGCCACGCCGGGCAGCTCGGCCAGCGCGGCGGCCAGGCGCTCGCCGAGCACGCGGACGCGGGCCAGGAGCTCCTCGTCCTGCAGGACGTCGAGCGCCGCGTGGGCGGCGCCGGCGACGAGCGGGCCGCCCGCAAAGGTCGATCCGTGGTCGCCGGGCGCGAAGACGTCGGCCAGGCGCGGCCCCGTGATCACCGCGCCCATCGGCAGCCCGCCCGCCAGCGCCTTGGCGGTCAGCAGGACGTCGGGGACGACCGGCGTCTGCTCGTAGGCCCACAGCGTGCCGGTCCGGCCCAGGCCGCACTGGATCTCGTCGAAGACCAGCGTCGCCCCGACCGCGTCGCAGGCCTCGCGGGCGGCGAGCAGGACGTCGTCGCCGAGCAGATGCACGCCGCCCTCCCCCTGGACGGGCTCGAGCAGGACCGCCGCGGTGTGCTCGTCGATCGTCGCGCGCAGCGCCTCCGCGGTCGGGGCCACCGCCCGGAAGCCCGGGACCAGCGGCGCGAACGGCGCCTGCTTGCTCTCCTGCGGCGTCGCGGACAGCGCGCCGTAGGTGCGCCCGTGGAACGCACGGTGCACCGACACGATGTCCCCGCCCTGGCGATGCTTGCGCGCGAGCTTCAGCGCGGCCTCGACGGCCTCGGCGCCCGAGTTCGTGAAGAACACGCGGCCGCCGAGCGACGAGCGCGCCAGGCGCTCGGCCAGGCGCACCATCGGGTCGGTGTAGAAGAGGTTGGAGACGTGCAGCAGCGCGCCGGCCTGCTCGCGGATCGCCGCGACGACGGCGGGATGGCAGTGCCCGACGTTGTTGACGCCGATGCCGGACAGGAAGTCGAGGTACTCGCCGCCCTCGGCGTCCCACAGCCGCGCACCGGCGCCCCTGACGAACTCCACCGGGTAGCGGGCGTAGTTCGCGGTGAGGTAGGCGTCGGAGATCACATCGCCGCCCGGATCTTGGTGCCGATGCCCGCGTTCGTGAACAGCTCGAGCAGCAGCGAGTGCGGAAGGCGGCCGTCGACGATGTGGGCGAAGGTCACCCCGCCGTGGATCGCGTTGACGCAGGCCTCGAGCTTGGGGCGCATCCCACCGTCGATCCCGGCCAGCGCGGCCTCGACGTCGTCGGCGGTCGTCTCGCTGACCACCGAGGAGGGATCGGCGGGGTCGGCCAGCCAGCCGGCGACGTCGGTGAGGAACATAACCTTGTAGGCGCGCAGCGCGCGGGCCACGGCGCCCGCGGCGTCGTCGGCGTTGACGTTGTAGGAGTTGCCCTCGACGTCGGCGCCGACCGAGGCGATGACGGGGATGTAGTCCTGGGCGATGTGGTTGAGGACGTCGACGTCGACGCGGTCGATGCGGCCGACGAAGCCGATGTCCTCCCCGCCCGGCGCGGTCTGGCGCACGACCCTGAAGAGCTGGCCGTCGTCGCCGGAGAGGCCGACCGCGGACTGCCCGTGGCGGTTCAGGCGCCCGACGATGTCCTTGTTGACCTTGCCGACGAGGACCATCTTCGCGATCTCGACCGTGTCGGCGTCGCTGACCCGCAACCCGCCGACGAACTCGACGGGCAGGTTCAGGCGCTCCATGTAGGCGGTGATGTCCGGGCCGCCGCCGTGGACGACGATCGGGTTCAGCCCGACGTACTTGAGCAGCACGACGTCGCGGGCGAACTCCTCGCGCAGCTCCGGGTCGGTCATCGCCGCGCCGCCGTACTTGATGACCACCGTTCGCCCGTGGAACTCGCGGATGTACGGCAGGGCCTCCAGGAGGGTGGCGACGTCGCGCACGGGTTCCTGCCTCATGTCGTGTAGTCGGCGTTGATGGTCACGTAGCCGTGACCGAGGTCGGAGAAGAAGACCTCCGTCTCGTGGCCGTCGCCGGGCAGCCCGACGACGTACTCGACCTCGGGGCGGTCGACGAGTGCGGCCAGGCCCTCGAGGTCGCCGCGGACGGCCTGGCCGGCGGCGGCGACCTGCACGCCCTCGATCGCGATGTCGAACGTGACGGGCGCGCTGCCCGCCAGCGCGCCGCCCACGGCCTGGGCGATGCGGCCCCAGTTCGGGTCGCCGCCGTGCAGCGCGGTCTTCACGAGCGGCGAGTCCGCCACGGCGCGGGCGACCGCCTCCACGCCGCCGGCGTGGCCGCCGCGGACCACGACGCGCCCGACCCGGGCCGCGCCCTCGCCGTCGGCGACGATCAGCAGCGCGAGCTGGCGCAGGAGCGCATCGAGCGCCTGCCCGAAGGCGAGCTCGTCCTCGCTCTCGGGGGCGACGGCGACGCCCGAGGCGCCCGAGCACTGCAGGATCACCGTGTCGTTGGTGGACAGCTGGCCGTCGACGCTGATGCGGTCGAAGGAGCGCTTGACGCAGACCCCGAGCAGCAGGTCGGCCGTCTCGGCCTCGAGCGCCGCGTCCGTCTGCACGAAGCACAGCATCGTCGCGAACTTCGGGGAGATCATCCCGGCGCCCTTGGCCTGCGCGGTCAGCCGGACGCGGCCCGAGGGCAGCTCGACGTCGAGCGTCGCCCGCTTCTCGAAGGCGTCGGTGGTCATGATCGCCGCCGTGAAGTCGCCGTCGCCGTCGGCGCGCAGGGCACCCTGGGCGTGCAGCAGACCGGCGACGACCTTGCGCCCGTCGAGCTGGACGCCGATCACCCCGGTCGAGCAGACCGCCACCTGCGCGGGGTCGACCCGGGCCGCGATCCCCGCGGCGCCCTGCATCCGCGCGGCCTCGTCGAGGCCGGCGCGGCCCGTCGCCGCGTTGGCGTTGCCCGAGTTGACCGCGACGGCGCGCAGGTGCTCGAGGTCGCAGCGCGTCTGGCAGACGACCACCGGCGCGGCCAGCACGCCGGAGGCGGTGAAGCGCGCGGCACTGGTGGCCTCCGGCGCGTCGCAGACCAGCAGGCCGACGTCCAGGAGGCCGGACTTCTTGAGCCCGCAGGCCGCGGCGCCCGCGCGAAAGCCGGCGGCGAGGCCGCCCTCGCGCTCGCGCGCGCCCTCGGGGAGCGCGACCCAGCGCGACACGAAGATGCTCGCCGCGCGGCTCATCGCAGTCCCTCGTCCTCGTCCCATCCGAACATGAGGTTGAGGTTCTGGACGGC
>JAXDGY010000344.1:0-26073 GCA_034664785.1 Solirubrobacteraceae bacterium
CGCACGCCGATGCTCGTCCTCAGCGGCCGCGCGTCCGAGCTCGATCGCCTCCGGGGGTTCGAGCGGGGCTGTGACGACTACCTGCCCAAGCCGTTCAGCTACCCGGAGCTGCGGGCGCGCGTCGCCGCGCTGCTGCGCCGTGCCCAGGAGCGCCCAGCCCGCGGCCGGCTGCGCGTCGGGGATCTGGAGGTCGACCCGAGCTCGAGGGAGGCCAGCCTGGCCGGGCACCGGCTCGAGCTCTCCCAGAAGGAGTTCTCGCTGCTGCGGGTGCTCGCGACCGAACCGGCGCGGGTGTACACCAAGGACGAGCTCATGCGGACGGTCTGGGGGTACCGGTCGACGGGCACCTCGAGGACCTTGGACAGCCACGCCTGCCGGCTGCGCGCCAAGCTCGCGATCGACGGCCGGCGCTGGATCGTCAACGTCTGGGGCGTCGGCTACCGCCTGCTCGACGCGCCGGTGGCGGCGTGACGGCGGTCGCCGCCATGGCCGCCTGTGGATGGGCGTTGGCCACCGTCGCGCTCGTCGAGGCCTTCGTCGCCCGCCGGCGGGGCGCCCGGTCCGCCGAGCTCGTCGCCCGCGCCTGCCACGAGCTGCGCGGGCCGCTGCATGCTGCCGGGCTCGGGCTGCACGCCGCCGCACGCGAGGCCGCCGCGGCGGGCGTCCCCGACGCGCGGCTGGCCGCGGTGGGCGCAGAGCTCGACCGCGCTCGCCTCGCGCTCGCGGACCTTGCGGCCGCGCCGTCCGGCGCGACGGCCGTCGACGTCCCGGGGCCGGTCGAGCTCGCCACGCTGCTGCGCGCCCAGGTCGCCTCGTGGGCGCCGGTTGCGGCGGCGCAGGAGCGGCGGGTGGTGCTGCGCGGACGGGTTGCGCCGGTCCTCGTGCACGGGGAGGCGCTGCGGCTGGCCCAGGCGCTCGGCAACCTGCTCGGGAACGCGGTGGAGCACGGTGGCGGCGATGTCGTGGTGCGGCTGCGCCGCGCCACGGCCGGCCGGGTGGCCGTGGAGGTCACCGACGCCGGCGACGGTCTCCCTGCGCCGGTCTCGACGCTGGCCCGTCGGCCCCGGGCCGGGCGGGGCGCACGCGGGCGCGGGCTGGCCATCGCCGCACAGGTGGCTGCACGCCACGGCGGGCGGTTGTCGGCGGCGCCCGCGGCACGCGGCGCTCGCCTGGTGCTCGAGCTGCCGGTGCTCGATCCCGAGGCGGCGTCGGTCTCCTCCGCCGGAGCCCCCGCCGGGGCGGGCCCGGCAGCGCAGTGACCCGGCGGCGTCGAGCCCTGCTGCTCGCCGGGCTCGCCCTGGTCCTCGGAGCCCTGGCGGCCTCGGATGTCGCCGGCCGCGAGGCCGCGCTGGAGCAGCGACTCGGCGCGGCCGTCCCCGTCGTGGTCACGCGCGGCGCCGTGCCCGCGGGCGCGCGGCTCACCACGGCGCGCCTGGCCGTGCGCGAGGTGCCCGCCCGCTACGCGCCGCGCGGGGCGTTCGCCGCGCCCGGGGAGGTCGCCGGCCTGCGCGCGGCCGTCGCACTCGGGCCAGGGACCGACCTCACGCGCGAGCTGGTCGACGACGGGCGCGCCGCCCCGGTGGCGGGCGCGCCGGTGCGTCCCGGTGAGCGCGTCGCCGAGCTCGTCGCCCGAGGCTCCGCCGCGCTGATCGCCCCGGGGTCGCGGGTCGACGTCCTGGTGACCCGCGAGACGGGCGCCCGTTCCGGCGAGACGACCCTGGCCCTCGAGGACGCCGAGGTCCTCGCCGCCGCGCCCGCGCGCGACGGCGACGGCGCGCAGGACCCGGGCGCCGGCGCCGGCGGGCCCGGCGCGCGGGTAGCCCTCTCGCTGCGGGTGACGTTGCGTCAGGCGGTCTTCCTGGCCGCCGCGGAGAGCTTCGCCCGTGAGGTCCGCGTCCTGCCGCGGGCCGCCGGTGACCGGCGCCGCGGGGCGGCCGGGATGCGGGTGGGAGCCGGCCTGTGAGCCGTCCGGGCCGGTCCCGCGGTGCGGGCCCGGCCTCCTCCGCGCTGGTCGGCCCATGGTCCACCGGGGCCTCCGGACGGCTCAAGGCGCGGGCCCCGCGCCCGATAGCGGGAGGGAACCGTTCCCTTCACCGGTCCTTCATGCACGCACATCGCGCCCTCCGCCTCGCCCCGCTCCTCCTCGTCTCGCTGCTCGCGTCGCCCGCCGTCGTGTCCGCGGCGCCGGCCGACCCGGGGGTGAGCGCCTCCGCGGCGAAGCGGGCCGGCACGACGACGACGACCAAGAGGACCACGAAGAAGACCACGAAGAAGTCCACCTCGACGCTGCCGTCGATCACGAAGGTCGCGCCGCTCAAGGTCGGCATCGGGGACCGCCTGACGGTCACGGGCAAGCGCTTCCGTGCCGGGAAGTCCAAGAACACGGTCGTGCTCAAGCGCGACGGCAAGAAGGCGATCTTCGTCCGCGTCACCACCAAGGCGACCACGAGCAAGGTCCAGATCACCGTCCCGGCCAAGTTGCTGCCCTACCTGCAGCTCAAGAGCGGCGCCCCGGTCGCGACGCGGTTCCGCGTGCGCATCCTCGCCAAGCGCTTCGGTCAGCACTACACCTCCACCAAGAGCTCCCCGCTGATCAGCCCGAGCGCGGCCGGCGTCGGCGGCGCCGCCGCGGCCGGTCCCGCGGGCGACTGCGACGGCGACGGCATCCCCAACGCCAAGGACACCGACGACGACAACGACCTCGTGCCGGACACGGTCGAGGCCTCGATCGGCACCAACGCGTGCAGCCCCGACAGCGACGGCGACGGCATGTCCGACGGGTGGGAGTACCAGTCCGCCGTCGACCGCAACGGTGGCACGGTCCCCTCCTTCTCCGGCAAGCGGTCCTACCCGAACCCGCTCGATCCCACCGACGGCAGCATCGACTCGGACGGCGACGGCCTCACCAACGTCCAGGAGTACGCCGCGTGGGCGACCTACGGCAACCACTCCATCCCGCTGAGCTACAGCGGCGGCAACCCCGCCTCCGCGGGCCGCGGCCCGGTGCCTGCCGGTCAGGAGTACATGGACCGCGACCACAACGGCTTCCTGTCCGACTGGGAGCGCGACGCCGACGGCGACGGGATCCCGAACATGGACGAGGGCGGCAACAAGGACGAGGCGCGCCTCACGACCGGGCAGTCCGACACCGACCTGAGCTATCACGACTACGGGGTGTTCACCGGCGCCTACGTCGACCTGGCCTCCAAGCAGTCCGCGGAGCCGGAGCTGCTGTGCGCCGGCATCAACCAGGTGCCCTACTACTGCACGGACGCGTTGAAGCCCAGCGGCATCGACACGCAGAAGATCGACACGCTCGACTGGCTGTCGGCGGACTCCGACGGCGACGGCACCCGCGACGACGTCGACGACTCCGACCACGACGGCATCGGCAACCTCGGCGAGTACCTCCAGGAGATGGGCCAGAAGCCCAGCCAGCGCCACTACGCGCCGATCAACCCGTGCTATCCGAACGCCGACGCGCGCCTGTGCCTCGTCGGCAGCCAGGACACCGACGGCGACGGCATCCCCAACCGCGACGACACCGATGACGACGGGGACGGCCTGCCCGACACCCTCGAGCGCCAGCTCGGCACCGATCCGTTGCGCGCGGACACCGACAGCGACGGCGTGACGGACGGCTTCGAGTACTACTCCGCGCTGGACCTCAACTCCGCGGCGCTGCCGTACCCGGGCAAGCGGCCCTACCCCAACGCGCTCGACAAGTCCGACGGCGAGACCGACTTCGACGGCGACGGCCTGACCATGACCGAGGAGTTCCTGGCCTGGAACTTCCAGGGCCGCCCGTGGCCGCTGAGCTACTCCGACGGCACCCAGCACAGCGCCGGCACGGCCCAGAGCGACGACCGCAAGGACGTCGACGGCGACGGGCTCAGCAACTGGGACGAGCTCCACGGCGGGATGAACCCCGGGTGGTGGAAGGCCTACTACGACGGCAGCTCGCCCGAGCGGCCGCTGGAGACGCCCTACCCCCTGCGGACGTTCAGCGCCACGGACTTCACGGACGCCGACACCGACGGCGACGGCATCCTCGACGGTGCCGACGACGAGGACCACGACGGCTTCATCAACTCGGTCGAGGTCGCGCGGGCGAGCAACTGGCGGACGACCTACATCTCGGTCAACCACGCGGGCTCGAACCCCAAGGCGCGCGTGAACCCGTTCAACCCGTGCAAGCCCCTCTACAGCAGCCAGTGCCACATCTACGAGCCGATCGGCGCCTACCCGAGCTCGGAGGACTGGGCGAGCCCGGTGTACGCGGACGGCCCGTAGGCCGCCGGGGCGCTAGCGTGGCGCGCCGTGTCGCTGCGGCGCCTCGTCCTGCTGCTCAGCGCCGTCGTCTTCGTCGACACGGTCTTCTACTCCGCGGTGGCGCCGCTGCTGCCGCACTACGCCGACGACCTCGGGCTCTCCAAGGCGTCGGCGGGCGTGCTGGCGGCGGCCTACCCTGCCGGGACGCTCATCGGGTCGCTGCCGGGGGGCATGCTGGCCTCGCGGCTGGGGCCGAAGGTCACCGTGCTGCTGGGGCTGGCGCTGCTGGCCGGCTCGAGCCTCGCCTTCGGCTTCGCCCACCACATCGCGCTGCTCGACGCCGCCCGCTTCGTGCAGGGCTTCGGCGGGGCGTGCAGCTGGGCCGGCGCGCTGGCCTGGCTGGTCGGCGAGGCGCCGGCCGAGCGGCGGGGCGCGCTCATCGGCACGGCGCTCGGCGCGGGCATCGCAGGGTCGCTGTTCGGCCCGGTCGTCGGCGCGATCGCCGTGCTGACCGCGCCCGAGCTCGTCTTCGGATCGGTCGTGGTGGTCGCCGCGGCGCTGGGCGCGTGGGCGTGGGGGATGCCGCTGACGCACACGTCCGAGCCGCAGGGCCTTGACGAGGTGGCGGCGGCGATCCGGGCTCCCGGGGTGCGGATCGGCATGTGGCTCGTGGCGCTGCCGGCGCTCGGGTTCGGCTCCCTGGCCGTGCTCGTCCCGCTGCGCCTCGACCACCTCGGCGCCGGCGGGGCGGCCATCGGCGCGACGTTCCTCGTGGCGGCCGCGGCGGAGTCGGCGATCAGCCCGATCGCGGGGCGGATGTCCGATCGCTCCGGCCGCCTCGTCCCGATCCGCCTCGGGCTCGGCGCGGCGGCCGTCGTGCTGGCCTGCGTCACGCTGCCCCAGGAGGCGCTCGGGCTAGGCGCGGCGATGGTCGTGGCCGCCACGGCGCTGGGGTTCTTCTGGGCGCCGGCGATGGCGCTGCTGGCCGACGCGGCGGAGGAGACGGGGCTGCACCAGGGGCTTGCCTTCGCGCTCGTGAACCTCGCCTGGGCGGCGGGGCAGGGCATCGGGTCCGCCGCGGGTGGGACGGTGGCCAAGGCCACCAGCGACGCGGTGCCGCTGGCGCTCGTCGCCGCGGGCTGCCTGGGGACGCTCTGGGCGCTCAGGCGCCGGTCCGCGCGCGCCGTCCCCGCCTGACGACGCCCACTCGCGGTTCGACGGGGGGCGAGTCGCGGGGCCCGCCCGCCTAGGAGGGGTGTGGAGCACGCCCTCGACCCGCACGCTGCATTGGAGGAGCTCGCCGCCGCGCTACGCGCGCGGCTGCTCGCCGACCCGCGGCCGGGCGGCGACGCCGCTGCGCGGATCCGGGCGCTGGTCGACGCTGAGGCCGCGGTGCTCGACGCGGCGACGCGGGAGGAGCTCGTGCGCCGCGTGTCCGAGCGGTCGTTCGGCCTCGGGGCGCTGGAGCCGCTGCTGGCCGACCCGTCGGTCGACGAGGTGATGGTCAACGGCGCGGGGACGGTGTGGGTCGAGCGCGAGGGCCGCCTGGAGCCCGCGGGCGTCGCGTTCGCGGGCGAGGCCGAGCTGCGGCACGCGATCGAGCGGATCCTCGCGCCGCTCGGGCGCCGGGTCGACGAGGCCGAGCCGCTGGTGGACGCCAGGCTGCCCGACGGCTCGCGGGTCAATGTCGTCATCCCGCCGCTCGCGCTCGACGGCCCCATCCTGACCATCAGGCGCTTCCGCCGCCGCGGCTTCACCGCGCGCGAGCTCGTCGACGCGGGCACCTGGTCGGCTGCGCTACACGACTTCCTGGCCGCGGCGGTGGGCGCCCGCCTCAACATCCTGGTCAGTGGCGGCACCGGGTCGGGGAAGACCACGACGCTCAACGCGCTGTCCTCGTTCATCCCGCCCGGCGAGCGCGTCGTGACGATCGAGGACACCGCCGAGCTGCGTCTTCAGCAGCCGCACGTCGTGCGCCTGGAGGCGCGGCCGCCGAGCGTCGAGGGTCGCGGCGAGGTGACGATCCGCCGGCTGGTCCGCAACTCGCTGCGCATGCGGCCCGACCGGATCGTCGTCGGCGAGGTCCGGGGGCCGGAGGCGCTGGACATGCTGGGCGCCATGACCAGCGGCCACGACGGCTCGCTGTGCACGGTGCACGCCGGGTCGGCGGAGGAGGCGTTGCGGCGCATCGAGACGCTGGCCCTGATGGCCGACGTCGGGCTCCCGCATGTGGCGGTCCGCGAGCAGGTCGCGGGCGCGGTGGACCTCGTCGTGCACCAGGCTCGCGTGCCGGGTGGCGCCCGTCAGGTCGTCGGCGTCAGCGAGGTCGTCCGGGTCGCGGGCGGCCCCGGCACGCGGCAGGTCTACGCCGTGCGGCGCGGCCGCCCGACCTGGCGTGCGCCGCTCGGGGACGGCCCGGCGGCCAGGCTGCTCGCGGGCGGGGGGATGAGCGACCCGCGGTGCTGAGCGCGGCGGCGGTCTGCGCAGGCGTGGCCGGGGGGACCTGCGTGGCGGCGGCGTGGGAGACCTTGGCCGCCGTCGAGCAGGCGGCGCCCGCGCGCACCCTGGCCCGCTGGTCGCGACCGCTGGTGTCCGCGCTGCGCGCCGGGCATGAGCCGACGCCGCCCGAGCGCCGCCGCCTGGCCCTGGTGTTCGCCCTGACGCTGCTCGGCGCGGGCTGGCTGCTCGTGGGACCGGTCGGCGGGGTGATGGCGGCCGCGGCCGGGCCCTGGGGCGTCGGACGGGTGCTCGCCGCGCGCCGGCGGCGCTGGCGCGCCGGCGTGGCCGACGGGGCGCCCGCGGCGGCCCGGGCGCTGGCCGACGCCCTCAGCGGTGGGCACTCGATCCGCGGGGCGCTGGCCGAGGTCGCCCGGAGTGGCGGCGCCGGCGCGGCGGCCGACGCGGAGCTGCGGGCGTGCGCCGCGGCCCTCGCGCTGGGTGCACCCACCCCGGCGGCGCTCGAGGCGCTGCGGCAGCGGGCCGGCGCCCCCGCGTGGGACACGATCGTCGCGGCGATCGGCCTCCAGCACGAGGCGGGCGGCGACCTCGCCGGCCTGCTCCGGGATCTCGCCGCCGACCTCGAGGCCGCGCGCCGCGCGACCGCGGACGCGCGCGCCGCCACGGCGCAGGCCCGCTTCAGCGCCGGCGTCGTGGCCGCGCTGCCCGTCGGCGCCGCGCTGCTGGCCGAGCTGGCGAGCCCTGGGGCGCTGGGCCGGATGGCCGCCCATCCCGTGGCGGGCTGGCTCGTGGGCGCTGCGGTGGTGCTCCAGGCCGTCGCGCTCGTGGTCGTGCGCCGGCTCACGCGCCTCGGGGATCCGGCGTGAGCTCGGCGGCGTTGCTCGCGGGTGGCGCCGGCGCGTGCGCCGGCTACGCCGGCGCCGAGCTCGTCGCGCTCGTCCGGGCGCGGCGGCCACGGACCGGTCAGCGGAGCGGCGGCGCGCCGACCGGTGAGCCGCCGCTGCCGGGGCGGAGGTGGGTCGGCGTGCTGGCGCGGCTCGGCCGGCGGGCCGCCGGGCGCGCGGGCTCGCCGCAGGACCTGACGGGCCGGATCGACGCCGCAGGCCTGCCCGCCCGGATCGCCGCGTCCGACGTGATGGCCGTGAAGGCCGGAGCGGCGCTGGCGGGGCTGGCCCTGGCGATCGTGCTCGCCCCGGTGCTGCCTGGGCGCCTCGGGTGGCTGGGGCTCTTTGTCACCCCTGCCGGGGCGTTCCTCGCGCCGGACGCATGGCTGGCCCGGCGCGCCCGCGGCCGCCGGGCGCGCATGACGGGGGAGGCGGCCGACCTCCTCGACCTGCTGCGCGTCGCGGTGGCAGCGGGGCTGCCGGTGGGCCGGGCGCTGGGGGAGGTGGGGCGGCGGCAATCGGGCCTGATGGCGGCGGAGCTGGCGTCGGCGTCGGCATTGCTCGAGTTGGGGGCGCCGCGGGATCAGGCGCTCGCCCGGTTCGCGCGGCGCTGCCCGCTGCCGGCGGCGGCGTCGCTCGTGGTCGCCGTCGCGCGGTCGGGTCGTCACGGGTCGCCGCTCGGCCCCGCGCTGTCGGCGCTCGCCGCCGATGCCCGCGCCGAGCATGCCCGCCGCCTGCAGGACCGGGCCGCGAAGGCGGGGCCGAAGATCCAGCTCGTGGTCGCGCTGCTGCTCGTGCCCGCCGTGATGCTCCTCGTCGCCGCCGCGCTGCTGGCGACCCTCGCGCCCGGCGCCTGACCCGGCGCACCACCGCCTCCCACCCCGAGGCGAGCCGCCTCCCACGGCGCCCCACCACCCGCGCCCCGCGCCTCCCACGGCGCCCCACACGGGGCCCCACCGACGCACACCGCCCGGACGGATCCGCGCCGTTCCTGCATGAACGCGCCCAGCGCGCGGTTCTGCAACGCCGCGTGCGTCCCGGGGCCGCCGCCGTCCCATCGCCTCCCACCCCATGAGAGCCGACGAACAAGGGCTTTTCGGGCCCCTTGGGGTGCGTTCGTGGACAAAGGTGGGAGAAAATGTGCAACGGGGATTGCCTTGTGGGGGAAAGTGGGTTAGGTTGCCGACCGCAGACCGGGGTGGAGGGGCTCCTCCCACTCCTCCACCTCGGCCTGCTGACCCTTTCTGAGCTCATGCTCCATGGCCTTCCGCGGCACCTTCGAATACACGCTCGACGCGAAGAACCGACTGACGGTGCCCGCGAAGTTCCGGCCCGCGCTCGGGGACGGCGCCGTACTCGCCAAGGGCACGGCGCGCTGCGTCGCCATCTGGACCCCCGAGGCCTTCGACGCCTACGTGCAGACCTCCCTCGCTGACATGCACCCCCTCGCCCCGCAAGCCGACCGGCTCAACCGCTTCTTCCAGGCGAACTCCATCGACCAGGAGCTCGACAGCGCCGGTCGCGTGATGCTCCCCGGCTTCCTCCTGGAGCACGCGGAGCTGACCAAGGACGTCGTCGTCACGGGCGTGGGCAACCGCCTCGAGGTCTGGGACCGCGCGGCCTGGGCCGACTACAACGCCAACCTCGACATCGCCGAGCTCACCGCGCACTTCGGCCACACTGGGTCATGAGGCTCCTCCAGATGACCAAGACCCACGTCCCGGTGCTCGCCGGCGAGCTCATCGAGCTGCTCGACCCGCAGCCCGGGGAGGTCGCCATCGACTGCACGTTCGGCGCGGGCGGCCACGCCCGCCTGGTGGCCGACCGGCTCGGGCCGACCGGGATGCTCATCGCGATCGACCGCGACCCTGCTGCCCAGGAGCGCTTCGAGCAGCTCGCCGCCGAGGTGAGCTGCCGCACCCGCTTCATCCGCGCCTCCTTCGCCGACGGCCTCCGCGACCTCCTCGCCGAGGGCCAGCAGGCCGACCTGGTGTACGCCGACCTCGGGATGTCGTCCATGCAGGTCGACACGCGTGAGCGCGGCTTCTCCTACGCCTACGACGCCCCGCTGGACATGCGCATGGATCCCGACCAGGACCTCGACGCGCGCGCCCTGGTGGCCGAGTGGGACGAGCGCCGCATGGCCCGGCTGTTCCGCGACTACGGCGAGGAGCGCTACGCCGGGCCGATCGCCCGCGCGATCGTCCGGGAGCGCGCCAAGCAGCCGATCGCCACCACCAACGAGCTCGTCGACGTCATCGTCCACGCGATCCCCACGCCGGCCCGCTTCGCCGGCGGCCACCCGGCCAAGCGCGTCTTCCAGGCCATCCGCATCGCCGTCAACGACGAGCTCGGACAGCTCGACGAGGCGCTGCCGCTCGCGTGGGCCGCCCTGCGGAGAAACGGGCGATTTGCAGGGATCTCCTTCCATTCGCTCGAAGACCGGCGCGTGAAGCGGTTTCTCGTGGCCCGTGCGCAGGGATGCGTCTGCCCGCCCGACCTGCCCATCTGCGTCTGCGGCCATGAGCCCGAGGCAGAGCTGCTCACCCGGCGCGCCGTCGCGCCGACCCCCGGCGAGGTCGCCGACAACCCCCGCTCCAAGTCGGCGCGCCTGCGCGCCGCCCGCAAGCTCACGGAGGACAGCGCGTGACCCCGCCCGCCACCCATGCCGCCCGGCCCGCCCTGCGCGCCGGGACGGGACAGCGGCGGGTCTCCGGACCCGCCAAGGGACGCGGCGCCCGGGCCGCGTCGGCGCGCGGCGCGACCGCGCGTGCCGCCGCGGCCCGGGCGCCGCAGGCGCGGGGCGGGCTGCTGGCCCCGCGGCCGGCGCTCGCCGGCGGTCCCCGCGGCGCCGCACTCGGCTCGCGGCTCGCCCGTCGCGCGGTCACCCTCCACGACGCCCCCGTCCTCGACCGGCTGATCCGCGGACGCGCGTGGATCCCGATCGTCGCCGTCGGCCTGATGGGCCTGGTCTTCCTGCAGGTCTCGCTGCTCAAGCTCAACACGGGCATCGGGCGCGCCGTGCAGTCGGCCGGGACGCTGGAGCGCCAGAACGCCGGGTTGCGCGGCCAGGTCTCCCTCATGGACTCGGGCCAGCGCGTGCAGGACGTCGCCGCGGAGCGCGGGATGGTGCTCCCGGCCGCCGGGCAGGTCCACTACCTCCACGCGGGCAAGGCGAGCGCCGCGGGCGCCGCGCAGGCGGTCACCGCCCCCGACCCGGTGGCCCAGCAACCCGTCGGCGCGGCCGCCTCGTCCACCGCGGCCGGCGGCATCGTGACCGGCAAGCCGGAGCCCGCCGGCGCGGCGGCCACCGCCCCCGTCCAGACGCCCGCCGCCACCGGCGGCGCGGCGACCCCGACGACGACGCCCGGCGCCGCCACGGGGAGCCCCGCGCCCGCGACCTCCACGGCCACCCCGGGCGGGACGGCGACGTCCGGCGGGGCCACCGCACAGACCCAGACCCAGACCCAGACCCAGACGCAGTCCCCGGCGCCCGCGCAGTCCCAGGCGCCCAGCTCCACCGGCACCGCAGGGACGCTTGCCGGGGGCGCTCCCGCCCTCAACAACGGGGGCTAGCCGGTGCCGCTGCTCGACCGCCGCATCGGGCTCCTCTTCGCGGTCTTCCTCGCCCTCCTGGGGCTCGCCTTCGCCCGTGCGCTCTACTTCGGCACGGTCAAGGGCGACGCGCTCGCCAAGGCGGCCGCGACCCAGCAGGTCGCCACGGAGGTCGTCCCCGCCCAACGCGGCACGATCACCGATCGCAACGGCGTCGAGCTCGCCGTCTCCGAGCCCGCCGACGACGTCTCCGCGACGCCGTACCTCGTCAAGGATCCGGTGAAGGCCGCCGAGCGCCTCGCGCCGATCCTCGGCACGCCCGCCGACCAGCTCGTCAAGCAGCTGGCCCGCAAGGACACGGGCTTCGTCTACCTCGCGCGGGAGCTGCCGGCCAGCAAGGCCGATGCGATCCAGAAGCTCAAGCTGGCGGGCATCGCGCTGACGCCGACCGAGCACCGCACCTATCCGCGGACCCTCGCCGCCTCCCAGGTCCTGGGCTCGGTCGGGACCGACGACAAGGGTCTCAGCGGCATCGAGTACGCACGCGACGGCATCCTCGCCGGGACGCCGGGCAAGCGGCGCATCGTCCGCGACGCGCTCGGCCAGGTGCTCGAGCTGACCGACCTGAAGGCCGCCCGGCCCGGCGCCCGGCTCGAGCTCACGCTCGAGAGCGCCATCCAGGACAAGGCCGAGCAGGTCCTGGCCGGCGTCGGCGCCAAGTACCGGCCCAAGGGCGCCACGGCGATCGTCATGGACCCGCGCGACAACGAGATCCTCGCGATGGCCAACTGGCCGCGGATCGACGCGAACGCCCCCGGCTCCGCGCCGGTGTCCGCCCAGCAGAACCGCGCGGTCGGCTTCAACTACGAGCCCGGCTCGACGTTCAAGGCGTTCACCGTGTCCGGCGCGCTGCAGGACGGCAGGGTGACGCCGCAGACCTCGTTCTTCCTGCCGCCCCAGATCCAGGTCGCCGACCGGACGATCGGCGAGGCGGAGGCGCGCGGGCCGATCACGCTCAGCACCGGCGAGATCCTCGCCCAGTCGTCGAACGTGGGCGCGATCAAGATCGGCGCGACGCTCGGCCCGACGCGCTTCGACCAGTGGGTCCGGCGCTTCGGGTTCGGCAAGCCGACCGGGGTCGACCTCCCGGGCGAGGAGCGCGGCCAGATCCTGACGGTCGACAAGTATTCGGGCTCCTCGATGGGCAACCTCCCGATCGGTCAGGGCGAGTCCGTCACGCCGTTGCAGATCGCCACCGCCTACAGCGCGATCGCCAACGGCGGCATCCTGCGCTCCCCGCGCGTCGTACGCCGCATCGACGGCAAGCTCGTGCCCCAGCCGCCCGGCCGGCGCGTCATCTCGGCCCAGGTCTCCCGCCAGGTGCGCGACATGCTCAAGGGCGTCCTCGCCCCGGGCGGCACGGCCTCGGAGGTCGCCATCGACGGCTACCACCTGGCGGGCAAGACGGGCACGGCGAACAAGATCGACCCGACGACGGGCGAGTACTCCAAGTCGAAGTACGTGGCGTCGTTCGTCGGCTTCGCCCCCGCGGAGAACCCGAAGCTCCTGATCGCCGTCATGGTCGACGAGCCGCAGGGCGACATCTTCGGCGGCAGCGTGGCGGCGCCGGCGTTCGGCCGCATCGCATCCTTCGCACTGCAGAACCTCCGGATTCCGCCGCAGTAGGCGGCACATTCGGCAGGGCCTCATGTGCTTGGACGAATCCGGCAGAGCCGTCTTCGTCCGGACGCAGCCACGTGGCATGTGAGCGTCCTCTCATCCCGCACTCATGTTCACCGCGGGCTGGGGTCGGAGGCTGCGGGGCATGACCGACACCGAGACCCACGCCGGCGCGTTCCCCGCGGACGACGCCGAGCGCCTAGCATCGCCAAGCATGCGGATCCTCATCGTCGAGGACGAGCCGGCCATCGCCGACTTCGTCGAACGGGGACTGCGCGCCGAAGGACACGCCGTCGAGGTCGCCCACGACGGGCTGGACGGGGAGCGGCGGGCGCTGTCGCCGGACGTGGACCTCGTCGTGCTCGACCGCATGCTGCCGGGCAAGGACGGGCTCGCCGTGCTGCGGACCGTCCGCGAGGCCAAGCCGGCCATGCCGGTGATCGTCCTGACCGCCCGCGCCGAGGTGGCCGACCGGGTCGAGGGCCTCGACGCCGGCGCCACGGACTACCTGGTCAAGCCGTTCGCGTTCGAGGAGCTCGCAGCGCGGGTGCGCGCGCACCTGCGCACCCCTGTGCAGGCCCGCGCCACCGAGCTGCAGGCGGCCGGGATCGCGATGGACCTGCTGTCCCGCGAGGTCACCCGCGACGGCACGGCCGTGCACCTGTCGGCGAAGGAGTTCGACCTGCTCGCGCACTTCCTGCGCCATCCGAACCAGGTCCTGTCCCGCGAGCAGCTGCTGAGCGCCGTCTGGGGCTACGACTTCGACCCCCAGACGAACATCGTCGAGGTCTACGTCGGCTACCTGCGCCGCAAGCTCTCGACGCCCGAGCGGCCCGCCCCCATCGACACGCTCCGCTCGGTGGGCTACCGGCTGACCGATCGGTGATCCCGGGCCGGCTCGGCGGCCTGCGCCCGCTGCTCATCGCGGGTGTGGCGGCGATCGTCGCCTTGAGCGCCGGGCTGGCCTTCGTCGCGGTCTATCACGGGACGGGCAGCGAGCTGCGCAGCCAGAGCGCACACGACCTGCGCGGGGACATGGACGGCTTCGAGCGCTCGGTGGCCGTGACCGCGACCGCCGGTGCCGCCCGGGTGGCGGCCCAGCGCGCCGTCGGCGGCCAGCCCTTCCGGGCGACGTCGCGGCTGTTGTACGCGGTCATCCCGGGCGGACCGGTGGTGACCAACGAGCCCGAGCTGCTCGACCCGACGCACGACGACGACACCGAGAACCGCGAGGAGTCCGCGACCGAGCGCGACGCCGCAGCGGACCTGATCCGGGCCAAGCCGGGGCTCGCGACGCGCGACGTGCCGGACGCGGGGAAGCTGCTCGTGGAGGTGCGCCACGTGCGTCTCGCGGACGGCACGCCGGTCGTCCTCGGGCTCGGCGAGTCGACCGCGCCGACGGAGCGGGCCGAGCGCGGGGTGGCCAACGCCTTCGGCCTCGGCGGCGCCCTGGCCCTGCTGGCGGCCGTGATCACCGGGGCGCTGCTCGCCGGCGGGATCGCCTCGCCGCTGCGGCGGATGGCCGGGGTCGCCGCCCGCGTGGACAGCGGCGACCTGTCGCCGCGCATGGCCGCGGGCGGCGGCCAGCCCCACGAGGTTCGCGTGCTCGCCGAGTCCTTCGACCGCATGCTCGACCGCCTGCAGGACGCCTTCGCGCGGCAGAGCTCGTTCGTCGCCGACGCCTCCCACGAGCTCCGCACGCCACTGACCGTCATCCGCGGCCAGATGGAGGTGCTCGCCCTGCAGGCGGCCCCGGACCCCGAGGAGGTCCGCCGCGTGGAGCGCCTCGTGCTGACCGAGATCGACCGCATGAGCCGCCTGACCGAGGACCTCCTGGTCCTGGCCCATGCCGACCAGGGGGCCTTCGTCCGGCGCAACGACGTCCCCCTGGCGCCGTTCGCGTCCGATCTGCTCGAGGGCGTCGCCGCCACCGCCGACCGCCGCTTCACGCTGGGGCGCATCGACGACGTCCACCTCGTCGCGGACCCCGACCGCCTGGCCCAGGCGCTGCGCAACCTTCTGCGCAACGCCATCGAGCACACCCAGCCCGGCGGCCTCGTGCGGCTGGAGGCCAAGCAGGGGCGCGACGGGATCACCTTCGCGGTGGACGACGACGGGCCCGGCATCCCGGCCGGCGACCGCACCCGCGTCTTCGACCGCTTCCACCGCGTGGACGCCTCGCGCTCGCGCCGCGACGGCGGCGCCGGGCTCGGGCTGGCGATCGTCAAGGCGGTCGCCGAGGCGCACGGCGGCCGGGTGTTCGCCACCGCCTCCGACGAGGGCGGGGCCCGCGTGGGCTTCACGCTCCCCGGACGGAGGTCGTCCGGGGCGGCCCACTAGCATCCGGCCCGATGACGTTGCGCGAGGTCATGGGCGCCGCCGCGGCGGCCGCCCCGCCCGTCGAGGTGACCGACCTGGCCTATGACGACCGCCTGGCCGGCCCGGGCACCCTGTTCTTCTGCGTCCCCGGCTTCACGCGCGACGGCCACGACTTCGCCCCCGCGGCGGTCGGGCGCGGCGCCGTGGCCCTGGTCGTCGAGCGGCCGCTCGGCCTCGGGGTCCCCGAGGTGCTCGTGGACGACGTCCGCGCCGCGATGGCGCCCGCGGCCGCCCGGCTGAACGGCGACCCGACGGCGCGCCTGCGCGTGGTCGGCGTCACGGGGACCAACGGCAAGACGACGACGGCGTACCTGCTGCGCTCCCTGCTCGAGGCGGGTGGGCACCGCACCGGCCTGCTGGGGACGGTCTCCAGCGTCGTGGGCGGCGTCGAGGAGCCCACGGTGCGCACCACCCCGGAGGCGATCGACCTCCAGCGCACCTTCGCCGCCATGCTCGAGGGCGGGGACACGCACTGCGCCATGGAGGTGTCCTCCCATGCGCTCGCGCTGGGGCGGGCGGACGCGGTGCACTGGGCGGCGGCGGTCTTCACGAACCTCACGCAGGACCACCTCGACTTCCACCCGGACATGGAGGCGTACTTCGCGGCCAAGCGCCGGCTCCTCGAGCGCGCCGAGGGCCCGCGGATCGTCAACGTGGACGACCCCTACGGCGCCCGCCTGGCGCGCGACTTCCCCGACGCGGTGACCTTCGGCCTGGACGGCGGCGCGGTGCGAGCGACGAACATCGCGTCCGGCCCGCACGGCTCGTCGTTCATGCTGGACGGCGTCCCGATGCGCGCGCCGCTGCCCGGGCGCTTCAACGTCGCCAACGTCCTCGCCGCGATCGCCGCCGCCCGCGCGCTGGGGGTGCACGACGACGTGATCGCCGCGGCGCTGCCGGGCGCGGCCCGCGCCCCGGGGCGCTTCGAGCCGGTCGACGAGGGCCAGGACTTCGCCGTGCTCGTGGACTACGCCCACACCCCGGACGGCCTGGAGAACGTCCTGCAGGCGGCCCGCGGCCTGACGCCCGGCCGCGTGCTCGTCACCTTCGGCGCGGGCGGGGACCGCGACCGGGCCAAGCGCCCGCTCATGGGCGCGGTCGCGGCCCGCCTGGCCGACGTCGTCGTCGTGACGAGCGACAACCCGCGCTCGGAGGACCCCGAGGCGATCGTCGCCGAGGTGATCGCGGGGACGCGTGAGGCCGGCGGCGGGGCGCAGGTCGAGCCCGTCGTCGACCGCCGCGCGGCGATCGAGCGCGCCGTCGCGCTCGCCGAGGCCGGCGACGTGCTGGTGGTCGCGGGCAAGGGCCACGAGCAGGGCCAGGAGCTCGCCGGCGGGCGCAAGGTCCCCTTCGACGACGCCACCGTCGCCCGCGAGGCGCTGCGTGCCCGACTGGTCGCCTGAGCGGGTGGCCGCCGCCGCGGGGGCGACCCTCGCGACGGCGCCCGACCACGCGCGCCCCGGCCCGCGCCGCGCGGCGATCGACTCGCGGGACGCCGCGCCGGGTGACCTCTTCGCCGGGCTGGTGGGCGAGCACGTCGACGGCGGGCGCTTCGCCCCCGACAGCCTGCGGGCCGGGGCCTGGGGCGTGCTCGTAGGCCCTGCCCACGCCGAGGCCGCCACGGCCGCGGCCGCCGGCGCGCCCGACGGCGTGGTGCTGGTCGCCGACGACCCGCTCGCGGCCCTCCAGCGGCTGGCGACCGCCTGGCGGCGCGAGCTCGCCTGCCCGGTCGTGGGCGTCACGGGCTCGGTCGGCAAGACCTCCACGAAGGACCTGCTGGCCGCGATGCTCGCGCCGGCGTTGCGCGTCAGGGCCAACCGCCTGAACCTCAACACGGAGATCGGGCTGCCGCTGACGATCCTCGGGGCGCCCCGCGGGACCGAGGCGCTCGTGCTGGAGATGGGCATGCGCGGCGCCGGCCAGATCTCCGAGCTCGCGGCGATCGCCCAGCCCGACGTCGGCGTCATCACCGCGATCGCGCCCGTCCACCTCGAGCAGCTCGGGACCCTCGAGGCGATCGCCGCCGAGAAGGCCGCCCTGGTCGCGGCGCTGCCCGCCGGCGGGACCGCGGTGGTCCCGGCGGGCGAGGCGCTGCTGGCCGCCCACCTGCGCCCCGCGCTCACGACGGTCACCTTCGGGCCGGGCGGCGACGTGGACGAGGCCGACCTCGCGGGCCTCGAGCTGCCGTTCACCGCGGCGCACATGCGCCGCAACGCGTGCGCGGCGCTGGCGGCGGCGCGCGCGCTCGGCGTGGAGCCGGCAGGGCGCGTGGACGTCCGGCTGAGCGAGCTGCGCGGACAGCGGATCACCCTCCCCGGCCGCATCACCGTCATCAACGACTGCTACAACGCCAACCCTGTGTCGATGCGCGCCGCCCTCGATGACCTTGCAGCGTCCGCGGGCGGCCGGCGCGTCGCCGTGCTGGGCGACATGCGCGAGCTCGGCCCCGACGAGGCCCGCTTCCACGAGGAGATCGGGCGCTACGCCCGCGAGCGGGGGGTCGAGGTGCTCGTCGCCGTCGGCCCGCTGAGCCGCGCCTACGCCGCCGACCACCACCTCGACACCGCCGCCGACGCCGCGGCGCTGGTGCCGGGCCTGCTCCACGAGGGCGACACGCTCCTCGTCAAGGCCTCACGCGGGATCGGCCTCGAAGCCGTCGCCGAGGCCTTGGCCTAGTCGCTCATGGGCGAGATCCTCATCGCGGGCACTGCCTCGCTGCTCATCTGCGTCTTCCTGAGCCCACGGTTCATCGCCTTCCTGCGCGCCCGCGAGTTCGGGCAGCACATCCGCGAGGAGGGCCCGGCCGGCCACCACGCCAAGGCCGGCACGCCGACCATGGGCGGGATCATCATCTTCATCGCGGTCTCCGTGCCGTTCCTGCTGCTCTCTGACTACGACTGGCGGGCGGTGGGCGTCTACCTCGCGGCGATGGCGAGCGCGGGGCTCGGGCTCCTCGACGACGCCCAGAAGGTCTTCAAGCGCCGCTCGCTGGGCCTCAGGGGCCGCTGGAAGCTCGTGGCGACCGTCGCGATCTCGCTGTTCCTGTGGTGGGTCGCGACCCAGGAGGCCGGGCTCTCGGACACGCTGCGGCTGCGCACGATCGACGCGACGATCGACCTCGGCGTGTTCTATCCGGTCCTCATCTACCTGGTGGTCGCGGGGACGACCAACGCCGTCAACCTGACCGACGGCCTGGACGGCCTGGCCGCGGGCTGCTCGGCGATCGTCCTGCTCGCCTACCTGGGCATCACGTTCATCACCACGGGCCAGCAGGACCTCGCGCTGCTGTGCGGCTGCCTGGTCGGCGCGTGCATCGGCTTTTTGTGGTTCAACGCCTTCCCGGCCACGATCTTCATGGGCGACACCGGCTCGCTGGGGATCGGCGGCGCGGTCGCGGGGCTGGCGATCATGACCAAGACCGAGGAGCTGCTGCTGCTGCTCGGCGGCATCTTCGTCGTCGAGGCGCTCAGCGTCATCATCCAGGTCTTCTCGTTCCAGACGTTCCGCAAGCGCGTGTTCCTGATGGCGCCGATCCACCACCACTTCGAGATCTCCGGGTGGTCGGAGACGAAGATCATCCTGCGGTTCTGGATCGTCGCGGCCGTGTGCAGCGCGATCGGCTTCACGATCTACCAGCAGTCCGTCGCCTGAGCGGGGATGGAGGGGCTGAGACCGCCGCTGCCCCACGGTCCGTGGCTGGTCGTCGGCCTCGCCCGCTCGGGGCTGGCGGCGGGCGCGCTGCTGCGGGCGCGCGGCGAGACGGTGGTGGGCGTCGACGCTCGTCACCCCGAGGTGGGCGAGCCGGGCTTCCCGGTGCACCTGGGCACCGACGGCCTCGAGGAGCTGTCCCACGCCCGCGCGGTCGTGAAGTCGCCGGGCGTGCCGCCGCGGGCGCCCGTCATCGCCGCGGCACGCGAGCAGGGGATCCCCGTGCTCGGCGAGCTCGAGCTGGCCTGGCGCGTGCTCGAGCAGCCGTTCATCGCGGTGACGGGGACCAACGGCAAGACGACCACCGCGCGCTGGATCGGCCATGCCCACGAGGTCGCGGGGCTGCCCGCGGCGGTCGCCGGCAACGTCGGGACGCCGCTCAGCAGCCTGGCGGCGGCGGGCAGCGGCCTGGCGCCGGACGCCGTCGTCGTCTGCGAGGCGTCCTCCTATCAGCTTTACGACACGCTGCTGTTCGCCCCCGACGCGGCGGTCCTGCTCAACCTCGGCTCCGACCACCTGGACTGGCACGGGGACGTCGCCGCCTACCGGGCCGCCAAGCTGCAGGTCTTCGCCCGCCAGGGCAACGACGCCGTCGCGGTCGCCCCCGCCGGCCTCGGCGTCGAGGACCTCGGCGGCTGCGCGCGCCGCGTGCTCTTCGGCCGCGAGCCCGCCGCCGAGCTGTCCCTCCGCTCGGGGCAGCTGTTCTGGGCGGAGGAGCCGCTGCTGCGCGCCGACGAGCTCGCGCTGCCCGGCGCCCACAACGCCGACAACGCGATGGCGACCGCGGCCGTCTGCCTGGCACGGGGGATGGACCCGGACGCCGTCCGCGAGGCCCTGCGGACCTTCCCCGGCGTCGAGCACCGCCTGGAGGACCTCGGCCTCCACGACGGCGTGCGCTGGGTCAACGACTCCAAGGCGACCAACGTGGAGTCCACGCTCGTCGCGCTGGCCGCCACGGCGCCCCCGATCCGGCTCATCCTCGGCGGCGACGACGCCAAGGGGGAGGACTTCGCGCCGCTGCGCGCTCCCGTCGCCGAGCGCGCCGCCTCCGTCGAGCTCATCGGGCAGGCCGCGGGGCGGCTGCGCGAGGCGCTCGGCACCGGAACGGAGCGCGGCGACCTCGAGCACGCCGTCGCCGCGGCCCGCGCCGTGGCGCAGCCCGGCGACGTCGTCTTGCTGTCCCCGGCGTGCGCCAGCTTCGACCAGTTCACGGACTTCGAGGCGCGGGGGCGGCGGTTCAAGGAGTTGGTGGCCGCGCGGCGAATGTGAGGATCAATGCCGCCGGCTGCTGCACCGCAGCGCTCCCACCCGCTCGAGTACAACATCCTGATGACCGCCACGCTCTGCCTCCTGGCAGCGGGCGCCGTCATGGTCTACAGCGCCTCGAGCGCACGCACCCTCCTGCAAGGACAGGGCGACGGGAGCGCCTTCCTCGTCAAGTACGTGATGTACGGGGCCGTCGGGCTCGTCGTCATGGTCGTCACGGCCCGCCGCGGCCTGGACGGCGTCATCCGCATCACGGGCCCGCTGCTGGCCGTGAGCTTCGTCCTCCTGCTGGCCGTGAAGGTCCCCGGCCTCGGCGTGAACGTCAACGGCGCCCGCCGCTGGCTCGGCGCGGGCCCGGTGCAGTTCCAGCCCTCCGAGCTCATGAAGCTCGCGCTCGTGCTGTACGCGGCCAAGCTGCTGGCCACGAGGCCCAAGATCGTGCTCGAGCCGCGGCTGCTCGCGCCGCTGATCGCCGTCGCGGGCTGCGCGTGCCTGCTGATCGCCTCCCAGCCCGACCTCGGGACGGCGCTCGTCATCGGCTTCACGCTGACGGCGCTGCTCGTCGCCGCGGGCATCCCGCTGCGCCACCTGCTCGTCGCGGCCGCCGTGCTCGCCGGCCTGGTCCTGCTCTACGCGCTCGTCGAGCCCTACCGGCGCGCGCGCCTGACCTCGTTCCTGGACCCGTGGGCCAACCCGGGGACCAGCGGCTTCCAGTCCGTCCAGGGACAGATCGCGCTGGGCTCCGGCGGCCTGCTCGGGCGCGGCCTGGGCCACTCGGTGCAGAAGATCTTCTACCTGCCCGAGGCGCACACGGACTTCATCCTGGCCATCATCGGCGAGGAGCTCGGCGTGGTCGGCGTCAGCGCCGTGCTGTTCCTCTACGGCCTGATCGCCTACGCCGGCCTGCGCGTGGCCAAGGTCGCGCGCGGCACCTACGCCAAGCTCCTCGCCACGGGCGTGACCTCGCTGATCCTCTGCCAGGGCTGCCTGAACGTCTTCACGGTCCTCGGCCTCGCGCCCCTGACCGGCGTCCCGCTGCCCTTCCTGTCCTACGGCTCGACGAACCTCATCGTGCTGCTCGGCGCCATGGGCCTGCTGCTCAACGTCGCCAACGGCGGCGTGGCGCACATCAAGGCCGTCCCGCGTCAGCAAGGATCCACCCATGGCAAGAGTCCTCATCGCGGCCGGGGGAACAGCGGGGCACGTGGTGCCCGCGCTGGCGGTCGCCGACGCGCTGCGGGCTGACGGCCACCACGTCACCTTCGCGGGCGGCGAGCGGGCCGAGGCCGAGCTCGTGCCCGCCGCGGGCTACGAGCTGCGGACGCTGCGCGTCGAGGGCCTCAGCCGGACCAACCCGCTCAAGGCGGCCCGGGCGGCGCTGCGGGCGGTCGCCGCGGTCCTCGCCGCCCGGCGGATGGTGCGCGAGCTGCGGCCCGACGTGGTGCTCGGCGGCGGGGGCTACGTGGCGGGGCCCGTGGGGCTGGCCGCGGTCCTGGGCAAAGTCCCCCTCGTGCTGACGGAGGCGGACTCCCACCTGGGCCTGACCAACCGCCTGCTCGCCCGGTGGGCGCGGCGCGTGTGCCTCGCGTTCCCCATCGAGGGACGCACGGGCGAGCGCTACCGCGTCACGGGCCGTCCGGTCCCCGACCCGTCGGAGGACCGCGCGGCGGCGCGGGCGCGCTTCGGCCTCGCCGACGGGGACACGTGCCTGCTCGTCTTCGGCGGATCGCTCGGCGCCCGCTCGGTCAACGAGGCGGCGATCGCCGCCTGGCCACAGGACCCGGGCTTCCGCGTCCTGCACGCCTCCGGCGTCCGCGACCACGCCGCGCTGGCCGGCCGCGTGCCCGGCGCCTGGTACGACCTGCGCCCCTACATCGACGCCTTCGGGGACGCGCTCGCCGCCTGCGACCTCTGCCTGGCGCGGGCGGGTGGATCGATCTTCGAGATCGCCGCCCACGGGCGCCCGGCGATCCTCGTGCCCTACCCGCACGCCGCCGCCGACCACCAGAACGGCAACGCCCGGTGGATGGCCGACGGCGGCGCCGCCGTGGTCGTCCCCGACGGCGAGCTGACGCCAGAGCGCGTCCGCGCGGAGGTCGGCTCGCTGCTGGGCGACCCGGGGCGCCTGGCGGCGATGGGCGCCGCCGCGGCCGCGCTGGCGCGGCCGGACGCGGCGCGGGACATCGCGCGCGAGGTCGCATCCGCCACAGGAGAGCCCGCATGAGCGGGCGGCTTCAGCGCGCGTGGGGACGGGTCTTCGCGGCGGTCTACGACCGCGCCATGGCGGCCTCGGAGCGCGAGGGGCTCGGCGCGCTGCGGGCGGAGCTGCTGGCCGGCGCGCGCGGCCGCGTCCTCGAGCTCGGGGCGGGCACGGGGGCCAACCTCGGGTACTACCCCGCCGGGCTCGACATCCTGCTGCTCGCCGAGCCGGAGGGCCCGATGGCGCGCCGGCTGCGCCCGCGGGCCGCGGCGGCGCCCCAGCCGACCGAGGTCCTCGAAGCGCCCGCCGCCGCCCTGCCGGTGGCCGACGCCGGCGTGGACACCGTCGTCGCCACGCTCGTGCTGTGCACCGTCCCGGACGTCGACGCGGCGCTGGCCGAGGTCCGCCGCGTGCTCGCGCCGGGCGGCCGGCTGCTGTTCCTGGAGCACGTGCGCCATCCCGACCCGGCGCGGGCGCGGCGCCAGGACCGCTGGAACCCGATCCAGCAGCGGATCGCGCACGGGTGCAACGTCAACCGCCCGACGCCCGACCTCATCGCGCGCGCGGGGTTCACCCTGCACGACGTCCGCCAGGAGCCGTTCCGCAAGGCGCCGTCGGTCGTCCAGCCCCTGATGCTCGGCAGCGCGACGCCGTGAGCGCGCCGTGGGCGGATCGCGAGCTGCACCTCATCGGCGTCGGCGGCGCCGGCATGAGCGGCTACGCCACGGCCGCCGTCGCGCTCGGCGCCCGCGTCTCGGGCTCCGACCAGTCCGACGGCCCTACGCTCGACGCGCTGCGCGTCCTGGGCGTCGCCGTCCACGTCGGCCACGACGCGGCCAACGTGCCGGCGGGCGACGTCGAGGTCGTCTACTCCAGCGCGGTGCCCGCGGAGAACCCTGAGCGCACGGCCGCGCGTGAGCGCGGCCTGCGGGAGGTGCCGCGGGCGGCGCTGCTCGGCGAGCTGAGCGCCCTCAAGCGCACGATCGCCGTGGCCGGGGCCCACGGCAAGACGACCACGAGCTCGATGGTCGCCCACGTCCTCGTCGAGACCGGCCGGCGCCCGGCCTACCTCATCGGCGGCGAGCTGCGGACCACGGGCCGCAACGCGGAGTGGGGGGAGGGGGAATGGCTCGTCGTCGAGGCCGACGAGTCCGACCGGTCGATGCTCGCCCTCGACGTCGACGTCGCCGTGGTCACCAACGTCGAGCTCGACCATCACGCGACCTACGGGTCGCTGGAGGAGGTCCGCCAGGTCTTCCGCGAGTTCCTCGCCGCCCCGGAGCACGCCGTCCTCTGGGACCGGGCGGACGTCGTGGCCCTGCGCGGCGGCCGCGACGCGATCCCGTTCGACCTGCCCGACCCGCCGCTGCGGCTCCTCGTCCCCGGCGAGCACAACCAGCGCAACGCCGCGGCGGCGGTCGAGGCGGCGGTGATCGCCGGCGTGACCCGCGAGGAGGCCGTCGCCGCCCTGGCGAGGTTCCCGGGCGCAGGGCGGCGCTTCGAGCGCCTGGGGACCACCGCCTCCGGCGCCGAGGTCGTCGACGACTACGCCCACCACCCGACCGAGGTGGCCGCGACGATCGCGGCGGCGCACACGCTGGGGGCCCGCCGCGTCGTCGCGATCTTCCAGCCCCACCTGTTCTCGCGGACCCGGGCGCTCGCCCGGGAGTTCGGGGCCGCCCTGGCGGAGGCCGACCTGCCCGTGGTCCTCGACGTCTACCCCGCGCGCGAGCATCCCCTGGACTTCCCCGGCGTCAGCGGCTATCTGGTCGCCGAGGCGGCGGCCGACGCCCGCCCGGGCCACCCGGTGCTGTGGCTGCGCGACTTCGCGGCGGCCGAGCAGGTGCTGGGCCCCCGCCTGCGCGCCGGCGACCTCTGCCTGGTGATGGGCGCCGGCGACGTCCACGTCCTCGGGCGGCGCCTGGTCGGAGGCTCGTCCGCTCCCAGCGGCTCCCGGTAGGGGAACCCGGGCGGGCGTCGAAGCCCTCCTCCGATGGCCGCACCCTCCGTCCCGTTCCCCCGACTGCAGGCTCGTCGCCTGCCCGGCCGGGTGGGGCACGTCCCCCGCCCCCCCGGCCGGATCGTTGCCATCGCCGTCGCGGCCCTCCTCGTCCTGACCGGCGGGTGGCTCTGGCTGCGCGACTCGCCGCTCGTCAGCGTCCGCCAGGTCACGGTGACCGGCGCGGACGGCCCACAGGCGGCCCAGATCAGCCGGGCGGTGGAGGACGCTGCGCGCGGCATGACGACGCTCCACGTCCAGACCGACGCCCTGCGCAAGGCGCTCGAGCCGTTCCCCGTCGTCGAGGACATCCGCGTGCACCCCGCCCCGCTGCACCGCCTCCGCGTGGAGGTCATCCAGCACGACGCCGTGGGCGCCGTGCTCGTGGGCGGCCGCCGGGTCCCGGTGGCGGCGAGCGGGCTGCTGCTGACGGGCGCGCCCGCCGGGTCGCTGCCCAGCGTGCCGCTGAAGGGCGCGCCGGCGGGCGACCACCTGCGTGACCCCCGCGCGCTCGCCGCGGTGCGGGTCCTCGGCGCGGCCCCCCGGTCGCTGCGCCTGCGGGTCGCCAAGGTCTTCCTGGGACCCACGGGCCTCACCGCGCGCCTCAGCAACGGGCCGCAGCTCGTGTTCGGCGACACCGCGCGCCTCGCCGCCAAGTGGGCCGCAGCGGTCGCCGTGCTCGCCGACCCGTCCTCGGCCGGGACCACCGCCCTGGACCTGCGCGTGCCCGAGCGCCCCGCGGCGGCAGGCCTCGAGCAGGCCGCCGAGCAGACGCAGGCCGACGGCGCCGCGGCCGCGGGTGCCGCCTCGGCCACGACCCCAGGGACGGTCGCCGGAGCCGCCGCGCCGGCCGGTACGACGACGGCGGCGTCGGCCGCCCCGGCGGCCACCGCCACGGCGACCGGCACGGGGGTCCCGGCCCCCTAGATCAGCCTAGACCTGGGGTTGAGGGTTGGGTGGACCTGCATCTCTCGGGTTCACATCGAGGGTTCTGCGAACTGCAACGGACGTTGCGGGCTAGACTCCGGATTGCACGGTCCGATGCCGATCCGTACCGTGCACAGCGCCTGAACGGCGGGCTAATCGAAACTCTCGAGTCTAGATCGAGGGTAGGACGGAACTCTTCACCATGGAATCGAGCGGCAGCTACCTCGCAGTCATCAAGGTCGTCGGAGTCGGCGGCGGAGGCACCAATGCGGTCAACCGCATGGTCGACGCAGGCCTGCGTGGCGTGGAGTTCATCGCCGCGAACACCGACGCCCAGGCCCTGCAGATGTGCGATGCCGACATCAAGCTGAACATCGGCCACGACCTCACCAAGGGGCTCGGGGCCGGGGCCAACCCGGAGGTCGGCTTCGGCGCGGCCGCCGAGTCGCGCGACGACATCAAGGAGGCGCTGAAGGGCGCCGACATGGTCTTCGTCACCGCGGGCGAGGGTGGCGGCACCGGCACGGGTGCCGCGCCGGTCATCGCCGAGATCGCCAAGAACGAGATCGGCGCGCTCACGGTGGGCGTCGTCACCAAGCCGTTCGAGTTCGAGGGCACGCAGCGGATGCGCCAGGCCGACGACGGCATCGCGCGCCTGCGCGAGGTGGTCGACACGCTCATCGTCATCCCGAACGAGAAGCTGCTGGCGATCGTCGAGCGGCGGACCACGATCCTCGAGGCGTTCC
>JAXDGY010000345.1:0-8087 GCA_034664785.1 Solirubrobacteraceae bacterium
TCCAGGTGGCCGTGCTCCACGTCGTCGAGGTGGACGATCGACCCCGGACGCCGGGCCTCCGGGGCCGGGACGTCGAGCGGCCCCGCGGCGACCTCGGCCTCGAACGGGTGCTGGGCGTCGACCGGGACCCAGCGCGGCCCGGCCCACATCACGCCCGCGTGCGGGAGCCACGTCAGGTTGGTCCGCGACCCCTCCGCGAAGGCCAGGACGGACAGGCCCTCCGGCCCGGCGATCAGCGTGTGCGCCTCGGCCTCACCGAGATGCACCAGGCAGTCGCCGGCGCCGATCGCGTAGGTCCGGCCGTCCTGCCACGACAGCCCGCTGCCGGACAGGACGAAGAAGATCTCCTCCTCGTCGGCGTGCACGTGCGCCGGCATGCTCCGGCCGCCGGGCGGCAGGTCGTACCGGCTCAGCCCGATCTCGCGCGCGCCGGCCGCGGCGGCCAGCCGGCGGCGGACCCCCCGCAGCTCGCCGTCGTCGTAGGAGCGCTCGGGGACGTCGTCCCAGTGCGTGAGGTTCGGGTGCGGCGCCATCCGGCGGCGATGGTATTGACCCGGGCGGTCGGGGAGGAGAACGCCCCGCACGCGCGAAAGACGCGTCGGATCGGTTCCATCCGAGCGACCGGAGCACCCTGTGGACAGCGTCCCCATCACCGCCAAGGTCATCGCCTTCGCCAACCAGAAGGGCGGCGTGGCCAAGACCACGACGACCCTCAACCTCGCCGTCGCCTTCGCGGAGAAGGGCTTCCGCGTGCTCTGCGTGGACATGGACCCGCAGGGCAACCTGACCATGTCGCAGGGGATCGACCCGGACACGCTCGAGGAGTCGATGTACGACGTCCTCGTCCACGACCTGCCCATCCGCCAGGTCATCCGGCGGCGCGAGATCGACGTGGCCTGCGCGTCGATCGACCTCGCCGGCGCCGAGATCGCGATGTCCACGAAGATCGGGCGCGAGCGCTCGCTGGAGAAGGCGTTCCGGGCGATCCGCGAGGACTACGACTTCATCTGCATCGACACGCCCCCGAGCCTCGGGCTGCTCACGATCAACGCCCTGACGGCGGCCGACAAGGTGATCGTCCCCGTGCAATGCGAGTATCTGTCGATGCGCGGGCTCATCCAGCTGCAGAACACGCTGCACATGATCCGGGAGAACCTGAACCCGGACGTGGCCATCGAGGGCATCCTGCCCACGCTCATGGACACGCGGACGACCCACGCCAAGGAGGCGATCGAGATCCTCGAGGAGAACTTCGGCGACCGGGTCTTCGCATCGCGGATCCGGAAGACGGTGCGCTTCGCCGAGGCACCGGTCAAGGGGATGTCGGTGCTCAAGTACGATCCGGACGGCATGGCCGCCCAGTCCTATCGCGACCTCGCGAAGGAGGTTCTCGCACATGGCAAGCGGTAAGCGCGCGAGCATGCGGGAGGGCCCGCTCGCGGCCCTGTTCCGCCGGACCGACGAGGCCGGCGACCTGACGCAGGATCCTGCGGCGCCCGGCGAGGCGCCGCGCGCCGAGCAGCGCCCGCAGCCCGCCGAGGAGCGGGCCCCCGAGGTCGCGCCGCGCGCATCGCGCGCCCAGCGCCCGCCGCGTGAGGGCGGCGAGTCCCGCAAGCCCGCCGCCCGCAAGCCTCCCGAGCGGAAGCCCGCCGCGAAGCCCGACGAGGCCCCCGCGCCGTCTGCGTCCACCGCCGCCGGCCAGCGCCGCGAGCGCGAGTATCCGCACCCGGGCCTCGGCTCGCGTGACGAGCTGCCGACCGACCAGCCCCGCATCCCCACCCCGCAGGAGCGGCTGCGCCACGCCTTCAGCTCGGAGATCCCGGACAACATCATGGAGCCGCCCCGTCGCGACCCCGCCCCCGAGGCCCCGCGCCCGGCGGCGCCCGCGCCCCGCGACCCGTTCGCCCACGGCGACCACGACCCCAACTGGGGCGAGGCCAAGGCCGTCGGACAGCCCGTCCTGCGCGTCGTCGGCGTCGGCGGCGCCGGCGTCAACGCCGTGAACCGGATGGTCGAGGCGGAGGTCGTCGGCGTCGAGTTCATCGCGATCAACACCGACGTCCAGTCCCTCCAGCAGTCCACGGCGGACATCACGCTGCACATCGGGCCGCAGGTGACCCGCGGCCTGGGCGCCGGGTCCGACCCGGACCTCGGGCGCGCCGCCGCGATGGAGGAGTACGACAAGATCAAGGCGCTGCTGAAGGGCGCGGACATGGTCTTCATCGCCGCGGGCTCCGGCGGCGGGACCGGCACGGGGGCGGCGCCGATCGTGGCGCGCATCGCCCGCGAGATCGGCGCGCTCGCCGTCGGCATCGTCACGAAGCCGTTCGGCTTCGAGGGCTCCCGCCGCGCCGCGGCCGCCGACGTCGGCATCCGCGCGCTGGGCGAGGAGGTCGACACGCTCATCGTCGTGCCGAACAACCGCCTGCTCAGCGTGCTGGACAAGCAGACCTCGATGGTCGACGCCTTCCGCGTCGCCGACGACGTCCTGCGCCAGGGCGTCCAGGGCATCTCGGACCTCGTCACGCTGCCCGGCCTGATCAACCTCGACTTCGCCGACGTGCGGACGATCATGGCCGACGCCGGCGACGCCCTGCTCGGCATCGGCATGGGCGTCGGGGAGACCCGCGCCCTCGACGCCGCCCAGGCGGCCGTCTCCTCGCCGCTGCTGGAGACCTCGATGGAAGGCGCTCGCAAGATCCTGCTCTCCATCACCGCGGGCGACGACCTGTCGCTGTGGGAGGTCAACGAGGCCGCCAAGGCGGTCGCCGAGGCCGCCCACCCGGAGGCGAACATCATCTTCGGGGCGATGGTCGACGAGCGCCTGGAGGACCAGGTGTGGGTGACGGTCGTGGCCACGGGCTACACCGACGCCGCGCCGCGCCGCATCACGCGCCCGCCGCTCGAGGAGCCCACGGGCGAGCCGCGCGTCCAGCGGCGCAGCGAGTCCGGCCGCGACCGCGAGCCCGAGCCCGCCCGGTCGGGCGCAGCACCGCGCCGCAGCTCACTGGGCGTCACGGAGCTCGACGTGCCGGAGTTCATCCCACGGGGGTGACGTGACCGGTGCCGGCGGTGTCATCGCCGCCGGCCACCCGCTCACGGCGGAGGCCGGCGCTCGCGTCCTCCGCGACGGCGGCAACGCCGTGGACGCGGCGCTGGCGGCGATGGCGACCTCGTTCGTCGCCGAGCCGCTGCTGACGGGCCTCGGCGCCGGTGGCTTCCTGCTCGTGGCCGGCTTCGGCCCCCAGCCCGTGCTGCTGGACTTCTTCGTCGCCGCGCCGGGTCTCGGCGCCGGCGGGCGGGGCGGCGAGCTGCTGCCCGTCGACGTGTCCTTCGGTGACGCGACGCAGGTCTTCAACGTCGGTGCCGCATCCGTCGGGACGTGGGGCACGCCGGCGGGGATGTGCGAGGCGGCGCGCCGCTGGGGATCGGTGCCGCTGGCCGACCTGCTCGCCCCGGCGGTCGAGCTCGCCCGCACCGGCGTCCCGCTGAGCGCTCCGCAGGCCTACGTCTTCGAGATCCTCGCGGGCATCCTGACCTCCTCGCCGGAGGCCGCGGCGCTGTTCGCGCCCGGCGGCCGGGTGCTCGCGGCGGGGGACACGTTCCGCTGGGACGAGCTGGGCGACGCGCTCGCGCTGCTGGGCGCGCAGGGGGCGGCGCCGTTCTACACGGGCGAGGTCGCGGCCGCCGTGCTCGCCTGGCTGACCGAGCGCGGCGGGGTGCTCACGGCCCAGGACCTCGCGGCCTACGATGCGCTGGCCCGCGCCCCCGTCGAGGTCGGCTACCGCGGGCGGCGCGTGCTGACCAACCCGCCGCCGAGCGCCGGCGGCGTGCTGATCGCGGCCGCGCTGGCCGAGCTGGAGGGCGGCGCGACGGACGCGGTGCGGCTCGTCGACGTCATGGAGCACGTCCAGGCCGGACGCACCGAGGCCTTCGTGGCCGGCCTCGACGAGCCGGGCTTCGCCGAGCGGTTCCTCGCCGGCCGCCTCGGCAACACGACGCACCTGTCGGTCGTGGACGGCGAGGGGCGCGCCTGCGCGGTGACGTGCACGAACGGCGAGGGCTGCGGGATCGTCGTCCCGGGAACCGGCATCCACCACAACAACATCAGGGGCGAGGAGGACCTCAACCCGCTCGGCTTCCACGCCTTCCCCCCGCAGCGCCGGATGCCGTCGATGATGGCGCCGACCGTCGTGCTCGGCCCAGGGCCCGCCCCGCACGGCGGCCCCGTGGAGCTCGTGCTCGGCAGCGCGGGGTCGAACCGGATCCGCTCCGCGATCCTGCAGACGGTGATCGGCGTGGTCGACCGCGGCCTCGACGTGCCTGCGGCCGTCGACGCGCCGCGCCTGCACTTCGAGGACGGCGTGGTCTACGCCGAGCCCGGCGTCGACGCGGAGGCCCTGCGCGCGGCCGGGCGTACCGTCGCGCCGTTCCGTGACCGCAACCTGTTCTTCGGCGGCGTCCAGGCCGTCCTGCGCGACGCCGCGACCGGTGCGCTGTCCGGCGCCGGGGATCCGCGCCGGGGCGGGGCGGCGGTCCCGGCATGAGGCGGCTCCGGCCCGCGGCGCTCGCCGTGGGGCTGGCGCTCGGGCTCGCGGCCTGCGGGACGCCGTCGGCCGACCTGTTCGTGGTCCAGCGCACGGGCACCATCCCCGGGGCGCAGCTGAACCTGCGCGTGACCGACGGCGGGCAGGTGAGCTGCGACGGGGGGGACCTGCGGGACATCTCCAGCGCGCAGCTCATCGAGGCGCGCGCCATCCTGGAGGGCCTTCAGGGCAAGAAGGACGAGCAGGGCCCGGCCGACCGGAACCTGCGGCTGCCGCCCCGGCCCGGCTCCACGCTCTCCTACCGGGTGCGCTCCGAGGACGGGACCGTCGCCTTCAGCGACAACTCCCTCGGCCAGCCCCAGGCCTTCTACCGGCTGGCCAAGCTCACCCGGGACCTCGCGCGGGAGGTCTGCGGGCGTTCGCGCTGAGCGTTCGGGCCGCCCATGAGCCCTCCTGATGGCCGGGGCAAGCGATCGGCGTGGCCCCGGCGCCGGCGCACTGGCATGCTCAGGCGCCGATGAGCCGCCGGTCGTGGATCCTGATGGCCGTCCTCGCCGCGACGTGGGGCGCCTCGTACATGTTCATCAAGATCGGCCTGCGCGACTTCTCGGCGGGCTTCATCGTCTGCGCGCGCACCGCCCTGGCTGCGCTCGTCCTGCTGCCCGTCGCCGTCCGGCGCGGCGCGCTGGCCGAGCTGCGCGGGCACGGCGGCGACATCCTGGTCCTCGCGGTCCTCCAGATCGTCGCCCCGTTCCTGCTGATCACGATCGGCGAGGGGCACATCCCGAGCGCGCTGGCGGGGATCCTCGTGGCGAGCGCGCCGATCTTCACCGCGCTGATCGCACCGCTCGTCGACCAGGACGAGCGCGCCCGCGGCTGGGGTCTGGTCGGCGTCATCGTGGGCATCCTCGGCGTGACGCTGCTGTTCGGCGTCGACCTCAGCGGCGACACCGACGCGCTGATCGCCGGCCTGATGGTCCTCGTCGCGGGGCTCTGCTACGGGCTCGGCGGCCTCGAGCTCAAGCGGCGGATGACGGGTCCCCGGCCCGCCGGCGTCGCCGCCGCCACGATGGCCACGAGCGCGCTGCTGACGCTGCCGCTGGCGATCGCCGCCCCGCCCGACTCGGCCGGGGCGGACGCCGTCGGCGCGCTGCTCGCGCTGGGAGTGATCGGCACCGGGGCGGCGTTCCTCGTCTTCTACACGCTGATCGCCGAGGTGGGGCCGAGTCGCGCGTCGCTCGTCGCGTACCTGGCGCCGGGCTTCTCCGTGGGCTACGGCGTGGCGGTCCTGGGCGAGTCGATCACCGCGGGGACGATCGCCGGCCTCGTGCTGATCCTGGCGGGCTCGTACCTCGGCGCCCAGGGCCACCCGCCGTGGCGCCGGTCGCCGCCGCCGGTCCCGCCCGAGGCGGCCGCGAAGCCGGACGCGTCGCCGGACGATGCCGGGGCCGGCGCGCCGCCCGGCACCCGCGCGCCGGCGCGGGCCGGCTGAGCGGGCAGCGCTCGGACCCGGCCAGGACGACTTCAGCGCGCGCGTGCGTCGGCCGACTACCGGTGGGTGCACCGCCTGGCCCCGCAACGGGCCGCGCACGCCATGCTCGGACTGGGCTGCGCGCTGCTCGCCGCCTTCCTCGTCACCGCGGCCTCCGCGGGGACGCCGCTCGGCCTCTCCGCCGAGGTGCTCTACGACGCCGTCGTGGTGCTCGCGACGCTGGCGATCGTCCTGCGCGCCGCACGCGTGCCCGACGACCGCCTGGCGTGGGCGCTGGTCGCCGGGGCGGTCTGTGCCGGCACCGCGGGCGACCTGCTCTACAGCGCCCTCTACGCGAGCGCCGCGGACCTCCCGGTCCCGTCGTGGTGCGACCCGCTGTGGCTCGGGTTCTACCCGCCGATGCTCGTCGCCTGCGCGCTGCTGACCCGCCGGCGGATCCACGGCCTGCGCTCCGGCATGTGGCTGGACGGCGCGGCGGGCGCCCTCGCGGGCGCCGCGGTCATGTCGGCGGCCCTGGTCGCGCCGCTGCTGCGCGATGCGGGCTCCCAGCCGACCGCCGAGCTGCTGATCAACGCCGCCTACCCCGTGGGCGACCTCCTGGTCATCGCCACGCTCGTGGCCACGACGGCGCTCGCCGGCTGGCAGCTGGACCGCCGCTGGGTGCTGCTCGTCACCGGCGTCCTGGCCTACGTGGCCGCCGACGGCGCCTACCTGCTCACCGCATCCGCGGGCACCTACGTCGACGGCGGCCTCACGGACGCGGGATGGCTCGTCGCCGCGCTGCTCCTCGGCGCCGCCGCGTGGACCGCGCACGCGCCGGCGGCCGGCCAGGCGCGCGCGGGGCGCGGGACGGGGATCGCCCCGGTCCTGTTCGCCGCCGTCTGCCTGGCCGTGGTGCTCGAGCAGGCCGTGACGCGTCCCGCGGCGCTGCCGCTCGTCCTCGCGGTGGCGGGGCTCGCCGTCGTCGTCGGCCGGCTGACCGCCGTCCAGGCCGACCATCAGCTGCTGCTGCACGACAGCCGGCTCGACGCAGCGACGGACGAGCTCACCGGCCTGTGGAACCGCCGCCGCCTCATGGCCGACCTCGCCACGGCCACGGCAGTCGACGCGGCCGCCCGCGTCCTGCTGCTCCTCGACCTCGACGGCTTCAAGGGGTACAACGACACCTTCGGCCACCCCGCCGGTGATCGCCTGCTGCGCCTGATCGGCGGCCGGCTGGAGGAGGTCGTCGCGCGGCGCGGGACCGCCTATCGCCTCGGCGGCGACGAGTTCTGCGCGCTGCTCGACCTCGCACCGAGCGAGGAGCCGATGGCCGCGGGCGCGGCGGTCGCGGCCGCGATCGAGTCGCGCGGGGACGGCTTCCGCGTCGGCGCATCGTTCGGCTGGGTGCTGCTGCCGTCCGAGACGGAACAGCCGTCGGAGGCGCTGCGGCTCGCCGACCGGCGGCTGTACGCCGCCAAGGACGGCGGGCGCACCTCGGCCGCGGCCCAGAGCGCCGACGTGCTGTGCGCCGTCATGGCCGCCCGCGACCCGGAGCTCGGGCTGCACGTCGAGAGCGTCGCCGCGCTGGCCGAGGCCGTCGGGCGGCGCCTCGGGCTCGGCAAGAGCGCCCTGCGCCGGCTGCGCCGCGCCGCCGAGCTGCACGACGTCGGCAAGGTCGGCGTGCCGGAGTCGCTGCTGGCCAAGCCCGGCCGGCTCGACGCCGGCGAGTGGGCGCTGGTGCGCGAGCACACCGTCATCGGCGAGCAGATCCTGTCCGCTGCCCCCTCGCTGGAGCCCGTCGCGCGGATCGTCCGGGCCACGCACGAGCGGATGGACGGCACGGGCTACCCCGACGGGCTGCTCGGCGACGCCATCCCGCTCGAGGCCCGGATCGTCTTCGTCTGCGACGCCTTCGACGCGATGACGTCCGCGCGGCCCTACGACCCGGCGCGCAGCCCGCTCGACGCGCTGGCCGAGCTGCGCCGCGGCGCCGGCACGCAGTTCGACGCCCGGGTCGTCGACGCGTTCGCCGCCGAGCTGGCCGAGGGGCAGGAGGGGCTCATCCG
>JAXDGY010000346.1:0-2945 GCA_034664785.1 Solirubrobacteraceae bacterium
CGGGACCGATGACGCCGGTGGCGTGCGCCTCGTCGACGATCACACGCGCGCCGTGGCGCCGGGCGAGCTCCACGATCCCGGTCAGCGGTGCGAGATCGCCGTCCATCGAGAAGACCGAGTCGGTCACGATCGTGGCCTGGCGGCCGCCCGCGCCATCGAGCGCGGCGGCGAGCGCGTCGAGGTCGGCGTGCGGGTAGACGACGGTCTCCGCGCCGGCCAGCCGGCAGCCGTCCACGATCGAGGCGTGGTTGAGCGCGTCGGACAGGACGACCTCTCCGCGGCCCGCCAGCGCCGCGACCACCCCGGTGTTCGCGAGGTAGCCCGAGCCGAAGAGCAGGCAGGCCGCGGTCTCCTTGAAGTCCGCGAGCGCCTCCTCGAGCCGCTGATGGGGGACCAGGTTCCCCGACACCAACCGCGAGGCCCCGGCGCCGGCCCCCCACCGCTCGGCCGCCTCGCCGGCGGCCGCTCGCACCGCCGGGTGGTCGGCGAGCCCCAGGTAGTCGTTGGAGCACAGGAGCAGGACGTCGTGCCCGTCGAGGCGGACGTGCGCTCCGGGCGCGCTGTCGATGACGCGCAGCTCGCGGTACAGCCCGGCCCGCCGCAGGTCGTCGAGGGCGTGCTCGACGCCGGTCATGGAGCCGGCGGCCCGCAGCGCACGCAGCGCGCCGTCCAGCCGACCGGCAGCACCTGGACGACGAGCTTGCGGCCGCACGCGGTGCAGAAGCGCGGCGGGTCGGTCGCCGCCCGCCGGGCACGGCATCGCTCATGGCCGCCCTCGGCGACCGGCCGGCCGCAGCCGTCGCACCGCAGGGCTGCCGCGTCGACCGTGCTCACAGCGTCTTCGAGAGCTCCTTGACCGGCATCGACAGCTCGGCGAGCAGGTCGAGGTCGTCCTGCGGGTCGCGGCCGAGCGTCGTCAGGTAGTTGCCGACGATGATCGCGTTGATGCCGCCGAGCACGCCCTGCCGCGCGCCGAGGTCCCCGAGCGTCAGCTCGCGGCCGCCCGCGAAGCGCAGGATCGTCCGCGGCAGCGCCAGCCGGAAGGCGGCGATGGTGCGCAGCGCCTCCGCGGCCTCGATCACCGGCAGGTCGGCGAACGGCGTCCCCGGGCGCGGATCCAGGAAGTTCATCGGGACCTCGTCGGGCGCGACCTCCGCGAGCTGCGCGGCGAGCTCGGCGCGTTGCTCGAGCGTCTCGCCCATGCCGATGATGCAGCCGCAGCAGACCTCCATGCCCCGTTCGCGCACGAGCTCGAGCGTCGCACGCCGCTCCTCCCAGGTGTGGGTGGTGACGACCGCGGTGAAGTGCGAGCGCGCGGCTTCGAGGTTGTGGTTGTAGCGGTGGACGCCCATCGCCTGCAGCTCGTCTGCCTGCTCGGGCGTGAGGATGCCCAGCGAGCACGCGATGTTGATGTCGACCGCAGCACGGATCGCGTCGATGCCGTCGCGGACCTGCGCCATCAGCCGCTCGTCGGGGCCGCGGACGGCGGCGACGATGCAGAACTCGGTCGCGCCGGTCTCGGCGGTCTGGCGCGCGGCTTCCACCAGGGACGGGATGTCGATGCGCGCCGCCCGCACCGGGGTCTCGAAGCGCCCGGACTGCGAGCAGAAGTGGCAGTCCTCCGGGCAGCCGCCGGTCTTCAGGCTCACGATCCCCTCGACCTCGACGTCCGGACCGCACCAGCGCATGCGCACGTCGTGGGCGAGGGCGAGCGCCGCGTCGATCCGGTCGTCGGGCAGGCGCAGCACCTCGAGCACCTGGGCCTCGGTGAGACCGTCGCCCCGCTCGAGCACCTGCTCGCGGGCGATGTCCAGGATGTCGGTCATGTGAGTCCTTCCATCGAGATCCAGTCCGGCGCCCGCCCGGCGAAGGCGGCCGCTCCAAGCTCCGGTGCGCCCTCGGGGACGCGCCCCACCACGGGCACGCCCGTGTAGGCCGGGAAGTCTCGTAGATTCGCGCGCGCCGCGAGGTCCGGGTCCGCCGGCCACGCGCCGATCGCGAGGCCCCGACAGGCGATCCCCCGGGCAAGCAGCGCCTCGCACGTCAGGGCCGCGTGGTTCAGCGCGCCCAGGCCGGCGCGGGTCACGACGAGCACGGGAGCGGCGAGCCGCGCGGCGACGTCGGCGAGCGTCGCGCCGTCGTCGTCGAAGCGGACCAGGAGCCCGCCGGCGCCCTCGACGAGGACGAGGTCGCGGCCCTTCAGCGCGCCGACGGCCGCGGCGATCGCGTCCGCCCCGAGGGCCGGCAGCCCAGCCCGCCGCGCCGCGGTGGCCGGCGCGAGCGGCTCGGGGTAGCGCGCGAGCTCGTGGAGGTCCTCGACCCCGCTGAGCCGGCGCACCTCGTCGAGGTCGCCGGGCGCGCCCGGGGCGACGCCCGTCTGCGCGGGCTTCACCACGGCGACGCGCGCGCCGCGGGCCGCCGCGGCCGCCGCGATGGCCGCGGTGACGACGGTCTTGCCCACGCCGGTGTCCGTGCCGGCGACGACGAGGATGCTCATCGCGGCGCCCCGGCCGCCGCCGCGGCCAGCATGGCCGCGGTGATCCTCGCCAGGTCGTCGTCGCCGGTGACGTAGGGCGGCATCGCGTAGACCAGGTCGCGGAACGGGCGCAGCCAGACGCCGTGCTCGACGGCGGCGCGCGTGGCCGCGGCGACGTCGACCGGGCCGTCGAGCTGGAGCACGCCGATCGCGCCGAGCACCCGGACGTCGGCGACGCCGGGCTGCTCGCGGGCGGGCTGCAGGCCGCTGCGCAGCGCGGCCTCGATGCGTGGCACCTGCGTGCGCCACGCACCGGTGGCCAGCAGGTCGGTGGACGCCAGGGCGACGGCACACGCGAGCGGATTGGCCATGTAGGTGGGGCCGTGCATGAGCGCCCCGCCCTCCAGGCTCGTCGCGACCTCGGTCGTGCACAGCGTCGCGGCGAGCGTCAGGTAGCCGCCGGTCAGGG
>JAXDGY010000347.1:0-12311 GCA_034664785.1 Solirubrobacteraceae bacterium
CTGGGAGCGCGCCGGCGTGACCCAGTTCCGCCAGGCGCACCTCCTCCAGCCGCTGGGGCGGATCGTGCTCGACGAGGAGCTGCCCGACGTGCGCGACGCACTGCTGGCCGCCGGCGCGGCGCGGTTCGACCCGCTGCGGCTGATGCCGCCGTGGATCCTCGACCGCCGACCACGACCGGGCGACGAGCGCTTCGCGACGATCACCGCGCGCCGTCCCGTGATCGAGCATGCGCTGGCGCGCGTCGCGCAGGAGGAGATCGACGTGCGGCGCGGCGTCGAGGTCGAGCGACTGGTCACCAACGGCGTGCCGCGCATCGCCGGCGTGCGCACCAAGGGCGGCGAGGAGCTCGCCGCCGACCTCGTCGTCGACGCGATGGGCCGCCGGTCCCGGCTGCCCGCGTGGCTCGCCGACGCGGGCGTCGGCGGCGTGCACGAGGAGTCCGAGGAGTTCGGCTTCCTCTACTACACGCGCTTCTTCCGCGGTGAGCTGCCGCTGATGCTCGGGCCGCTGCTCATGGCGATCGGGACGGTCTCGCTGCTCACGCTGCCGGGCGACGGCGACACGTGGTCGGTCACCGTGTTGGGCGCTTCCGGCGACCAGGCACTCAAGCGCCTGCGCAAGGCGGAGGCGTGGACCGCGGTCGTGAGGGCCTGTCCGCTGCAGGCGCACTGGCTCGACGGCGAGCCGATCACGGACGTGATCGGCATGGGCGGGATCGTGGACCGCTACCGGCGACCGGCCGCCGGCGGCCGCCCGGGCGCCGCCGGCGTCGCGCTGCTCGCCGATGCGTGCGCCTGCACGAACCCGTCGCTCGGCCGCGGGATGGCGCTCGGGCTGCGCCACGCGCAGCTGCTGCGCGACACGCTGCGCGAGGAGGACGCGGGGCGCTTCGCCGAGGCCTGGGATGCCGCGACCGAGGCGGAGATCACGCCGTGGTACCGCAACACCGTCCAGCAGGACCGCCAGCGCCTGCGCGAGATCGACGCGCTGCGGCACGGCCTCGAGCGCCCGCCTCCCGCCGACCGCCAGGCTGCCGTCCGCGCGGCGCTGACGCCGGCGGCGATGTGCGACCCGGACGTGTTGCGCGCGCTGCTCGCCGAGCGCTGCTGCCTCGGCCCGGCCACGGCGCTCGACGAGCCGGAGCTCGCCGAGCGGGTGCTCGAGCTCGCGCGCGACGCGGAGCCGGCGGCGCTTGCGGGCCCGGATCGCAACCGACTCTTGACGCTCCTGGCCTAGCCAGGGCCGCAGGCGGGTCATCCGGACCGGTTTCCCTCCGGGTGCCGGGGCGCCAGCCATCTTCCGTGTCGGGTTCTCCCTACCCAGAACCGCTCGAAAAGCGGCGATGATCGTTAATAGATGACCCGCTCGGTGCTTGTGGTGGACGATGACCCTGTGTTCCGTACGCTGGCTGGACGCCTGCTCATCGCCAGCGGCCTGACCGTCATGGGCGAGGCGGACTCCGCCTCCGCGGCGCTCTCGGCCGCCACCGTGGGCGAGCCGTCGGCGATCCTGGTCGACGTCGGCCTGCCCGACCTCGACGGATTCAGCCTCGCGCGCCAGCTCACGGCGCTCCCGTGGGGGCCGCGCGTCGTCCTCACGTCCGTCGACGCGGACGTCGCCACCGCCGATGACGTCCGCCTCAGCGGCGCGCTCGCGTTCGTCCACAAGGCCGACCTCCCCAACGTCCCGCTCGCGCAGTTGCTCGGGGACGCCTAGGCCCACGCGGTCCTCGGCACCACCCGCCGGGCGTCAGCCGGCGTCGTGCAGGGGCAGCAGCGCGCACACGCGCGTGCCGCGTCCGGCCGGGCTGTCCACCACGAGGCGTCCGTCCAACGCCGACACGCGATCCTCGAGGCCGCCCAACCCGGACATGCCCGCGTTCCCGTCCCCGCCGCGGACGCCGCCGATCCCGTCATCGCTGATCTCGATGCGCAACACCCCGTCCTCCACGCGGGCGGCGACCGCGGCGCGATCGGCCCGGGCGTGCTTGACGGCGTTCGTGAGCGCCTCGCTGATGACGAAGTAGGCGGTCGCCTCGATGCCGGCCGGGAGCCGCTCGACGGGCAGGTCCACGGTCACGGGCAGTGAGATCCGGGTCACAAGCGCCTCGACCCCCGCTCGCAGGCCGCCGCGCGTGAGGACCGAGGGGAGGATGCCGTGCGCCAGCTCCCGGAGCTCGAGGTTCGCCTGCTCGGCGTGCTGCAACGCCTCGCCGAGCAGGAGCCCGGCGTCGGCGTCGCCGCCGTCCAGCGCCCGGTTGGCCAGCTTCAGCGTGATCACCGTGTGGACCAGCCGCTCCTGCGCGCCGTCGTGGAGGTCCCTGACCAGCCGTCGACGCGCCTCGTCCGCGGCGGCCAGGACACGTGCCCGAGCCGCGACCTCCGCGCGCCGGCGCTCGTCGGCGGAGCGCGCGCGCTGGGTCAGGCCGGCGACGAAGACCGCCGCGCCCGCCACCGCCACGAAGAGGACGGCCTCGGACGCGAGCGAGGTGAACCTCCCGGTCGGTGGGACGTGGAAGAAGTCGAACGCCAGGCCGCCGAGCAGGGCCGAGAAGAGGCCGATCCGACCGCCCCACTTGGTGGCCACGAACAGCACCGCGGGGATGTACACCGCGTCGAGCGAGAGCGGGTTGACCACCCGCTTGAGCGGATAGATCACCAGCGTGCAGGCAGCGACTGCCACGACCGCGCCGACGACGCCCGCAGACGTGGAGGAAGGCGCCTCGGGATCAAGCCAGGACGGAAGCCGGGCCATGATGCTTTCCAGCGTATCGCCGGTCGGCGGTCCCACCACCACGGGCTGGATCCGCCATGGCGCTCGCGGTGTCGCCCCGGATCGAGCTACGCAGCCTGGGCCAAGGCTGGGTCGCTGGAGAGGGCGCCGCGGAGCTGGTTGCGCGAGTTGATGTCCAGCTTGCCGAAGACCTTGTGCAGGTGGTACTCGACGGTCCGCGGGCTGATGAACAGCTGGCTGCCGATCTCCGGGTTGGAGAGGCCGCCGCCCGCCAGCCTGGCGATGTGGGCCTCCTGGGCGGTGAGCTGGCCGCTGGTCTCGACGGTGCGCTTGCGAGCGGTCTCGCCGGTGGCCAGCAGCTCGCGTGCGGCGCGCTGGGCGAACGCCTCGAGGCCCATCGCCGTGAACATCTCATGGGCGGTGCGCAGCTGCTCGCGTGCGTCCAGGCGCCGGCGCTCGCGGCGGAGCCATTCGCCGTAGATGAGATGGGCTCGGGCGCGGCACACGGTGGCCCGGCTGCGCCCGAGCCGGTCGATCGCCTCACGGTAGAGGTCCTCGGCGACCTGGCCGTGGCTCAGCAGCGCTCGCGAGCGGGCTTCGATCCCCAGCGCCCAGTCGGTCCCGCTGGAGCGTGTCGTGTCCAGCAGTCGCCGGAGGGCGTCGTCCGCGTCGGCGGCCATCCCGCTCCGGGTGGCGGCCTCGATGAGCTCGACGAGCGACGGCGTCGAGCCCTGTGCGTGCTCGGTCGCCTGCTGCGCCGCGGCGAGCGCATCGTCGTAGCGCCCGAGGCCGTTGTAGAGCACCGCGCTCGCCCACTGGGTGACGGTCAGGCCCATGTCGTCGCCCCGGGCCCGCACGTCCTTCAGCGTGGCCTTGATCAGCTCGGCCGCCTCGGCTTCGCGGCCTTGGCAGGCGGCGAGGGGAAGGGTGCCGTACGGCGCGACGTGGGCGCCTGTCGCCGCGGCGATCGCCTGCACCTCCTCGATGAGCGCCGCGGCTTCGTCCAGCTGGCCCGCCTGCAGGTGCACGGCGATGCGCGAGCTGAGCGCCATCGGCAGCACGCTGAGCGCGCCGGCATCACGGGCGAGGCGGACATGGCGGGCGGACAGCACGTCCCACGTCTCGTCGTCCCACAGCATCGCCGCGGTGTTGCAGGCCAGCCACAGCCAGCGGACCCCCTCCTCCTTGGAGAGGTCCTCGCCGCGGAAGGCGACCAGCGCGCGGCGCAGCATCGGCGTTCCCGCCGGGTAGCCCTCCGTGATGAGCACGGCGAGGCCGTCCAGAAGCAGGTCGGGCGCCCGCGGGGGCTTCGGCGACGGCGGCGTCGCACGCGCGGCCTGCGCCACCTCGAGCAGGTCCGCGCTCCCGCTCACGCGCCCGACGAACATGGCCGCGGAGAACGCGTCGAGGTAGGTCTCGCGCGCGAGCCCGACGTCGAGCGGCTCGAGCTCCTTCGCGGCCTTGAGCAGCAGCGGCGCCGCGTCGCTGCCGGGCCCCACCACGAAGGCGATCTGGGCGCGCAGGAGGTCGACGCGGGCGCGCTGCAGCTCGTCCAGCGGCCCTGTTTGGGCGGTGGCCAGCAGCGCGAGCGCCGCGTCGGGCGCGCCGGCATCGTGCTTGGCCTTCGCCGCGGCCAGGGCGCGGTCCGCACGCCGGGTCGGGTCCAGCGTCAGCCTGGCGGCGCGCTCGAGGAACGCGGCCGCCGCGGCCAGGCCCCCGCGCGCATGCGCCCGCCCGGCCGAGCGCTCGAGCTCCTCGGCGACGGACTCCTCCGGGCCGGACGCCCCGTGGGCGCAGTGCCAGGCGTGGCGATCGGGATCGACATCGGGATCCGTCGCCGCCGCGAGGGCGCGATGCACGCTCTGCCTGTCCTCCAGCGACGCCGCCCGGTAGACCGCCGAGCGCACCAGCGGATGCCGGAACCGCACCCGGGTGCCGAACTCGCAGAGGCCGGAGGCCGCCGCAGGCGCGGCCGCCTCGACCCCGATCCCCAGCCGCTCGCCGGCGGCCCACACGAGCCCCGGCTCGCCGACCGGCTCGGCCGCGGCAACGAGCAGGAGCCGCTGCGTCTCGGCGGGAAGCTGCTCCAGGCGCCGCAGGAAGCTCGCCTCGATGCGCGCGGACAGCGCCGGCGCGTCGGGCAGGCCGAACCCGCCCGCGAGCTCGGCGGGCGTGAGCCCGCGGGTGAGCTCGAGCAGGGCCAGCGGGTTGCCGCCGGTCTCCGCCACGATCCGGTCGGCGACCCGCTCGTCCAGCCGCCCATGAACCACCCGGGCCAGGAGGGCGCGGACGTCGTCGTCCCGCAGCCCTTCCACCATGAGCTCCGGAAGGCCCTCCAGCTCGTGCGTCTCGGGGCCCTCGCGGACGCCGAAGACCAGCGCGACCGATTCGGCCAGGACCCGGCGGGCCACGAACCCGAGCGTCTGGGCCGACGCCCGGTCGAGCCACTGCGCGTCGTCCACGACGCAGACCAGCGGGCGATCCTCGCTGACCGCGGACAGCAGGGTCACGACGGCCAGCCCGACGAGGAAGCGGTCCGGCGCGTCGCCGGCCGTCAGCCCGAAGGCCACGCCGAGGGCGTCGCGCTGCGGACCCGGGAGCTGGTCGAGCCGGTCGAGCATCGATCCGCAGAGCTGATGCAGCCCGGCGAACGGGAGCTCCATCTCGGACTCCACGCCGACGGCGCTCGTGACGCGGCACCCCGACGCCTGCCTGACCAGGTGCTGGAGCAGCGCGGTCTTGCCGACCCCCGCCTCTCCTCGCACGACCAGCACCCCGCTGCGCCCCGACCGCACGTCGTGCAGCAGCCGGTCCAGCGTCTCGGACTCGCGGTGGCGGCCGCGCAAGGGGCGCCGTACCTCGCTGTCGGCCCGACGGCCGTCGGCCGTCGGGGATTCGCTCGCACGCACGGTGGCCAGCCTCATCGCTCGGACGGTGCGGAGACGGGACGGCGTTCGGTCACCGCGGCTGGCACGGGGGTCGGGCGACGTTCACGGAAGTGCATTGACGATTCCTCCAACGGCTCGTGGGCGCTGTGGCCCGGGTCAAGCAGGCACGTGCAACGTGGGTCGGGCGGCCGCGGTCACCCGCGCGGCCCTCGCGGTCACGCGGACTTCGGCAGCTCCCGGCTGCGATCGGGCGCTCCGCGGCGGGGGAAGCTGAGGACTGGTCGCGCGGGCGGGACGTCGCCATGCGCGGATGCGAGCCTGATCTCGGTGACCTTCGGCCGGCAGTGCTCCCGCCGGGAAGGAGACTTGGAGACCGACCGCGGACCGCCGGCGCGCCGGAGCACCGCGCCCCGGCGGGCGACCGCCGCGACCGCCAGGATCAGCTCCGACGGGTCCGCGTCGTCGAGGACCACGCCGCTGGCTCCGGCGCGCAGCGCGGCACGGATGCGGTCGTCGACCTCGGAGGTGATGAGCAGGAGCACCGCCGTCTCGGGCTCGGCCAGCACCTGCCGCGTGGCCTCGGCGCAGTCCAGCCCGGGCAGGCTCGAGTCGATGAGCACGACGCCGCGACCCATCCGTCCCGCGAGCGCGAGCGCCTGGTCCGCCCTGGTCGCCTCACCGACCACCGTGATGCGCTCGTCGCGCTCGAGCAGGACGCGCAGACCGGCGCGGACCAGCGGCTGGCGCACCGCGATCGCGACGCGGATCGCGCCGGACGAGGTGTCCGTCGGCGCGACGAGCCTGAGCCTTGGACGCTGTCGATCGTCGTCGGCGGCACGGGGGGCGAGGAAGAGCTCCGTCATGGTGCGCCAACTGTTGCTCTCCAGCCCGGACGGGCACATACCCTCCGGCCAGAGGTCATGATCCGACGGACCCGACGGGGCCTATCGGGCTATCCCTACCCTTCGTCAGCTACCCCTACCCTTCGTCAGGATTTAGGGTTCTCCCTACCCGCTCCGACCGCATTCACTGCGATGGTCACAGCTATGTCATCTGGAGTCCTGGTGGTCGACGACGACCCCACCTTCCGCATCCTCGTGTGCCGGTTGCTGATCACCAGTGGACTCGCCGTCGTCGGCGAGGCCGAGAGCGTCGCCACGGCCATCGCCGCGGCCCACGACCTGCGCCCGAGCGCCGCGCTCGTCGACGTGGGGCTCCCCGATGGAGATGGGATCACGCTTGCCGGGGAGCTGTCGGCCCTTCCGTGGCGCCCGCGCGTGCTGTTGACCTCGACGGATCCCGAGGCGGCGAGCACGGCCGACGTCCGCCGCTCGGGCGCGGGCGGGTTCTTCCCCAAGGACCAGCTTCCCAACGCACCGCTGGCCCGTCTTCTGACGATGGCATAGCCACATCGGTCGACCACAGGTACCGTTGCCCTGTGTCGGAACAAGTACGGGTGGTGATCGGTGAGGACGACGTGCTTCTCCGCGAGGGGATCGCCCGGCTGCTCACCGAGGCCGGCTTCGATGTCGTGGCGCTCGCCGGCGACGCGGACGACCTCCTGCGCAAGTCACTGGCCCACCGACCGGACGTCGTCGTGGCGGACGTCCAGATGCCGCCGGGCCATGGAGAGGACGGGTTGCGTGCCGCGCTGAAGCTCCGGGAGCAGCGTCCGGAGACCAGCGTGCTGGTGCTCTCGCAGTTCTACGAGGAGCAGTACGCGGTGGACCTCATCGGCGAGCATCCCGAGGGCGTCGGCTACCTGCTCAAGGAGCGCGTCGGCGACCTCGAGGCGTTCATCGATGCGGTGCGGCGCGTCGCGGCGGGCGGGAGCGCGCTCGATCCGGAGGTCGTGGGCCGCATGCTCGGGCGCCGCCGGCCGCACGGCCCGCTGGACAGCCTGAGTCCGCGGGAGCGTGACGTGCTCGGCGCCATGGCCGAGGGCAAGTCCAACCAGGGCATCGCCCAGGCCCTCGTCGTGACCGAGGCCGCCGTCGAGAAGCACGTGACCGGCATCTTCCAGAAGCTCGGGCTCGGCGCGACGCCGACCGAGCACCGGCGCGTGCTCGCCGTCCTGACGTACCTGCGCGGATCGCCCGCCTAGGGCCGCGACCGACGCAGGGGTAGGGCCTGCCCGACATCGGGGTCCGGTTCGCCGGAACGACATCTCCGGGGCACGGGCATGGCGCGACGCCACTCCGGCCGCGACAGTCACGCCATGACCGGCAGCTCGACCTCCTCTCCGACCGCCGTCCACGGAGAGCCGCCGAACCTCACGCTCGTGGAGGCCGCCCCTGGGCCGCCCCGGGACGCTGCGGCCCGCCGGTCGGGGCCCATCCGCGTCCTGATCGCCCACGGGCAGTCCCTCGCGCGCGCCGGCCTTCGCCTGCTCATGGACGGCGAGGACGACGTCACCATCGCCGGCGAGGCGGCCAGCGGCGAGCAGGTGCTCGCCGCTGCGCGCCGCGAGCTCCCGGACGTGATCGTCATGGACCTCGCGCTGCCCGGCGTCGACGCGCTGGAGAGCACACGACGCATCGTCGCCGACCCGCAGCTGACGCGCGTCCGCGTCCTCATGCTCACGGCCGCCGACAGCGACGAGTCGATCCTCGGGCCGCTGCGCGCCGGCGCCGGCGGGCTGCTGGTCGGAGACAGCGAGCCGGCCGAGCTGCTGCGGGCCTTGCGCCTGCTGGTCGCCGGCCAGGCGCCGCTCTCGCCGGGCCTGATCGGCGCCCTGATCGCCGACGTCGCCTCCCGTCCCGCGCCTCGCCGGTCGAGCCCCGAGGAGCTCGCGGAGCTGACGGCGCGTGAGCGCGAGGTCACGGCGCTGGTCGCCACCGGCCTCGACAACCGGCAGATCGCGCAGCAGCTCGTCATCAGCCCCGCGACGGCGAAGACGCACGTCAGCCGCGCGATGCGCAAGCTGCACGCCCCCGACCGTTCGCAGCTCGTGGTGCTCGCCTACCAGACCGGCCTGGTCGTGCCCGACGGGTACGCGCCGGGTCACCGGTCCCACGGGCCGGACGGGGCGACGGATCGCCCGGCGCCCGCCGCCGGCCTCGGCGCCCCCAGCCGAGCTGCGGAGCGCCGGGGCGACCTGCTCCACGCGACCGCCTGACGACCCAACCACCCCCCGGACTGAACAGGAGCGAATGCCGCGTGCTTTCCAGGCCCGACGACACCGACGTCCCGCAGACCCCCGCAAGTCCCCTCGTCGACGCGGGCGCCGCGCGCCCCTACGACCGGGAGCACCGCGGTGAGCTGTGGGACGCGTGGCTGTTCGCAGAGGCCGAGGCGGGGCTCGCCCTGAGCGCGTGGTGCGCGGCCGGCAGGGCCCACAAGGCGCCCGCGTACGCGTTCTACGAGGCAGCGCTGGCGCGCGAGGCGCAGGCCGCGAGCGTCCTCGCCATCCATCGTGGCGCCGGCCTGTCGTAAGGCCCGTCGGCCTCCGCGCGCGACGCGGGCCGACCAGATCGTCACATGGACGGTGGGCTGACCCGTCGGACCGTCGTCGCGAGCGGTCTGCTCGCCGTCCTCATCGCCGCGGCCTTCGCGATCCTCTGGGACGCGATCGCCGAGGAGCGCGCTTCGGCGACGCGGGCCACGCGTTCCCAGGCGGTGCTCACGGTGGCGAACCGGCTCGAGCTCCTCGTGCTGGATCTCGAGACCGGCCAGCGCGGGTTCCTGATCACCCACGAGGAGCGCTTCCTGGAACCGTGGGAGGCCGCCCGGAGCGCGTTCCCCGCCGCGAGCGCAGAGCTGCTCCAGATCACCGCGGGCGTCTCCGCGCAGGAGCAGCGGGCGCGGCGGATCACGGCGGGCGTCGCGTCCTACGTCCGCGACTACTCGGTGCCGCTCGTAGGCGCCGCGCAGCTCCGCGACGCCTCGGCGTCGAGTGCCGCGTCGCTCGACGAGGGGAAGCGGCGCGTGGATGCGATCCGCGGCGGGTTCGCCGGCTTCATCGCCGCGGAGCGGCGCCTGCTGGTCGCCCGCGAGCACCGCTCCAACTCCGATGCGCAGCGAGCGATCGCCGCGGCGGCGGTCGGTCTCGGAGGGTCGGTGGTCCTGATCGTGCTCTTCGCGGGCTATCTCGCTCGGGCCATCGTCCTGCCCGTCCGCCGGGCGGCCGTGATGGCGGGCCGCCTCGCCGGCGGGGATCTCTCCACGCGGATGCCCGAGACGGGCGTGGGGGAGGTCGGCGCCCTGGAGCGCGCGTTCAACCGCATGGGCGGCTCGCTGGAGGCCAGCCGGGACGAGCTGCGCCTGCTGGCCGAGGAGCAGGCGGCCCTGCGTCGCGTCGCGACGCTGGTCGCCCGCGCGGTCCCGGCGTCGGAGCTGTTCGACGCGGTGGCGGCGGAGGTGGGCGGGCTGCTGGGCGCCGACGCCACGAGCCTGGTGCGCTACGAGGCCGACGGCAAGACCACGAGCGTCGCCGGCGGGAGCGGGCCGGGCATCAGGATGCCGGCGAGCTGGAGCTGCCTCCCGCCGACCGACACCGTCGCCGGCCTCGTGCTCGCGAGCGGCAGCCCCGCGCGGCTGGACTCCTTCGAAGCCGTCGACGGCCCCGTGGCGGCGGCCGCCCGCGAGCAGGGCATCCGCTGCTCGGTCGGTGCGCCGATCGTCGTCGGGGGCGGCCTCTGGGGCGTGATCGTCTCGTCCTGGAAGCAGGACAGGGAGGTGTCGCACGACACCGAGGCGCGCATGGCGGAGTTCACCGAGCTCGTGGCGACCGCGATCGCCAACGCCGACGGCCGCGACGAGCTCGCCGCGTCGCGCGCCCGGGTGCTGACCACCGCCGACGAGACGCGGCGTCGCATCCAGCGCGATCTGCACGACGGCGCCCAGCAGCGCCTCGTCCACACCGTCATCACGCTCCAGCTCGCGCGGCGGGCCCTCAGCGACGGGGACCGGCCGGCGCGCGCGCTGGTGGAAGAGGCGCTGGCGCATGCCCAGGAAGCGAACGCCGAGCTGCGCGAGCTCGCGAACGGCATCCTCCCGGCAGCGCTCCGGCGCGGCGGGCTGCGCGCGGGGATCGAGACGCTCATCTCCCGCGTCCGGCTCCCGGTGTCGGTCGACGTGACCGCCGAGCGGTTGCCGCCGGCCCTGGAGGCGACGGCCTACTTCGTCGTCGCCGAGGCACTGACCAACACCGTCAAGCACGCCCACGCCCACCGGGCGCAGGTCCGCGCCGTCATCGAGTCCGGCGCGCTGCGGGTCGAGGTGCGCGACGAGGGCGTGGGCGGGGCGCGGCTGCAGGACAGCTCGGGGCTGCTCGGTCTCCACGATCGCGCCGCCGCGCTCGGCGGCGAGCTGCGGGTGGACAGCCCGCCGGGTGGCGGCACCGTCGTCGCCGCCACGCTGCCCATTCCCCGCTGGTCAGGCCAGGCGGCGATCACGGGGGCTTGACCGCCGCCACCGGCGGCGCCGCGGGCACGGCTCAGGCCGACGCCGGCGTGGCGCGCCGTGGGCGCGCAGCGGGCGCTGCGGCCGGCGTGTCGCGCTGACCCGCCCCGTCCTGGGTCGCCGAGTCCCGGACCTCGCCGGCCACGTCCCGGCCCGCGTCGACGAGCGGCATGACCACGGGGCCGGCCACGCGCCACGCGGTCGCAGCGGCCCATCCGACACCCCGGCCGACCGCCCGCCGGGCCTCCGGCGAGCCGATCACCGCCGCACCCACGCCGGTGATGAGCAGCGTGCCGGGGTCAAGATCGAGGACGTCCATCGGGGAGCTCCGTTCTCTCGTGTGCCGTTCGACCACACTAGGCCGTCGAGCGCAGGCCGTCCACGCGTTCGTCGCCGGCGATGACGACCAGGTTTCGCACGGGACAGACCGGGGAGCGGTATGACTACGTGCATGGCCGCGCTCGCACATGGCGACGGGCTTCGCGCACGAGTGGGCGGCCGGATGGCGCGCGTGCACGCTGCCGGACAGCGGCGGCGATTCGCATCGTACGTTCACGATCTGGTCACAGCTTGGCCATGAATCCGTAACCGGGGAGGAGCGGCATGCGGCGAGCATGGAAGAGAACGGTGCACCGCGTCCGGCGGGCCCGTCCGCGACTTCATGGTCTTCCATCTGCTCATGTTCGTCTGGGGCGCCGCCCCAGTCGCCCGGCGCGCTCCGCGCGTCCTCCTCGAGCGCTGACGGCCCCCGCGCCGGGGCGCCGACGACGAGCAGGCGTCGACGGAGGGACATGACATGGGCTTGATCGATGGGCAGCGGGGTCTGACGGTCGCGGCGGCGGCGCTGGCGCTGTCCCCCGAGGCGCGGCGCGTCGCGCGCCGGGGACTCGTCTACGGCGTCGCCGGGACGCTCAAGGCGGGCGACGTCGTCGCCTCGGCGGCGCGCGGCGCGGTGCGCGGCGCACAGGCAGGGTTGGCCGGTGAGGGCGAGGCGGCCCCCACCACGCCGAAGGCGACGCGATGACGCGCGCCGCCGCGGAGGAGCGCGACCCCCCGGCGCCGCCCGGCGGCGACGCGGATGCTGACGGCGGCGACGCCGCGCGGGCCGCGGAGGAGCTTGCCGGCCGGGTTGCCGGCTGGGTGGCCGTCGCCGTGGCGCACGCGCGTGAGGAGGCTGAGGACGTCTGGGCCGAGGCGCAGGACCTGCGGCGCCGTTGGTGATCTCGCGCGGCGATGGGCGCGACCGCCCCACCCCGCGTGGTCCACAGCCTGCCTGGCAGGACGCG
>JAXDGY010000348.1:0-14124 GCA_034664785.1 Solirubrobacteraceae bacterium
GCGGTGGGCGGCATGGCCGCGGCCCTGCCGCACTGCGACGCGTTCGTCGGCGGCGCCGGCCTGGCCGCGCTGGGCGAGGTCATCGAGGCGATCGGCGCGCGGCGCTGAGGAGGAGAAGGAGCGATGGAGTTCGAGAACACGTTCGTGGTCGCCGCACCGGTCGGCGACGTCTGGGATCTGCTGATGGACGTGGAGCGCGTGGCGCCGTGCATGCCCGGCGCGCAGGTGCTCGAGCAGACGGGCGACGACGCCTACAAGGTTGCGGTCAAGGTCAAGCTCGGCCCGATGTCGATGCTCTACAGGGGCGACGTCGAGATCGTCGAGCGTGACGCGACGACGCACGAGGCCTCGATGCAGGCCAAGGCCAAGGAGTCCCGTGGTCAGGGAACCGCGTCCGCCCAGATCCGCATGGCGCTGCGCGAGCAGGACGGCGGAACGGCGGCATCGATCGTCACCGAGATGCAGATGAGCGGCAAGGCCGCGGCGATGGGCCAGGGGGTGATCCGGGACGTCGCCGCGTCGCTCACCGACACGTTCGCGAAGAACCTCGCGGGGATGGTGACCGCGGGCGAGCCCGAGCCCGTCCCTCCGGGCGTGGCCGCCGCACCGCCGAACGGCGCCGAGCCGCGGCCGGCCGAGGCACCCGAGCCTGCGGCCGCCGGCGCTGCGGCCCCACGGCCCGCCGGCGCCGAGGCGGAGGCAAGCCTCCCGATCGGCCGGATCGCCGCATCGGTGGTCTCGGCCCGGCTGCAGGACCCGCGCGCGTTGGCAGTGGCCGCCGGCCTGCTCGCCACGGTCTTCCTGCGCATCGGCATCGCGATCGGCCGGCGGCGCTGATGGTCCTCGCGCACGTCGCCGGCATCCCGGTGGAGGAGACGCTGCTCGGCTTCGCGCCGGTCGCGCTGACCTGCCTCGGGCTCGCTGTCGCGTGGCTGAGGAACGCGGTCAGCCGGCGCCCGGCGCGGCGCGGCGCTGGTCGCAGGTGAGCCGGACCAGCGCCGCACGCGCCCGGTCAGCCGCCGCTGCCGCTGCCGCCGCCCGCCGCGCCGCTGTCGTCGGCGACGTTGATGCCGAGCGCGGCGGCGAGCGGGTCCGCGGCGGCGACCATCTTGAAGACGCCGACGTTCGGGCCGACCGCCGTCAGCACGCCCGTCACCTCGTCCACGGACGCGCCGGCGTCCAGGGCGGCGGTGACGTGCAGCAGGTAGGAGTCGAGGTCGCCGCCGGTCGCGATCAGCGCCGCGATGTTCGTCAGGGCGAACGTCTTGGCGTCGAGCTCCGACGCGTCGACGGCCTCCTGGATGCGGATCGTGATCAGGTTCGCGATCGTGGAGTCGTCGTTGTGGGCGATGTCACGGAGGTCGTTGCGCTGCTGGTCCGTGGTGGCGGGGGGATTGGGCGTGTTGGCCATCGGGGTCTCCTGGATCTTCGAACTCGCCCTGCCGCGCAACCTGGTCACGCGTGGGCGCTCACCTCCCCAGTAGGCCCACGCGTCGCCGGCCAAGTGGTGGTGTTGCAGACCGGTGCGCGCAGCCCCTGACGTCCGGCGGATCGGCGAGCCTGCGCACATGGCACCGCGTGGAGCACTGGCCGGGCTGCTCGCGGTGGCGGCGCTCTGCGTCCCGTCCGCCACGGCACGAGCGAGCGCCCCGAGCTGTCCGGCGGGCGGCTTCGCCGTCGGGGCGGCCGCCGTCGACGTCACGCCCCGTCCGCCTGCCGGCCAAGCGCTCGCGGACGTGCACCTGGGCGGCTATGGCTTCGGTCCGGTCCGATCCGCCACCTGGGTCCGCGGCCGGCTCTTCGCCCGCGCCGTCGTGGTCCGCTGCGCGCGCGGCGACCGGCGGCACGCCGTCGCCCTGGCGGCGATCGACAACCAGGGCATGCAGGTCGCCTACCGCACGGGCCCGTTCGGGCTGCTGGACATCCGTCAGCGCGCCGCGGCGGCGACGGGGATCCCCTCGGGCGCGATCGTCGCGGCCGCGATCCACTCGCATGCGGGCCCCGACCTCATCGGCGCGTGGGGCTTCGTCCCAGCCTGGTATCTCGCGCAAGTCCGCGACGGGGCCGTCGCAGCGATCGCCCGCGCGGCGCGGACGGCCCGGCCGGCCACGCTCGCGGTCGGCGCCGCGGATGGCCGGGCGCTGCTGCACACCCAGTTCGACGACCCCGCGATCGGCGCCCTCGACGACCCGGACGCGGCGGTCCGCGTGCTGCGTGCGACCGACGCGCGGGGTCGCGCGGTGGCGACGCTCGTGGCCTTCGCCGCCCACGCCACGGTGCTCAGCGCCGGCAATGCCGGCGCCTCCCCCGACTGGCCTGGCGCACTGGCCGCCCGGCTCGAGCGCGACCGCCGGCGCTGGGGCACGGTCGCTGTGTTCGAGGGCGCGATCGGCAAGACGCAGCCCACCGTCCCCGAGCCGCCCGCGGCGATCGCCGCGCGCCCGGAGATGACGCGACCGCAGGACCCCCTCGACGCCGACGGCTGGCAGCTGGACGCCTACGCGGGCCTCGTGGCGGGCCGCGTGGCGACGGCCACGCACGCGGCGCGGACGATCCGCGACCCCCACCTCGGCGCACGCACGACGCTGCTCGCGACGACCGCGACCAACCCCGTCCTGCTCGGCCTCGTGACCGGCGGGACGGTGCCGCGCGCCGGGGCGCCGTGGGTCTCGGGATCCACGATCACCACGCCCGTGGCCGGCGCCCGGCTCGGCGACGTCCTCATCTCGGGCGTCCCCGGCGAGTCCTACCCCGCGGTCGCCAACCGGGTGATCGCCGCGACGCCCACGGCGGGCGAGCACCTGCTGCTCGGCCTGGCCGACGACCAGCTCGGCTACCACATCGCCCCGCGCTCGCAGTACCCCCTCGCCGAGCATGAGGCAGCCGTGAACGGCAACGACAACACGCTGTTCAACGCGTCACCGGCGATCGGCGACGAGATCACCGCGCGCCTGCTCGAGGGCGCTCGGCGGCTGGGCTTCCGCTAGCGTTGATTCGATGGCCGTCGATCTGGAGCTCTCGCCGAAGACCAAGCGTCCCAAGGGCGAGCCGTGCTGCGAGCCGGTCGTCTACCCCGACGTCGAGCGCGCGCAGGCCCTCCGCCTCGCCACCGTCGCGAAGGCCTTGGGCGATCCGATCCGGCTGCAGCTCGTCGACGTGCTCCGCAAGCACGCCGGCAAGGTCTGCGTCTGCGAGCTCGTGCCGCTGTTCGACGTCTCGCAGCCGACGCTCAGCCACCACCTCAAGAAGCTCCGCGAGGCGGGCCTCGTCGACTCCGAGCGCCGGGGCCTCTGGGCGTACTACTACGTGCTCCCCGGCGCGCTCGACGAGCTGGGCGCCTGGCTGGGCTGAGGCGCCTGCGCGCCCGGCGACGCATTGACATTCGTCGATTGACCCGGCACGATCGCATCGACACTCGTCTATGCAGAAGGAGCCACGATGACCACGCCGTCCGCGCCCGATGAGATCCGCGAGCAGGTCCGCGAGCGGTATGCGGCCGCTGCGCAACAGGCCGCGACGGGGGCGAGCCCGGGCTCGGGCTGCTGCGGCTCCGCGAGCGAGAGCTCCTGCTCCGCGCCGGCGGTCAGGACGACTGACGCCGCGGGCACCGAGGTCTTCGGGGGCGCGCTGTACGACGGCGGGGAGGCGCAGGACGTCCCGGAGACGGCGGTCGCCGCTTCGCTGGGCTGCGGCGTCCCGACCGCCGTGGCCGACCTGCACGACGGCGACGTCGTCCTCGACCTCGGCTCGGGTGCCGGCGCCGACGTGCTCATCAGCGGCCGCCGCGTCGCCCCGACCGGCCGGGCCATCGGCCTGGACATGACCGACGAGATGCTCGAGCTGGCGCGGGCCAACGCCGCCGCGGCCGGGGCGGCCAACGTCGAGTTCCTCAAGGGCCACATCGAGGAGATCCCACTGCCCGACGCATCCGTCGACGTCGTGATCTCCAACTGCGTGATCAACCTGTCCGGCGACAAGCCGCGCGTCCTGGCCGAGGCCGCGCGCGTCCTGCGCCCCGGCGGGCGCTTCGCCGTCTCCGACGTCGTCGCCGATCCGGACATGGACGAGGCCACGCGCGCCGACATGCGCCAGTGGACCGGATGCATCGCCGGCGCCCTCACGCGCGGCGAGTTCGAGGAGGCGCTGACGGCCGCCGGGCTCATCGAGATCGACGTCCGCGAGACCCACCGCGTCCACACGCACGCCGCGTCGGCGATCATCCGGGCCACCAAGCCACCGGCACCGGCCGGTGGCGGCCCCCGCGTGTGACGCAGACCGCCGACATCCAGCTCAACGACCCCCAGACGCTCTACCGGCGCTGGGAGGACTCCCAGTGGTCGCCGTTCCACGTCGACCTGGCGCGGGATCGCGAGCAGTGGCGGGGCCTGCGGGGCGAGGACCAGGGGCTGATCTTCTGGGTGCTCTCCTCGCTCATGGTCGCCGAGGAGCGCATCACCACGAAGTTCTCCGGGCTCGTCGGCGCCCACGGCAGCGAGGAGGAAGCGACCTTCCTCGCGACCCAGCAGGTCGACGAGGCTCGCCACATGCAGTTCTACGCCCGCTTCCAGGACGAGGTCGTCGCCGCCCCGGCGGCGATCGCCGCCCACGTCGACCGCGCCCGCGAGCAGCTCTCCCCCGCCTTCCGGCGAATCTTCGACGAGGCCCTCGTCGACGCGCACGAGTGCCTCGTCGGCGCACCCGCCGATCGCGCCGCCAAGGTCCGCTTCGTCACGATCTACCACCTGATCCTCGAGGGGACGCTCGGCCTGACCTCCTACCGGTTCGTCACCGGTTACCTGGAGCGCGAGGCGCTGCTGCCGGGCTTCGTGGAGGGCTACTCCAAGATCCACCGCGACGAGACGCGGCACATCGGCTACGGCGTCTGGTTCCTGCGGGAGACCGTCCGCGCGGCGCCGGAGCTCGGCGACGTCGTGCGCGCGACGCTGCGCGAGCTGCTGCCGTCGGTCGCCGAGTCGCTCACCCCGCCCGACCGGGCCAGCGACACGGACTGGGACGCCCTCGGGGCGAGCTCCGACGAGATCCGCGCCTTCGCGATCGACGGCCTCACGCGCCGGCTCGCCATCGTCGGGGTCCCGATCGACACGCTGTGAGCGGCACTGGGCCGGTGGTGGTGAGCTTCACCACCCGAGGCGATGCCGCACGCGGTGAAGTCCCCGGCGAGCGGCCCCGCGGCCTTGACCCGAGCCACCGCCCTGGGGAGCATCGGCCCACCGCCTCTTGGTGGACTGGCCGGGGCGGCGAGGTCACCCAACGGGGAGGCGAGCCATGAAGAAGCTGGCGCTGGTGATCGGGATCGGGGCGATGGCGGCGCTGCCGGCGGCTGCGGCGGGCTACGGCCCGAAGGAGAACCCGCACGCGGTCGCGGCGTGCGAGAAGAACATCGACAAGCAGACGGCAAAGGGCGTCACCGCGGGCGGCGGCCCGAAGGCCGGCACTCCTGCGCCCACCAACTGCGACCACTACTACCAGGGCATCGGCGCGATCGGCAACGGTCTTCCGGGCGGCGGCTGACCCGCAGGCGGGCGCTGGGCGTCATCGGCTCCGCGCCGGCGACGTCCGCGTCCTCGAGGTGTGAGCGGCGGCCTTCCGGAGACACGGCCGAGGTGCAAGATCAACTGTCGAGGCCCATGCCCGGTCAGGCCGCGCTCGTCGAGCGCCTCGAGGCGGCCTGCCGCATCGCGGCGGATCTGTATCACCGGGGCGAGGACACCAGCAAGGCGGACGCCGAGGTCGACCGCCTGCTGCTGCTGCTCGACCCTGAGCCTGGCGGCTGACGCCGCGCCGGCAGGGACGAAAGCCCCCCTCGCTGCGCCGGCCGGCGCAGGTACGGTCGCCGTGAGCGTATGGGGCCAGCATCCGGACCCGGGCGAAGGATCGTCGATGTCCGCCGCACGCGACGTCGTGGCGAGAGCTGCTGCCTGGTCGCGGCGTGCCTGGCGCTGCTCGGCCTCCTCGTTCCCGCGCAGGCGCCCGCGGCCGACGCCGTGACAGGCCGGCTCATCGTCGGGTTCCGCGACGGGACGTCCGCCGACCGGGCAGCGACGCTCGTGCAGGCCGCCGGCGGGCAGCCGACGCGCAGGCTGCGCCGGATCAATGCCGTGGTGGTGCGGCCTCGAGCCGGTGGCGGCACGTCCGGTCTGAGGGCGCGCCTCGGGCGCCTGCGCGAGGTCCGCTACGTCGAGCCCGACTTCTACCTCCGCGCCAGCCGGGTGCCCGACGACCCGTTCTACCTGCGGCAGTACGCCCTGCAATCCGGCGGGAACGGCATCTCCGCCCCCACGGCCTGGGACGGGCGCACGAGCTGCTCGGAGGTGGCCACGCTGGACAGCGGCGTGCAGGCCGATCACCCCGACCTCAAGGGGAACATCTGGCACAACCCCGGCGAGATCGAGGGCAACGGCAAGGACGACGACCACAACGGATGGGTCGACGACTACTACGGCGTCAACGTCCCCAACGGATCAGGGTCCGGCAGCGACGCAGACGGTCACGGGACCCATGTCGCCGGCATCATCGCCGGCCACGGCAACAACGCGACCGGCGTGACCGGGGCCTGCTGGTCGTCGTCGGTGATGCCGGTCCGCTTCATGGACTCGCATGGCCGCGGATCGACCTCGGATGCCGTGACGGGCCTCGACTACGCGATCCACCAGGGCGCGAAGGTGGTCAACTGCTCGTTCGGCTCGTCGTCGAAGTCGTCCGCCCTCCAGGACGCGGTGGACGCCGCCGAGTCCAAGGACGTGCTGCTCGTCGTCGCGGCCGGCAACGACGGCGACAGCATCGAGTCCAAGCCGGAGTACCCGGCGAGCTACGGCCAGGGGAACATCCTCACCGTCGCCGCCACCGACGCGAACGGAGCGCTTGCGAGCTTCTCGAACTTCGGCTCAGAGTCCGTCGACCTGGCCGCGCCCGGCGACAGCATCTACTCGACCTACCCGACGTCCGGCTACAAGTACCTGAGCGGGACCTCGATGGCGGCCCCGCTGGTGGCCGCCGCGGCCGCGATGCTGCGCAAGCAGGACCCGCGCCTGTCGGCCGCGCAGATCCGCAGCGCGCTGAAGACCTCCGTGGACCCGGTCGCCGCGCTCGCCGGGAAGACCGTGACGGGCGGCAGGCTCAACCTGGCCCGCGCCCTCCAGCAGGGAGGCTGACCGCCGGCGACCGGCGCGAAAACCACCAGGTGCGGCGCGCGCGAGCAGGTACCGTCGGTCGCGGAGCGTCCGGCGATGACGCTCGGCGCGGTGCTCGCGCGGCGTCAGGCCGCCAACGCGATGGGAGGGGTGCGATGACCCGCCTGCTGTACGGCCTCGGCCGGCTCTGCGTGCGCCGCCGGTGGATCGTGCTGGCGGTCTGGTTGGTGGTCTTCGCCGGGCTCGCCGTCGCTGCGCGCAGCGTCGGACCGGACCTCAACGACAACCTCACGCTCCCGGGCAGCGACAGCCAGAAGGCGACCCAGCTGCTGTCCGAGCGCTTCGCCTCGCAGGCCAACGGCACGAACCCCGTCGTGCTCAAGGCGCCGAAGGGCGCGAAGCTCACCGACTCCAAGTACAAGCAGGCGATCGACGACACGATCACGGCGTTCAAGAAGGACCCGGACGTCCGCGACGCCACGAGCCCGCTGTCCAGCCAGGGCTCGGACATCCTCGCCAAGAGCAAGCAGATCGGCTACATCGCGCTCAACCTGCGCGCCAGCCCGAGCGACCTCACGACGGACGACGCCGAGCGGATCGTGGCCGAGGCCGACCCCGCCCGCAACGCGCACCTCGACGTCAGCTTCGGCGGGTACCTGGGGCAGAAGGTCTCCAAGCCCGACACCCACTCCAGCGAGGTCGTCGGTCTGGGCATGGCCGTCCTCGTGCTCCTGCTGACGTTCGGCACCGTCGTCGCGATGGGTCTTCCGATCGTCACGGCCATCATCGGCCTGGTCAGCGGCCTGTCGATCATCACGCTGATCAGCCAGGTCGCCGAGGTCCCGACCGTCGCGCCGACGCTCGCCACGATGATCGGGCTGGGCGTCGGCATCGACTACGCGCTGTTCATCGTCACGCGCCACCAGGCGCACCGGCGCGCCGGGACACCGACCTCGGAGTCGATCGCGCGCGCCGCCGCGACGTCGGGCGGCGCGGTCGTGTTCGCCGGCACCACCGTCATCGTCGCGCTGCTCTCCCTGGCGGTCGTGAGCATCCCGCTGGTCACGACGCTCGGCTACACGTCGGCGATCGTCGTCGCCGTCGCGGTCGCCGCCGCGATCACCCTGCTCCCCGCGCTCCTGGCGATCGTCGGCAACCGGATCGACATGCTGGCGCTGCCGCACCGCCGCCCGGCACACGACGACCACCCGCACGGCTGGGCGCGGTGGGCGCGCCTCGTCGCGCGGCGGCCGCTGCCATCCATGCTCGTCGCGGTCGTCGTGCTCGCGGCGCTCGCCGTGCCGGCGCTCGACCTGTACCTCGGCCAGCAGGACAACGGGGCGCTCCCCAAGAGCACCGATGCCCGCAAGGCCTACGACGGGCTGACCACCGCGTTCGGCGCCGGAGCCAACGGGCCGCTGCTGGTCAGCGCCGACATGTCCAAGCAGCCCGCCAAGGCCGATCAGGCCAAGCTCGACGATCTCGACAAGCAGGAGTCCGATCAGAAGGGCCAGGCCAAGCAGAAGGCCGACCAGCAGCAGCAGCAGGTCGCGGCGAGCCTCGAGGCCCAGGGCGTAGCGCCGTCCGACGCCCAGGCGCAGGCCCAGGCGCAGGTCCAGCCCCAGCTCGACAAGCAGACGAAGGACATCGAGAACAAGGCCGCCGACCAGCGCAAGCAGCTCGACCAGAAGGCGACGGACCCCCGCCTGACGCATCTCCGTGACGACCTCGTGCACACCAGCGGCGTGAAGAAGGTGACCCAGCCGCTCGTCAACTCCTCGGGCAGCGCGGCCGTCCTGAACCTGACACCGACGACCGCCCCGTCCGATCGGGCCACCGAGCAGCTCGTGCGGCGCCTCCGGGACGACACGATCCCGCGGGCGACCAAGGGCGCGAACATGACCGCGGACGTCGGCGGTACGACGGCGGGCTACGTCGACCTGGCCGATGAGATCTCCAGCCGGCTGATCGTCACGATCGCCGTCGTCGTGGGGCTGAGCTTCCTGCTGCTGATGCTCGCGTTCCGCTCGGTCCTCATCCCGCTGACGGCGGGGCTTATGAACCTGATCTCGATCGGCGCCGCCTTCGGCGTGGTGACCGCGGTCTTCGAGAAGGGCTGGGGGGTGAGCGCCGTCGGTCTTCAGGACAAGGTGGCGATCGTGAGCTTCGTCCCGCTGATGATGTTCGCGATCCTCTTCGGGCTGTCGATGGACTACGAGGTCTTCCTGATGACGCACGTCAAAGAGGCCTGGGAGCGCACGCGTGACAACACCCAGGCGGTGATCGACGGGGTGGCGAACACCGGCCGCGTGATCACCTCGGCGGCGCTCATCATGGTCAGCGTCTTCTTCGCCTTCGTCATCAACGGCGACCCGACCGTCAAGCAGTTCGGGGTCGGCATGGGCGTGGCGGTGGCCGTCGACGCGACGCTCGTGCGCTGCCTGCTGGTGCCATCGGTGATGACGCTGCTGGGCCGCGCGAACTGGTGGTTCCCACGCTGGCTGGACCGGATCGTGCCCAACTTCTCGATCGAGGGCGACGAGTGGTTCCGCGCACGCGACGCGGCGGCCGCCGAGGCGGCACGGCGCACGCGGGAGGCGCCGGCTCCGGTGACGCCGGTGCCCACCGCCGCCGAGCGGAAGCCGACGAAGCGCGCCTAGTCGCAGCAGAACCGGAGGACGTCCATGCGTTGCCGTCAGATGGTCCTTGCCGGATGCGTCGTCGCCACGCTCGCGCCCATCGCCGCGCCGGCGCACGCGCCAGCGCCCGGGTGGTCGACGCCCCATACGGTGACGGCCTACAAGGTCGGCACCTACGGAGCCGGTCCGAACGGCCAAGGCGTGCAGCTGTTCGGCAACGGCGGGGCGCAGACGCGAACAGCGCAGTTGCGCGCCATCAGGTCGGACGCCACCCAGGGCACGGCGGTGGGCGCCGACGCGGGCGTGCCGGGGTTCGACGCGCCCGAGGTCGCCGTCAACGCCGGCGGCCGGCTCGTCGCTGCGTGGACGCTCGACACGCTGGGAGCGGGACCGATCGGGCTGGCCGCGACGCTGGGCTCGCGCACGTCGCTGCCGAGGTCGGCGACCGTGCTGCCCACCGACGGCCAGAGCGTGTCGGCGCTCGCGACCGCCATCGACGCCGACGGCAACGGCCTCGTGGCCTGGATCGAGAGTCCCTTGAGCGGGGGGGCGACCATGGTGAAGGCCGCGACGCTGCGGGCCGGTCAGGTGCCGCAGGTGGCGGTGATCGATACCCGGGCGAGCGCGAGCCTCGGCGACATCTCGCTCGGCCTCGACGGCGCCGGGCGGCCGACCGTCACGTGGGGCGTGGCGCCGGCCGGCGGCGCGGCGGCGCTGATCGCCGTCGCCCGCGGTGACGGGACAGGGGCCTTCGCCCCCGCGTCGGAGCAGCAGATCCCGACGGCGGCGACAGCGCAGCTGCAGACGTTCGTGACGGCCGACGGGGCGCTGCTCGCGTTCTGGGTCGAGGGCGCCCTGCCGGCGGGCCCGCTGGTCGTCAAGAGCGCCCAGGCGCCGGCGGGCGGGGCGTTCGGCGCCGCGCGGACGCTGATCAGCGGCACGCCCGCAAGGGGGCAGGTGCGCTTCGCCGCGAACGCCGCGGGTCGCGCCGCGGTGCTCTTTCCGCTCGCCGGCGGCGGCGGTACCTCGCTGCGGGTCCTGCTGCGCACCTCGTCGGGGACGTGGGGCTCAGCCCGGACGCTCGGACCGTCCGGGCGCTACGTGACTCAGACCGGCATCGGGGTCGATGCCAAGGGCCGCGTCGTCGCCCTCTGGGACGACGGCAGCTCGAGCTCCACCGGCGCGACGCGCGTGTTGGCGGCACGCTCCAGCTCGTCGACCGATCCGCTCGGCTCCTACAACCGGGTCTCCCAGCAGTCGGGCGACAGGCGCTGTGACGGGCCGGCCCTGTTCCTGTCGACCAGCGGCGACGGTCTGGGGCTCTGGCAGTGCAGCTCGTCCTCGTCGGGCGCGATCACCTCCCCGCGCCTCGCGCGGCTGACCAAGGCCTCGTGATCCCGGGCAGCCCCGCCCGTCCCCAGCACGTCGCGAGATCGCGACCTCCGATCGCTGCTGGGTGCGCGGCCGCGGACGACGCTGAGATCCGTGGACCATGGGTACCGTTCAGTCCGTGACACGCTCCACGCCGCCCGCCCACGCCGCCACTCCGCCGATGTCGTTCGGGCAGGCGCTGCTTCGCTGCATCCACGCCGCGCTCGGCGCCATCGGCTGCGCCGGCCTCATCACCGCCGCCGTGCTCGCGCCCGCGCCGCCGGCCGTCCTGCCGCTGCTGGTCCTCGTGGCGATCGGGGTCCCGATGACCGCGGCCCTCGAGCTGCGGCCCGCGGCAGCCGCCCTCCGGAGCCGCGCCCTGCGCGACCGGGCCGTCGCGGCGCTGCGCCACGACCTGCGGCAGCTGCCCGAGACCGAGCACCCGCTCGGCCTCTGACGCGCTGCTGCCCCACGCTGCCGCGGTAGCGCCGGTTGTCAGCCGTCGCCCTGGTCGCCTCGGCGGCGCCCTCCGCCGCGGGCTCGCCCGCGCGGGACGTGTGAAGATCGGTCCGTGCGCCTGGTCACCTGGAACGTCGCCGGCCGGGTGGCGCGTCAGCCCGAGCAGGCGCAGGTCATCGCCGCACTCCGGGCCGACGTCGTCGCGCTGCAGGAGGTGACGGCGAGGACGCTGCCGATGTGGCGCGTCGCGCTCGCGGACGCCGGGCTCGTCGCGTGCGAGACGGCGCTCGACCTCCCGGCCATCCGCACGGGCCGCAAGGTGCTCGGCGTCCTCACCGCCGCGCGCGAGCCCCTCACGCGCCTGCCCGCGCCACCGGACGCCCCGTGGCCCGAACGCGTCCTCTCCTGCGCCGCCGCCGACGGCATCGAGGTCCTCAACGTCCACTCGCCCATCGCCCCGGCGCCGGACCTCGCGAAGATCCGCACGCACGAGGCGGTCGCAGCGTATCTCGCCGGCCGCCCGCCGGGCCGGCGGATCGTGTGTGGCGATCTGAACACGCCGCGTCGCGAGTTGCCTGACGGGGACGTCATGACCTTCGCCTGGAGCAGCGCGGGCCGCCTGCGTCCGGAACGCGGCGAGCGCTGGGACCGGGCCGAGCGCCTGCTCGTCCACGGGCTGCGCCAGGCGGGCTGGGCGGACGCCTTTCGCGCCCTGCACGGCTACGCCGAGCGCGAGGCCAGCTGGACCTTCCGTCAAGACCGCGGCGGCTGGAGGCTCGACCACATCCTCGTTCAGGGCCTGCGGCCGGTCGCCTGCGCCTACGCACACGACTGGAGGCGGGCGGGGTTGAGCGACCACTCGGCCCTGGTCGCCGACCTGGCCGAGTCCTAGCGCTTGGCACAGGTGACGGCGCCCGACGCCTGCGTGGCCGCGTCTCAGATGTAGTACATCGAAGCGCTTCGGCTCTAGACAGCCAAATCCACCGGGTGCGGGAGGGCCTGCGGGAAAGTCGACCCGCCGACCTCCCGTGCGAGGTACGTGTCGAACAGCGCCACGGCCTCGGTTTCCGACCCCGGCAGGAGTGCCCGTAGAGGTCGAGCGTGACCCCGATGTTGGCGTGCCCCATGAAGGTCGAGACGGCCTTCAGGTTCACGCTGGCCGCGATCATCAGCGACGCGCCCGTGTGCCGCGCCTCGTGGAGCGTGAGGACCGGGAGTCCGGCTGCCGTCCACGTCTTGCGGGCGCGGTCGTTGGAGCTCTGGACCCAACGCGCCGACGTGAACAGCCATTCGTCGCTGCCGGTGGTCAGGCGGTGCTGGTCGAGGTGGTCGCGCAGGGGAGCGGCGATCGGCACCGTGCGCCGGCCGTGGCGGCTCTTCGGCGCGATCATCGCCCCCCATGTCGTCCCAACCCGCCTCGACGCGCAGGAAGCCCTCCGCGAGGTTGACGTTGGTCCACCGCAGGGCCGTGAGTTCGCCGCGCCGCGGCCCCGCGTAGAAGGCGACGGACCACAGCGCACGGTCGGCCGGGTCGAGGCCGTCGAGCAGGGCGGCGGCGGTCGCGGCCAGGACCACGCGCAGGTCCTTGCGGCGCACGCCCGGCTTCTCGATGCGCAGGCACGGGTTGACCTTCACCTCGCCGCGGGTTGCTGCGCGGCGGTAGAAGGCGCGCAGCGCCGTCAGGCTGGCATCGACGGTCGCCGGGGCCAGCCCGTCGGTGACCATGCCGTCGACGAACAGCTGCACGTCGCGGGTGGTGATGTCGGTGATCCGGAGGTCGCCGAGCGCGGGCAACACCCGGAGCCGCATGGATTGCTCATAGCCCCGGATGGCGGACGGCTTGAACCTGCCACCGGAGCGGTTCGGGGCCTGGCCGGCCTTCATGGCGGCGAACCACGGCTCGACCGCGTCACGGAGCCGGGCTCCGCGCTCGGCCGTGAGGTCGCCGGACCGGACGGCGGCCATCGCATCCGTGCGCCAGCGCTTCGCCTCCGTGACCGTCGAGAAGGTCTTGCGGATCAGCCGGCCCGCCTTCGCGTCGTACGCGTGAGCGCGGTACGTCGGGGTGCAGCTGCACTTTGAGCCGGGCGCGTCGCACGACCGAGCGTGCCGCGTTTCGATGCCCGTAGCCTTGGGCGTGCTCATGGAGTCCTACCTCCTTGGGCCATGCCCCCGGCCGTTCCAGCGGCGCGGGGGCGGCCCCGCCACCGTCAAGCGCCACTTCGAGGGCGCCTACGCCCGCCTCGGCGTCTCGGATCGCGCCGCGGCCGTGGCGGAGGCCATGCGCCAAGGCCTCGTCACTTAAACCACGAGAACCGATCGGCCCATCAGCCGATCGGAGCGAGCGCCGACAACGTCAGGATGGTCAGTGATGTCCAGCTCGACGCGCTCCACTGGCTCGGTCGCACGCGCGAGGCGATCGACGAGCACCGTCTCGTTCTCTACTCGCAACCGATCGTCCCGCTGGCCGGCGATCAACCCAGCGAAGAGCTGCTGCTGCGCAT
>JAXDGY010000349.1:0-7158 GCA_034664785.1 Solirubrobacteraceae bacterium
GCGGCGGGTCGAGGCGTTCGCCTTCGGGACCCGGCTGACGCGGATCACCCTCGAGCTGCGCGGCCGTGATCCCGACGCGGCGCTCGACCGGGCGGCCCGCGCGGTCGCCGACTGGTCGGGCGGGACGCGGATCGGCGCGTCGCTGGCGAGCCTGAACCGCGAGCACGGGCGCCGCGCCGGGCGCGGCGCGGTCGTGGTGATCCTGTCCGACGGGTGGGACCGAGGGGAGCCGGAGCTGCTCGGCGCCGAGCTGGCCCGCCTGCGGCGCTCCAGCCACCGCGTCATCTGGCTGAACCCGCTGAAGGCCGAGCCGGCCTACGAGCCGCTGGCGCGCGGGATGGCGGCGGCGCTGCCGCACACCGACCACTTCCTCGCCGGCCACTCCCTGCGCTCGCTGGAGGAGCTCGCGGCGCTGCTCGAGGGGACGGGCGCGCGATGAGCACCCCGGGCGCGCCGCGGATCGCGGGCGTCGTGCTCGCCGCGGGCGCGGCGAGCCGCTTCGGCGCCCCCAAGCAGCTCGCCGTGCTCGACGGCCGCCCGCTGCTGCAGCACGCGCTCGACGCCCAGGCCGACGCGGGGCTCGACGAGCGCGTGCTGGTGCTCGGCGCCCGCGCCGAGGAGGTCCGCGCCGCAGTGGACCCGCGGGGCGCCCGCGTGGTCGTGTGCGCCGGGTGGGAGGAGGGCATGGCGGCGTCGCTGCGCGCCGGGCTCGGGGACCTGGCCGCGGGGACCTGGGCCGTGGTGACGCTCGGCGACCAGCCCCGCATCCCCGCCGCGGCCGTGCGGGCCGTGGCGGACGCCGCGCTGGCGGGCGCGGGCGGCGCCGCCGCGGTGCGCGCCACCTACGGCGGCACCCCGGGGCACCCCATCGCGCTCGGCCCTGCGATCCTCGCCCGGGTGGCCCGCCTGCGCGGTGACGTGGGCGCCCGCCCGCTGCTGGCCGGCGCGGCCGTGCACGAGCTCGAGCTCGGAGCGCTCGGCTCCCCCGACGACGTGGACACCCCCGAACAGCTGGAGGCCTTGCGCCCATGAAGCTCGAGCAGTCGTTCACCGTGGAGGCCCCCGTCCACGACGTGTGGGCCGCCCTCATCGACGTGCAGCGGGTGGCCCCGTGCCTCCCGGGCGCGGAGATCACCGAGGCCGCCGACGACGGCAGCTTCAAGGGGACGTTCACCGTCAAGCTCGGCCCCACCACCGCGGTCTACAACGGGACGCTGAAGCTCGAGAGCCTCGACGAGGCCGCCCGGGTGGCGACCATGAGCGCCCGCGGCACGGACAAGCGCGGCAAGGGCGGCGCGAGCGCCACGATCGTCTCCACGCTGCACGACGACGGCGCCACGACGCGCGTCGACGTCGCCACGGACTTCACGATCACCGGCCGCCTGGCCAGCTTCGGGCGCTCGGGGATGATCCAGGACATCTCCAACCGGCTGCTGCGGGACTTCGCGGGCTGCCTGCAGGAGACGATCGGCGCCGCGCCGGTCGCCGCGGCGGCCGCCGTGACCAGCGGGACGCCGCCGATCGACGATCCCGCCGCCGACCCGGCCTCCGGCGCCGCGCCGCCCCAGCCCGAGCCCGCGGCGCCCGACACCCCGATCGGCCCGCCCGAGGAGGCCCCGTCCCCAGCCGCCGCGCCGCCCCCGCCGCGGGCCGCCGCCGCGCCGCCCCCGCCGCCCCGCCCGGCCAAGCCGATCTCGGGCTTCCGGCTGATCCTCGGCGCGCTGCGCGACCGCCTGGCGCGCCTCTTCGGTCGCGGTGGCCGGTGAGCCCCGCCCGCGACTGGGACGCCCGCTCCTACGACCGCATCTCCGGCCCGATGGAGGCGTTGGGCCGCGAGGTGCTCGACCGCCTGCCCCTCGAGGGCGACGAGACCGTCCTCGACGCCGGGTGCGGCACCGGGAGGGTCACGCAGGCTCTCATCGAGCGCCTGCCGCGCGGCCACGTCATCGGCGTGGACGGCTCGGCGCAGATGATCGCCGCCGCGCGGGAGCGTCTCGGCCCCGGCCCGGATCTCCGGGTCGCCGACCTGGTCGACCTCGAGCTCCCCGAGCCCGTGGACGCGGTCCTGTCCACGGCGACGTTCCACTGGATCGGCGACCACCCCCGGCTGTTCGCCCGCCTGCACGCCGCCCTGCGCCCCGGCGGCGCGCTCGCGGCCCAGTGCGGCGGCATGGGCAACGTCGCCGCGGTCCACGCCGCGGCCGAGGCCGTCGGCGCCCAGGCGCCGTTCGCCGCGCACTTCGCGGCCTGGCAGGGCCCGTGGAACTTCCCCCCGCCCGACCAGGCCGCCGTGCGCCTCGAGCAGGCGGGATTCCGCGACGTCCACGCCTGGCTCGAGCCGCGCCCCGTCGTCCCCGACGAGCCGCTCGAGTTCCTGCGCACCATCGTCCTCGGCGCCCACCTCGAGCGCCTGCCGCCCGAGCTGGCCGAGCCCTTCACCGTCGCCGTCGCCGAGCGCCTGGGCGACCCGGTGACGATCGACTACGTCCGCCTGAACCTCGACGCCGTCGCCTGAGCCGCAGCAGCGGGGGCGGCTGCGCGGGTTCTATCCTGGAGGCAGGTCGCGCCGCCCGCGCGGCCTCGAGCTCGCTGCATGGCCCTCCGTCCGCTCCTCACCCACCTCTCCGACTCGCCCGATGGCGTCAGGCTGGCCCGTGACGGCGGTCGCGCGTTCGTCTCGCAGTCGATGCGCGCCTACCTCGTCGCGGCGCTGCTGGACGGCGTCGACGAGTCCGCCGCCGCCGGCCGCCCCGCGCTGGTCGTGGCCGGGGACGACCGCCAGGCGCGCGACCTCGCGGCCGACCTGAAGGCGTGGCTGCACCCGCGGCCGGTCCGCTTCTACCCCAGCCGCGGCGTCACCTACGAGTCGCACCTCGCGCCGCCGCCGCACCTGGTGGGCCTGCGCGTCGCGGCCCTCGACGCGCTGCTGCAGGCCGACGGCTCCGACCCGCACGCCGAGCCGCCGGTGGTCGTCGTCTCCGCCGTCGCGCTGAGCGAGAAGGTCCCCGACCCCGAGCTGCGCCCGACCTCGACGACGCTGCGCGTCGGCGACCTCATCGACCTCGACGAGACGGCCGAGCAGCTCGTCGCCATGGGCTACGAGCGCGTCGACCAGGTCGAGGACCGCGGCCAGTTCGCGATCCGCGGCGGCATCCTGGACGTCTACCCCGCCACGGAGGACCGCGCCGTGCGCGTGGACCTCTTCGACATCGAGATCGAGGCGCTGCGGTGGTTCTCCACCTTCACCCAGCGCTCGCTCGGCGAGACCGACGAGGTCCTGATCGCGCCGGCCGCCGAGCTGGCCACCGAGCATCGCGAGTCGGCCGAGATCGCCGCGCTGTCGGACGCGGAGGACCGTCCCGACGTGGCCGAGCTGCTCCCGGTCGACCGCTTCCACCCGTTCCTCGACCTCGCCCCGGACGCCGCCGTGCTCGTCGCCGCCGAGGAGGAGATCGCCCCGGCCCTGGCCGACCACTGGCAGGACGTCTGCGCCGCGTTCCACGACGCGGACGCCCACTCCCTCTACGTCAAGCCCGAGGACATCCGCGCCGCGCTGGACCACCGCGCCCGGATCCACCTGAGCTCGATCGCCTCCGACCAGCCGATCGAGTTCCGCGCGCAGGCCGCCGACGTCGCCGCGCGCTCGCTGAAGGACGCCGAGCCTGAGCTGGAGAAGCTCGTCCGTTCGGGCTACCGCACCGTGGTCGCCTGGCCGCGTCGCGGCGAGGGCGAGCGGGCGGCCTACAACCTGTCGCGGATGAAGGCCCGGTGGGTGGGGGAGGGCGATCCGCCGACCGTCGAGCCGGAGCTCAAGTTCGCCGTCGCGAACCTGCGCGACGGGTTCATCGCAGCCGGCATTCAGCTCGCCGCGATCCCCGAGCACCGGCTCTTCCGGCGCAAGCGCGCCGAGCGCACGGGCGGCCAGAGCGCCGGCCAGCGCCGCCGTGGCGCGCTGCGCTCCTTCGCCGACCTGCGCACGGGGGACATCGTCGTCCACGAGGACCACGGCGTCGCGCGCTTCGCCGGGTTCGACACCAAGACGGTCGGCGGCATCACGCGCGACTACCTCGACCTCGAGTTCGCCGGGACCGACCGCGTCTTCATGCCGGTCGAGCAGCTCGCGAAGATCTCGCGCTACGTCGGCGCGGGCGGCAACCACCCGCCGCTCAGCAAGCTCGGCGGCAAGAGCTGGGAGACGATGAAGGCGCGCGCCCGCCGCGCCGCCCAGGAGCTCGCGGGCGAGCTCATCAACCTCTACGCCGAGCGCCGCCGCCGCACGGGCCACACCTACCCCGCCGACTCCGACTGGCAGCGCGACTTCGAGGACCGCTTCCCCTACCAGGAGACGCCCGACCAGCGCGACGCGATCGACGTCGTGAAGGCCGACATGGAGTCCCCCCGCCCGATGGACCGCCTCGTGTGCGGCGACGTGGGCTACGGCAAGACCGAGGTCGCGCTGCGCGCGGCGTTCAAGGCCGCCGAGGACGGCAAGCAGGTGCTCATCCTCGCGCCGACGACGATCCTCGCCCAGCAGCACTTCGGGACGTTCTCCGAGCGCCTGAAGGACTACCCCTTCACGCTCGAGCACGTCTCGCGCTTCCGCGCCCCGAAGGACCAGAAGGCCGCCGTGGCCAAGTTCAACGCCGGCCAGGTGGACATCCTCATCGGCACCCACAGGCTGCTCGGCCGCGACGTGCGGCCCAAGGAGCTCGGGCTGATCATCGTCGACGAGGAGCAGCGCTTCGGGGTCAAGCAGAAGGAGCTGCTGCGCCAGCTCAAGCTGAAAGTCGACGTCATCGCGATGAGCGCGACGCCGATCCCGCGCACCCTGCAGATGTCGCTCGCCGGCCTGCGCGACATCTCCGTGATCGAGACCCCGCCGGAGGGCCGCCGCCCGGTGAAGACCTACGTCGGCGAGTACGACGAGGAGCTCGTCAAGCAGGCCCTGCTGCGCGAGCAGCAGCGCGGCGGCCAGGCGTTCTTCCTGCACAACCGCGTCGAGACGATCGACGAGACCGCCGAGCGGCTGCGCGGCCTGTGCCCCGGCCTGCGCTTCGAGGTCGCCCACGGGCAGCTCGACGAGAAGCAGCTCGAGGAGCGGATGCTCGCCTTCCTGCGCGGCGAGGCCGATGTCCTGATCGCCACGTCGATCATCGAGTCGGGCATCGACATCCCGCAGGCGAACACGCTGATCGTCGAGCGCGCCGACCACTTCGGCCTCAGCCAGCTCTACCAGATCCGCGGGCGCGTCGGCCGCTCCAACCAGCGCGCCTACGCCTACCTGCTCTACCCCTCCCACGCGGCGCTGACCGAGGACGCGACCAAGCGCCTGAGCGCCCTGAGCGACTACACCGAGCTCGGCGCGGGCTTCAAGATCGCGATGCGCGACCTCGAGCTGCGCGGGGCCGGCAACCTGCTCGGCGACGAGCAGTCCGGCCATGTCGCCGCCCTCGGCTTCGAGCTCTACATGTCGATGCTCGACGAGGCCGTGCGCGAGGCCGGCCCGATCGGCGAGGGCGAGGAGGGCGAGCCCGTCCGCCTCGACGTCAACGTCGACGCCTACATCCCCGCCGACTACATCCCCTACGAGCAGGCGAAGATCGACGTCCACCGGCGGATCGCCGGCGCGCGCGACGTCGCCGAGCTGATGCGCCTGCGCGACGAGCTCGAGGACCGCTTCGGGCCGGTTCCGCAGCCCATCACGAACCTCGTGCTGCTCCAGCAGGCGCGCATCAAGCTCGGCCTGGCCGGCGCGCGCAACGTCTCCATCCGCGGCGAGGCGCTCGCCGCGACCCCCGTGGACCTGTCGCCCGAGCAGGCCACCGAGCTGCGCGAGCTGGTGCCCGGCGCGAAGTACGAGCCGGGGCGCAGCCAGCTCACCGTCGGGGTCGGCAAGGACCCGGAGGAGCGCCTCGGCCGCGTCGTGGCGGCCGCCGACGCGCTCCTGGCCGTCGCGACGGCCACGCCGGAACGTGCGGTGGCTTGACGCGCGTCTTACATGGACTGTCTACCCTCACGCACACTTATGCCGAGAACTCCCCGTTCCCTCACGGCGATCGCCCTCGCCGGCCTGATGGTTGCCGTGCTCGCCGCCTGCGGCGGCTCGTCCATCCCCGGCGACAGCGTCGCGCGCGTCAAGGACACCAGCATCAAGAAGGACTCGTTCAACCACTGGCTCGATGTCGCCGCGCTGTCGTCGGCCAGCCAGAGCGATCCGGCCGCCACGGCCGCCGGTAAGCGCCCGAACGTCGCGATCCCCGATCCACCCGACTTCACCAAGTGCGTCGCGGCGGCCAAGAAGGCGGCCCCCAAGCCCGCCAAGGGGCAGCCGAAGACCTCTGACGCCACCTACAAGTCGCAGTGCAAGCAGCAGTACGCCTCCCTCCGCGACCAGGTCATGCAGTTCCTGATCTCCGCGTCCTGGATCAACCAGGAGGCCAGCGACCTGAAGATCAAGCTGACCGACGCCGAGGTCAAGAAGCAGTTCGACACGACCAAGAAGCAGTCGTTCCCGAAGGACTCCGACTACCAGAACTTCCTGAAGTCCTCGGGCATGACGGAGGCCGACCTGCTCTTCCGCGTGCGCCTCGACTCGCTCTCGAACAAGCTGCGCACGCAGGTGACCAAGGGCAAGGACAAGGTCACCCCGGCGCAGATCAGCGCCTACTACGACAAGAACAAGTCGAAGTTCGCCTCCGCCGAGAAGCGCGACATCCGGCTCGTCCTGACCAAGACCAAGGCGCAGGCCGACAAGGCCAAGGCGGCGCTCGTCAGCGGCCAGTCGTTCTCGTCCGTGGCCAAGAAGTACTCCATCGACCAGAGCTCCAAGGCCAACGGCGGCAAGCTCGCCGGCGTGTCGAAGGGCCAGCAGGAGGCGGCGCTGGACACGGCGATCTTCGCGGCGAAGAAGGGCAAGCTGACCGGCCCCGTCAAGACGCAGTTCGGCTACTACGTCTTCCAGGTGTCCGCGATCACGGCCGCCTCGCAGCAGACGCTCGCGCAGGCCACGCCGACCATCAAGTCGCTGCTGGCCTCCCAGGGTCAGCAGAAGGCGCTCGACGCGTTCGTCAAGGACTTCCAGAAGAAGTGGAAGGACCAGACGAACTGCCGCGACGGCTACAAGGTCCCGGACTGCAAGAACGGCCCGAAGGCGACCTC
>JAXDGY010000350.1:0-3162 GCA_034664785.1 Solirubrobacteraceae bacterium
GGGCCTCAAGCAGACCCAGGAGGACCCGTGGCAGCGGGTCGTCGACACCTACAACGTGGGCGACGAGCTGGCCGGCAAGGTCACCAAGGTGGTCACGTTCGGCGCCTTCGTCGAGATCCTCGACGGCGTCGAGGGCCTCGTGCACATCTCCGAGCTGGCCAACCACCACGTGGAGAACCCGCGCGAGGTCGTCCAGCCCGACGACGAGGTCCGCGTGCGGATCCTCGAGATCGACTCGGAGCGCCGCCGGCTGTCGCTGTCGGTCAAGCGCGTGGAGGGCCAGGTCCTCCCGCTGCGCTCGCCCGAGTCCTACGGCGAAGGCGCCGGCGACCTCGACGACGTCCCCTCGCTCGGCCTGAGCGACGACGTGTTCTCGGCCGGCAGCCTGGGCGGCTCGACGCTGGTCGCGACCTCCCAGGACGAGACGACGCAGCCCGGCGACGACGCCGAGCCCGCCGCCTCGGACGAGGACGTCGCCGCCCACGAGGCCGCCACGGAGGGCACGCGGGACTACGACCCCGCGCCTGAGGCCGAGGCTCCGGATGCGGAGGCCGAGGCGCCCGCGGCAGACACCGATGCCCCCGCGGCAGACGCCGAGGCGCCCGCGGCAGACGCCGAGGCGCCCGCGGCAGACGCCGAGGCGCCCGCCGAAGACGCCGAGGCACCCTCGGCTCCGGCGGAGGACGAGCAGGCCTGAGCCCACCGAGCTCGGGCGTCGCGTTCGTCGGGCTGACCGGCGGGCTCGGGGCGGGGAAGTCGACCGCACTCGCGGCGCTCGCGCGCCTGGGTGCGGCGACGCTCTCCACCGACGCCGTGGTGCACGAGCTCTACACGGACGACCCCGAGGTGCGCGACGCGGTCGTCGCGCGCTGGGGGTCCGTCGTGGCCCCGGGCGGCGTGGTCGACCGTGCGCAGGTCGCGCGGCACGCGTTCGCCTCGGGCGACGAGCGCGCCTGGCTCGAGCAGCTGCTGTGGCCGCGGGTCGGCGCGCGTGTGCTGGCCTTCCGGGAGCAGGCCGCGTCGGCCGAGCCGCCGCCCGCGGCGGCGGTCGTGGAGACGCCGCTGCTCTTCGAGGCCGGGATGGACGGCGCCTACGACGCGACGATCGCCGTGGTGGCCGACGAGGCCGTCCGCGCGGAGCGCGCCGCCGCCCGCGGCCACCATGCCGTGGACGAGCGCGCCGCCCGGCAGCTCACCCAGCAGGAGAAGGCCGAGCGCGCGACCTACGTGGTGACCAACTCGGGCACCGTCGAGGAGCTCGAGGCCGCGCTGTCCGAGGTGCTCGCCAAGCTGCAGGAAGACCGCTCGTGAGCACGTCCCGCCCCGCCAGCGCCCGCCGGCCGGCCCGGCCCCGCTCGTCCGCGCCCGCGCCGCCGCGCCGCCCGACGCGGGCCGCCGTCCGCCGTGCGGAGGTCACGCGCCGCCGTCGCCGCCTGCTCGGCTGGCTGCTCGGCGCGGTCGTGGTCTTCGGGATCGGGCTGGCCGTCAGCCCGCTCTTCCACCATGCCGTGCGCGAGATCACGCTGCCGCTCAAGCACGAGGACATCATCCGTCAGCAGGCCCGCGACAAGGGCCTGGACCCGGCCCTCATCGCGGCGGTGATCTACGCCGAGTCCCGCTTCCGCGACGGCCAGGTGTCCCAGGCCGGCGCGCAGGGCCTCATGCAGCTCACGCCCGCGACCGCGCGCTACATCGCGCAGAAGTCGGGTGGCCTGACCTTCCAGGTCGACGACCTCGGCACGCCTCAGGTCAACATCTCCTACGGCGCCTACTACCTGCGCTACCTCCTCGGCCGCTACGGCGGCAACAGCACGCTCGCGCTGGCCGCCTACAACGGGGGCGAGGGCAACGTCGACCGCTGGATCGTCGCGGCCCGCCGCGGCGACCGCGGCTTCCGCGTCAAGGACATCCCGTTCCCGGAGACGCGCGCCTACGTGCAGCAGGTCGAGTCGATCCAGCACGACTACCGCACCTCCTACCGAGCGGAGCTCGGCCTCTGAGCCCAGCCCGTCCGGCGGACGGACGACGGCAGACCGACCACGCGGACGAAGACGGCTCTGCCGGATTCGTCCAAGCACATGAGCCGCCAGGCGAATGTGCCGGATTCGTCCAAGCACATGAGGCCCTGGCCGAATGTGCCGGCCAGGCGAGTCTGCTCCAATATTCGTCCGCTGGGATGCGGCCGGGGAGCAGGACCGGTCGATCCAGGGGGCGTGAAGGACCGACCGCGCGCTCGCACGTCACGCCCCGCCGCCCGTGGCGAGGCCGGCTTCGCGCTGGTCGAGGTGATGGTGAGCGCGGTGCTCCTGATCGTCCTCGCGCTGGCCATGCTGCCCGTGCTCGACATCTCCGCGAGCCGCGCGGGCACCAACCGCTCCCGGTCCGTGGCGTCCAACCTCGCCAAGGACGAGCAGCAGCGCATGCGCTCGCTCGACGTGTCGCAGTCGCTGTCGAACTACCGCGGCACGCAGACCAAGACGGTCGCCGGCGTGGACTACACCGTGACCTCCCGCACCGACTGGGTGCGCGACGACAGCGGCCAGGTCAGCTGCACCACGGACAAGAACGCGGTCCAGTACCTCAAGCTGACGACCACGGTCACCTGGCCGCGGATGAACGGCACGCAGCCGGTCCTGCAGGAGAGCCTCCTGGCCTCGCCGGTCGGCGAGTACGGGACGAACGTCGGCACGCTGGTCGTCCAGGTCAGCAAGGCCGACGGCTCCCCGGCCCCCGGGCTCAGCGTCGGCGCGGCCGGGCTCTCGGACGTCACGAACGCGCTGGGCTGCGCCGTCTTCGCCAACGTCGCCGCGGGATCGACGGTGGTCAACCTGAGCAGCCCGGGCTGGGTCACGCCCGCCGGCGCCCCGGCGATCAGCGATCCCGTCACGGTCGTGGCCGGCCAGACCACGCTGAACGCCCAGCAGTACGACGTCGCCGGGACGGTCCCGGTGAACTTCGACACGAGGACCGTCATCGACCCCACGGTCAGGCAGGCCGTTTGGCGCAGCGTCACGGCGTCGCACTCAGCGCTGCTGACCCCGCGCATGTTCGGCGGTGCCACCGACGGACCACTGGTCACCGCAACGCCGCTGTTCCCGTTCACGAGCGGCTACACGATCTACGCGGGCAAGTGCGGCGGCAACGACCCGTCGGCCTACCAGA
>JAXDGY010000351.1:0-2735 GCA_034664785.1 Solirubrobacteraceae bacterium
GCCTCGAGCGCCGCGCGCGCAACCTCCGCGACCGCGCCGGCGCCCTCGACGCCCGCGCCGCGGCGGCGCGCGGCTCCGGCGCCGCCGCGCGGCAGGCCAAGCTGGACGCCCTGGCCTTCGCGCTCGCCGCCCACGACCCGCAGCGCCTGGTCGAGCGCGGCTACGCCCTGGTCGAGGACGACGCCGGGGGGGTCGTCACGAGCGCGGCGGAGGCCCGCGCCGCCGGGAGGGTGCGGCTGGGGTTCAGCGACGCCGCGGTGCGTGCGAGGATCGAGGGAGACGCATGAGCGAGCACCCCACCTATGAGACCGCCACTGCCCGGCTCGACGAGATCATCCGCCGTCTCGACTCCGGGGAGGCGGGCCTGCGCGAGACGCTGGACCTCTGCCAGGAGGGCCGCACCCTCGTGGAGTTCTGCGCGACGGAGCTGGAGGCGGTCGGCCAGGGGCTGCAGGAGCTGAAGCTCGACGAGCTCGTCGCGCGCCTGGAGCAGGGCGCCGTCACCTCCGGCGAGGCCGGCGGGGCATGAGCACCTGGGACCGGCTGGCCGACCTCCCGGTGGTGATCGAGGACTACGCGCTGGAGCGGTTGCAGCGCGACGTCTCGAGCGCCTTCACGCGCGTCTCCACCGTCATCCGGCTGCGCGGCGCGGGCACGGACGGCGTGGGCGAGGACGTCTCCTACGACGTGGACGACCAGGCCGCCCTGCAGGCCGCCGGCCCGTCGCTGCCGCTGGCGGGGAGCTGGACGCTCGCGAGCTTCTCCGCGCACCTGGCCGGCCTCGACCTGTGGCCCGAGCCGCCCCGGCACGAGCCCTCCCGCCACTACCGCGTGTGGGCCTATGAGTCCGCCGCGCTGGACCTCGCCCTGCGCCAGGCGGGCCGGGCGCTGCACGAGGTGCTCGGGCGCACGCCCCGCCCCGTGCGCTTCGTGGTCTCGATGCGCCTGGGCGATCCGCCGAGCCTCCGGCCGGTCGAGGCGCGGCTGGCCGACCATCCCGGTCTGCGCTTCAAGCTCGACCCGACGAACGACTGGACGCCGGAGATCGCCCGCGCCGTGGCCGCCACCGGAGCCGTCGAGAGCCTCGACCTCAAGGGCCAGTACAAGGGCAGCATCGTCGACGTGGAGCCCGATCCGGACCTCTACCGCCTGCTGCTCGAGACCTTCCCCAGCGCCTGGCTGGAGGACCCGCACACCGGGTCGGCGGAGATCGACGCGCTGCTCGAGCCCCACCACGACCGGGTGACGTGGGATGCGCCGATCCACGGCGTGGACGACATCCTGGCGCTGCCGTTCCAGCCCACCGCCGTCAACGTCAAGCCGTCGCGGCTCGGCGGTCTGCGGTCGCTCCTGGCCGCCTACGACCACTGCGACGCCCACGGCATCCAGATGTACGGCGGCGGGCAGTTCGAGCTCGGCCCGGGCCGCGGCCAGATCCAGTACCTCGCCTCGCTGTTCCACCCCGATGGCCCGAACGACGTGGCGCCCGGCGGCTACAACGACCCCGAGCCCGCGCCCGGGCTGCCCGACCCGCCGCTGCCCGTCGCCGCCGAGCCGATCGGCTTCCGCTGGGGATGAGCGCCGGCTTCGTGCACGTCGACCGGGTCCGGTTCGGGGACCTGGACGCGATGCGCCACCTGAACAACGTGGCGTTCCTGCAGTTCTTCGAGAGCGCGCGGATCGCCTTCGTCGAGCAGCTCATCCCGGAGCACGACCCGACCACCCCCGACGACTTCGGCCTGATCTTCGCCGAGTGCCACATCAACTACCGCTCGCCCGCCTTCTACGCCGAGGAGATCCGCACCGGGGTGCGACCCACGCACCTGCGGCGCTCGAGCTTCCGGATCGCCTTCCGCATGGAGTCCGGCCGCGACGGACGCCTGCTGGCCGAGGGCTGGGGCGCGATGGTGGGCTTCGACTACGCGGCGGCCGCCTCGCGGCCGCTGCCCGACCGCCTCGCCGCCGCCCTGCGCGGCGCGGGCGCCACCGAGGAGGACACATGACCCCCGACGACCCGACCGCCGCCGTCGTGGCCGACGCCCCGCGGCTGCGGGCCGACCTGGAGCGCCTGGCGCGCATCCCGTCGATCGCCTTCCCGGGCTTCCCGGAGGAGCCCGTCGCCCAGGCCGCGCAGGCGACCGCCGACCTGCTGCGGGAGGCCGGGCTCGTCGACGTCCGGCTCATCGACATCCCGGGCGCGCCGCCCGCGGTGTGGGGCGAGTCCCCCGGCCCGGAGGGCGCGCCGACGGTGCTGCTCTACGCCCACTACGACGTGCAGCCGGCGGGCGACGAGTCGGCGTGGACGACGCCGCCGTGGGAGCCGACCGAGCGCGGCGGGCGCCTGTACGGGCGCGGCACGGCCGACGACAAGTCGGGCATCGCCCTGCACGCGGGCACCCTGCGCGCGTTCGCCGGGCGCCCGCCCGTCCATCTGAAGGTCGTGGTGGAAGGCGAGGAGGAGACCGGCCGCGGCACCTTCGCCGCCCACCTCGCGGCGCATCCCGAGCAGTTCGACGCCGACCTGATCGTCGTGGCCGACGCGGGCAACTGGCGCGTCGGCGAGCCGACCCTCACGACCTCGCTGCGCGGGCTCGCGGTCGTCGACCTCGAGGTCCGCACGCTGCGGGCGCCCGTGCACTCCGGGCTGTTCGGCGGCGCGGCGCCCGACGCGCTCATCGCGCTGACCCGGATGCTGGCCACGCTGCACGACGACGCCGGCGACGTCGCCGTCGAGG
>JAXDGY010000352.1:0-26292 GCA_034664785.1 Solirubrobacteraceae bacterium
GTCCCCATGAAGCACACCGAGCGCGCGCTCTGGCTGATGTTGATGAAGCCGCCCGCGCCCGGGAACCGCGAGCCGAACCGGCTGACGTTCACGTTGCCGTGGCGGTCGACCTCGGCCATCCCGAGGAACGCCTGGTCCAGGCCTCCGCCGTCGTAGAAGTCGAACTGGTAGGGCTGGTCGACGATCGCCTCGACGTTCGCGGTCGCGCCGAAGCTCTTGCCGCCGGCCGGCAGGCCGCCGATCCCGCCGGCCTCGACGGTCGGCGTGAAGCGCGACAGCACGCCCGCCTCGTCCGCGACGGGGACGATGGCCTCCGGCATGCCGATGCCGAGGTTGACCACCGCGCCGGGCTCGAGCTCGGTGACGGCGCGGCGGGCGATGACCTTGCGCGCGTCGAGGCCTGGCGGAGGCGCGCCGGTCGCCGCCCGGGCCTCCCCGGTGTAGGCGGGGTTGTACTGCTCGGCGAACGTCTGGGGGTGGTTGGCCGGGTCGGCCACCACCACCGCGTCGACGAGGATGCCGGGGATCTGCACCTCGCGCGGGGAGAGCGTGTGGCGGGGCGTGACCCGCTCCACCTGGACGATCACGATGCCGCCGGAGTTCCGCGCGGCCTGGGCGATCGACAGCGCCTCGAGCGTCACCGCCTCGCGCTCCATCGTGATGTTGCCGGCGAAGTCGGCCGTGGTGCCGCGCAGGAAGGCGACGTCGACCGGCAGGCGCGGATAGAACAGGTACTCCTCGCCGTCCAGCTCCAGGACGCGGACGAGCCCTTCGGGCGTGCGGTCGTTGAGCCGCCCGCCGTCCAGGCGAGGGTCCACGAACGTGCCGAGCCCGACCTTGGTGAGGAGCCCCGGGCGCCCCGCCGCGGTCTCGCGGTACAGGTGGCAGATCACGCCCTGGGGCAGGCAGTAGCCCTCGATCATCCCGTCCAGGGCCAGCTGCGCCATGGCCGGCGTCAGGCCCCAGTGGCCGCCGATCACGCGCCGCACGAGACCCTCGTGCGCGAGGTGGTTGAGGCCGCGCCGTCCGCCGTCGCCCTGTCCTGCCGCATAGAGCAGGGTGAGATCGCGCGGCCGGCCGTGCTCGGCGAAGCGCGCCTCGAGCGCGACGAGGAGCTCCTCGGGCACGCCGGTCCCGACGAAGCCGCCGGTGGCGAGCGTGTCGCCGTCCGCGACCAGCGCCGCCGCGGCCTCCGCCGTCATCACCTTGCGCCCCCGCGCCATGGCACGCATCAGCCGTCGAGGGCGGAGCGGATGGCGTCGGTCACCCTGCGCGCGCCGCTCCCGGGGCCCAGCAGGATGCTGTAGTGGTTGGTGTCCGCGACCTCTTCGACGTCGGTCTGCGGGCGGACCGCGACGAGCTCGTCGATCGCCGTGCGCGGCAGCAGCGGCTCCTCGTTGAGCAGCCCGCGCGGAGCCAGCAGGAGGCGCACCGGCGTCTGGACCTGCAGCAGCGCGTTGCGCGTCGCCTCGTCGAGCATGAGCTCCCTGCTGTCGGTCTGCACGGCGGAGAGCGAGGTGACGCTGCGGACGGCGTCCGGGCGCTGGTCGTCCTGGGCGTCGGCGAGGTCGTAGCTGAGGTACGCCTCGATGTCGTCGTCCCACGGCCCGGCGAACGCAGGATGCATCTCCCACATCAGCCGGTAGTCCTCGCGCTTGGCGAACGTCACGCCGAGCCGGGTCAGCGACGAGCCGAGCACCGCGGCCAGGACGTCCTCCGGGTCCTCGTCCGGGGGGTAGGGGACCGGCGGGCCGCCGTCCACGAGCACGAGCGAGGAGACGCGCTCCGGATGGTCGGCCGCGAGGCGCGCCGCGACGTACGCGCCCATGGAGTGACCGGCGACGACCGCCGAGTCCACCGCGAAGAAGTCGAGCACCGCCACCAGGTCGGCGACGTGGGCGGCCATCCCATATGGCCCGGGAAGCCCCGCGCTCGCGCCCCGTCCGCGGAGATCGGGCACGAGCAGGCAGGCCCCCGTCGTCGCCGAGAGCTCGCGGGCCACGGACGCCCACGCGAGGTGCGAAGCGGTGATGCCGTGGACCGCGAGCACGACCCCGTCGGCCTCCTCCACGCGCGGCCCCGCCATCCCCACGGTGAGGGTTCCGCCCTCCACCGGGATCTGGCAGGCGTCATCGAAAGGGTCGTTCATCTCCGGTCACAGGCTCCGTCGCCGGCCGGTCCGAGGGTGCTGGTCCCCGGGCCAGCGCCGCCTGGCCGGCTGGTCCCCGGGGCGCCCCGACCTGCGCGATCGGCTGGACCGGAGGACAGGTCAGTCGCGGCCGGAGGTCAGTGGCCCTTGGCACAGCCGGCCGGGACAGTGCCGGACTGTTCCCCTGTACCGAAGGGGGATGACGGGCCGACGCGGTCGCCGCTGAGGCGACCGGACCAACACCTGGGAGGACCTTCCATCATGCATTGCCGCGTCTCGCGCCCTTGGCGCCAGCGCCGCGGGCGGCGCGCTGCGCGCCGCCTCGGGCCGCCAGCCCTTGCGGCCACCTGCACGCTCGCCTGCCTTGCCCCGGTCGCCGCCCGGGCGGACACGATCGTCGCTGTCGCCGGCTCCTCGGTGATCGTCTCCGGGCAGCCGGTCGGCGACGCGACCATCACCGCGTGGCGACGGGATTCGCTGACGGGCAAGCCGGTCGTCCTCGGCCGGTTCACCGGCCAGGCCAACGGCTTGGGACCGTTCAGCGTCAACACGACGCCCCCGGACGTCGGCGGCGGCGACTGCTGGCAGAAGGGCGCGCTGGCGTCCCCGCTGACGCCGGATCTGCTGCCGGGCGACGCCGTGACGGTGACGGGTGCCCCGGGCGTTGCGGGCGGCGTGCAGCCGCCGGCGCTGACCGTCCTCGTCCCGCCCGACGCCAAGCCGTCCGATGGCCCGATCCCGGGGTGCGCCTCGGTCGCGCCCTTCGCCCGGAACGCCATCACCGACGCGCCACAGCAGGTGACCGGGGGGCCGATCACCGTGAGCGGCCGCGCGCAGCCGCTCGCCACGGGCGTGTCCGTGATCGCCGCCGATGCGGCGCACGCCACGGCCACGGCATCGGCGACGCCGGCCGAGGACGGGACCTGGTCGGCGACGATCCCTGCGGCCGACCTCGCGGCGCTGGCCGACGGCCCGCTGACCGTGACCCCGGTCTTCGCCGTGCCCGACGTCGCCACCGGCGCCCAGGCGCACCTGGCGGCGGCGCCGGTCAGCGTGCAGAAGCACGCGACCAGCGGCGACTCCGCCGCGTCTGCGCCCGGCGCTCCCGCACCCGGCGTCTCCACCCCGGCCCAGGCAGGCGGCGAGCCTGCGAGCCCCGTCCGTCCGGGCGCGGTGCCCCCGGCGGGCACCGCCACGCTGCAGGTCATGGGCCTGCGCGTGCCGGCCCGGCTCTCGGTCGCAGCGGCGCGCGGGCGGGGCATCAGCGCATCGCTGATCGCTCCCGCCGGCGCCTCGACCGTGCAGCTGCAGCTGCGGCGCGGCGGCAGGACGCTGGCCACGAAGACCGTGGCTGCCCGGCCGGGGACGCGCAAGACGGTCCGGCTGAGCAGCCCGGCGGTCCGGCGGCTGGTGCGGCGGGGGCGGTACGAGCTGCGCGCCAGGGCCGGTTCGTCACCCAGGCGACTCGGGCCGCCGCTGGTCCGCACCGTGGTGGTCCGCTGAGAAGGGTCCGCTGACGCGGCTCCGGAGCGGCGCGAGGAAGCCGCCGGCGGGGGAGGCACCGCCGGCGGCTTCCCTGCGCCGCTACGGGGCCAGCGGCAGCCCGAGCCCGGCGATGCCGACCGTGGGCAGCCCGCCGAAGCCCGGCTGCACGGCGAAGGAGGCCGGGAGCCCGAGGGCGGCCGCTCCCGCGTTGAAGCCGCCGGCGGCCGCGGTGGCCCCGGCGGTCCAGCCGCCGATCGCGGCGTCGGCCCCGGCCTGGTAGGCCCCGCTGTACGGGCTCGCCGGCAGCGCCGGCAGCGCGGGCGAGGCGAGGGGGAAGGTGGCGGCGCTGGCGCCGGCAACCGGCCCGGCCGCCGCGATCATGGCGACGACGGCTCCGACTGCGGCCGTGCGCTTCCTGATGGACATCATGTAGCTCACTCCTTCGAGGTCATCCTGCGGTCCGCTTGAGAGTGCTGGCCGCAGCCCCGTTGCAGGACCGTCCTCAGGGACGGTCCTGCCTGGCGGCAGGAACGCGCGGGCGCTCGTCAGGGGAGCTCGCGAACCACGATGGCGTTCGTCGCGCCTGAGCGGAACGCCATCGGTCCCGCGGTGAGGACGACGCGATCGCCGCCGACCAGGCCACCGACGTCGCGCGCGATCCGCAGCGCCGACTCGATCAGCTCGTCGGGGGAGCCGCCGACGCCGTCGACCACGGGCTGAACCCCCCATTCGACCGTGAGCTGTGCGGCCACCGTCGGGTCGTGGGCGAGCGCCAGGATCGGCGTGCGGGGACGGAACTTCGCGCACGCGCGGACCGCGCCGCCCGTCGTCGTCGGGACCACGAGGACGCGGGCGGCCAGCTCCTCGGCCAGGCCGACGGCGGCATGCATCACGGTGTCCGCCGCCGCGTCGCGCGGCCACTCGGCGACGCGGGCGCGTCCGTGGATCACGGGCGTCTCCTCGGCAGCGACGGCGACGAGCGACATCACCCGGACCGCCTCGACCGGGTGCCTTCCGACCCCGGTCTCGGCGGAGAGCATCACGGCCGACGTGCCGTCGATGACCGCGTTGGCCACGTCGGCGACCTCGGCCCGGGTCGGCTCGGGCGCGTCGATCATCGACTCGAGCATCTGCGTGGCCGTGATCACGAACTTGCCGGCCTGGGTGGCGCGCGTGATCGTGTCCTTCTGCATGAGGGGCACGCGCGCCAGCCCGGCCGTGACCCCGAAGTCCCCACGGGCGACCATCACGCCGTCGGCCGCGTCGATGATCTCGTCGAGGCGCTCGTAGGCCTCGACGGTCTCGATCTTGGCGACGATCCGCGCCCGCGAGCCTCCTGCCCGCAGGCGCCGCCGCAGCCCTTCGATGTCCGCCGCCGACCGCACGAACGACAGCGCGACCAGGTCGGCGCCGGCGGTCATGGCCGCGTCGAGGTCCGACACGTCCTTCTCGGTGACCGCGGGCAGGTCGGGGCGGGCGTGGACGACGTTGATGCCCTTGCGCGGCGCGATCGCACCGGCCGACACGGCTCGGGCCACGACCGCTTCGTCGCCCATGCGCTCGACGGCGAAGCGGGGCACCCCGTCGCCGACGACGATCTCGGAGCGCTCGGTCACGAGACCGGCGAAGCCGTCGAAGTCGACGGTGGCATGCCCGGGGGTGTCCGCCAGGCCGCCGGAGCTGAACGTGATCGCCTCGCCGACGGCGACGCGCCGCTCGAAGGTGCTCTGCGAGAGGCGCAGCTTGGGGCCCTGGAGGTCGAAGAGCACGCCGACCGGGCGCCCGGCTCGCTGGGCCGCCGCACGTACCGCGTGCGCGCGCGCGAGCAGCTCGTCCGTCGTGCCGTGCGAGCAGTTCAGGCGCGCGCAGTCAAGGCCCGCGGTGACAAGGGCATCGAGCACCCCGGGCGCGTCGGTCGCCGGTCCCAGGGTGGCGACGATCTTGGTCTGGCGGGGGCGTAGGTCGGACACGCCGCCAGCGTGCCGGGATCTCGCAGGCGCTGACCTGTCCCTTGGAGCAGTACGGGCCGTCCGCTCGGGCGGGGGCCTCCAGCCAGGTCCACGACTGGCCCGTCGCCCGGGACCCGGGTCCCGGGCGGACCTGTCCCAGGGCCCTGACTAGGGACCACGACCGGGGAGTCGGGCGCGCGGGTCCTCGGATGCGAGCGCGGCGTGGCCGCTGCACAGTCGGGGGCCAGTCGAGCGAGGAGCGAGCGGACGCATGAGCATGACGATGGCCGACACCCTGGTTGAGCGCGGAGCGCAGGCGCGCGCCGAGCTGCGTGATCTCACCCGGGAGGCGCTGAGGGCACCATCGCCCGGCCGGGACGAGGAGCTGCTGGCGCTGCAAGCCCAGCTCGACGCCTGGAGCCGACGACTCGCGGCCGTGCGGGCGCGGGTGCCCGGTGCCACCGCGTCACCCCTGCGCCAGGCCGTCCCCCCGGCCGCCGGGACCGCGCAGCTGCCGGTCCTGGAGAGCCTCGACGTGGACCGCGGGCTGCTGCGCCTCGGCGGGCGCGACCTTCCGCTGACCCGGCGTCACACCGAGATCGTGGTCCTGCTGGCCGCCAGCCGATCCGGTCTGACGACCGAGGAGCTCGCCCTTGCGCTGTACGGCGAGCGCGGCAGGCCCGGGACGGTCCGCACCGAGCTCTGCCGGCTGCGGAAGCTGATCGGACGCCGGCTCGAAGCCGGTCGCGACCGCCTGACGATGTCGATCGACGCGGACTTCCTGACCGTGCAGGGCCTCCTGCGCGCCGGTGACCCCCGGCGCGCCGCGGAGCGCTACCGCGGGCCGCTGCTGCCGCGCTCGGAGGCGCCCGGTGTCGTCGAGCTGCGGGAGGAGCTCGACGCCTGGGTGCGCCGCGCGGTGATCGCCGGCGAGGACCGCGAGGCGATGTGGGCGTGGCTCGACAGCAGCTCCGGTCGCGACGACGGGCCGAGCCTGCGGCGCTTCCTCGCGGATCTGCCGTTCGACGACCCGCGCCGCGCGCTGGCTGCGAGCCGCCTCGCCCAGCTGCGCGCCACGCTGAGCGTCGTGCGGTGACGGCCGGCGAGCGACGCCACCGGCCCGCGCTCCTGGCGCAGGTCGTCGCCCTTGTGCTCGTGGCCGGGATCTGCGGCGGCTTCGCGTTCGCCCTGGCCGGCCCGGCCCGGCACGTCGCCCACCAGGGGCAGGCGGCGACGCCCCCGCGGCCACCCCGACCAGCGCCGCCCACCGTGCTGAACTCGGCGCACTGCAAGCCCCCGCCACAGCACCCCGACCCGGTCGTGCTCGTGCCCGGGACGTTCGACGCGACCTCGTGGGCGCTGATCGGGCCGGCGCTGGCCCGTCGCGGCTACTGCGTCTCGATGATCGACTACGGCAACGGAGGAACCGTCGACATCCGGCGCTCGGCCCACCAGCTCGCCACCGACGTGCGTCGCATCCTGGCCCGCACGGGCGCCCACCAGGTCGCCATCGTCGGCCATTCGGAGGGGGGCATGATGCCGCGCTACTACATCAAGCAGCTCGCCGGGGCAGGCAAGGTCAGCGACCTGGTCGCGCTGTCGCCGTCCAACCACGGGACGACGAACCCGCTCGCGCTGATGGGGGCGCTGTCGGGCTGCACGGCGTGCGGTCAGCAGCTGACCTACGGCTCCACCTTCCTCCAGCGGCTCAACGCGGGGTCCGAGACGCCGCCGCCGGTCGACTACACCGTGGTCCAGACCCGCTACGACCTCGTGATCACCCCGTATCAGTCCGCCTTCCTCAACGGACCGGGCGCACGGGTCACCAACGTCACGCTGCAGGACCGCTGTCCCGGCGACCAGGTCGGCCATCTCGACGTGCCGACCGATCCGGTCGCCCTGCAGTGGGTGGAGGACGCGCTGGCGGTCGACGGCCCGGCCAGCCCGTCCTTCAGGCCGACGTGCTGAGACCGCACGCCCGGCCGCGCCGCCCCCGCCCCGGCCCTGCGGCGCAGTCTGAACGCGCCCTTAGGACGACGACAGGTGTGAGTGGAGTGACCAGCATGGGTCCGCCCATCGGAGCGGAGAAGCCCTGTGCACAGCACGCCGTTGAACCTGCTGGACGAGCTGTACCTGAATCTCGACCGTCGTCAGGAGCCCTGGGTCGTGCACGTGGAAGTCCGGGTCACGGGGCGGCTGGAGGCCGACCGTCTCGCCGCAGCGCTGGCCGCCGCCGTCCAGCGTCATCCGATCGCGCGGGCCCGGCTCGCCGAGCACCGCAGCACCGATCGCTCCTACCGGTGGGAGATCCTGGACGAGCTCTCCGAGGTCCCCCTGCTCGTCGCGGCGTGCGACGACGAGGCAGCGCTGTCCCGGGCGCGCGAGCGGCACTTCGCCTTCAGCCCGTCGCTCGACGTGGCGCCGCCGTTCGCGGTGCTCCTCGCCCATGTGCCCGGCGGGGACGCGCTGCTGCTCAACGTCAACCACGCGGCGGCGGACGGCATCGGAGCGGTACGGCTCCTGCGGTCGATCCTGCGCGCCTATGCCGGGGAGGACGACCCGGTCGGCGCCGTCGACCCGCTCGCCGTGCGCGACGTCCGCGCGCTTGCGGGCGCCGCGTCGCCCGCCGACCACATCGTCCGGGCACAGGCGCTCGCGCGGAGCGCGGCGCGGCAGGCGGTCCCGGCCGCGCGGGTCGCACGCGACGGCGGCGACGCTCGCCCCGCCTATGGGTTCGAGCTGCTGTCCTTCTCGCCGGAGGAGACGCAGGCCGTCCTGGACCGGCGGGCTCCCGGCACGACGGTCAACGACGTGCTGGTCGCGGCGCTCGCCGTCACGGTGACCCGCTGGAACAAGGCGCATGGCCGCCCCGCGCGGCGCGTCGCGATCACGATGCCGATGAACCTGCGGCCACCGCGCTGGCGCACCGAGGTCGTCGGCAACTTCGCGGCCTACGCCACCGTGTCGCTGGGAGCAGGCGAGCACGACGACCTCCGGGAGGCCGTCGAGGCGACCGGCCGGCGCACGGCGACGATCAAGCGGGACGGCCTGGGGGGCACGGTCATCGACCTATGCGCCGTTCCGGCCATGCTGAGCGTCGCGGCCAAGCGCCGCCTGCAGGACCTGATCCCGCTCACCGGTGACGTCGTCGTCGACAGCGCGTCGCTCTCGGACCTCGGTGTGCTCGACGGCCTGCCCTCGCTCGGAGAGGCGGGCTCGGTGCGCGCGATGTGGTTCTCGCCACCGGGCCGGATGCCCCTGGGGGCCACCGTGGGCGTCCTCACGCTCGACGGCAGGCTCCACGCGGCGCTCCGCTACCGGCATGCGCTGTTCGGCGATCATGCGGCCACGGCGTTCGCGGGCATCTTCCGCGACGTCCTGCTCGCTCCGCCCGCGGCGGCCGCCAGGGGCAACGTGCCTGCAACGCGGCCGGCGTACAACGGTGGAGCGATGACTGGCTCCGCTTCCCATCCGCGCCGCCGTCGGTGAATCCCCCCACGCCCCAGCCGAGGCCTCCGGCGCTCTCGTCGGTGACCGCGTTGCACGTGGCCGGGCCCACCGACCACGTGGCCGAGCACCGAGCCGGCCGGCCAGGCCCCATCCACGTGATGATCGCCGACGGTCAGCGGTTGGTGCGGGCGGGCCTGCGACGGCTGTTCGACGACGAGCCCGACATCGCGGTGGCGGCGGAGGCGGCGAACGGCGAGGACCTCGTGCCGCTCGTGCGGACCCTGCAGCCGGACGTCGTCGTCATCGACGCCGCGCTGCCGGGCGTCGACGGGCTCGAGGCGACCCGGCAGATCCTGGCCGAGTCGCCCGCCGGGGCGGTCGGCGTCATGCTGCTGGTCGACAGCGAGACGGACGAGAGCATGCTCGCCGCGCTGCAGGCGGGTGCCGGCGCGGTCCTCGCGAAGGACAGCCAGGCGCCGGAGATCCTGCACGCGGTGCGGGTGCTCGCCGCCGGCGGCTCGATGCTCGGCCCGGACCTCACGAGGCGGCTCATCGCCCTGCTCCTGTCCTACGTCCCGAGCCGCGGGCAGGTTCCGGCCGGCCTCTCGGAGCTCACGCCGCGCGAGCGCGAGGTCATGGGGCTGGTGGCCGCCGGCCTCAGCAACGCGGAGATCGCGGAACGCCTTGTGGTCACGCAGGCGACGGCCAAGACGCACGTCAGCCGCGCGCGGCGCAAGCTCGGGGCGCGCGACCGCGCCCAGCTGGTCGTGTACGCCTACAGGACCGGGCTGGTCACCACCGCTCCCGCTGCACCCGACGACGGCGAGTCGCGCGCGATCGACCGGCCGCACGTCGCGTGGTCGCGCGACGCGCGACGCGACGAGCGTCGCGCGGCCTGAGCCCCGCGCCGGCCCGGTGCAGCGTGCCGGGTCCCGCTGTCCCGCCGGACGGCTGGCACGACGAGCGCCGGGGCGGATGATCGGCCGCGACCATGGTCGATCTCCTCGTTCACTGGCTCGCCAGGCGACCACGGCCGCTGCTCGCGGCGCCGGCCGCCGTCGCGGTCGCCGTCGCGGTCGCCGTCGCGCTGGGCGCGGGGGCATCGGCTGACGCGGCCGACCCGTCCAGGAGCGAGGGGGCGCCGCGGCTGACCACCATGCCCGTCCACGCCCGATTCGATGGCGGCGGCGACGGCCACGACGGGTCGGCGGGTCACGGCGAGGGCGACGGCGGCGACGGTGGGGCCGGCGACGGCGGAGGTGGCGATGGCGGCGATGGCGGCGACGGCGGAGGTCAGGGCGGTCAGCCGGGAGCGCTGACGGGCGGCCTGCCCAGCGTCGTGCCCGGCGACGGCGACGGAGAAGGCCACGGCCACGGCGGCGACGGCGGCGGCGACCACGGCCGGCACAGCGACGGGGGCGCCGGCGGCGCGACGCCCGTCAGCGTGCAGCCGCCGCCCGCGGTGGCCGTCGCGCCCCCGGTCGCGCCGCCGCTGCAGATCCCCGCTGCGCAACGGCCAGCTCGTCCGTCCCGGGCCGGGCGGCCCGCGCGGGGCGCGCCCGCGCACCGGCGTGCGCCGGCGCGACCGCGCCGGGCCGAGCCGACGGCGCGACCGCGCCCGGCGAGCCCGCCGCCGCTCGCGCAGACCCAGGTGAGCACACTGACACCAACGCCGCTCGCGCCGAGGACGTCGCACGCACCGGCACGGCACCGCGCACACCGCGCGGGCTCACGGACCGGGCGACGCCGGCACACCGGGTCGTCGGGCGCCTCCCACTCCGGCCGACCGGCCAATCGCCGCCCCATGGGGATCTCGCCGGGCGAACGGGGAAGCCCTCCCGCGCGATCACCCCCACGCGCGGTCGCAGCGGTGCCGGCGGTCACCGACCGTCGCGCGTTCTCGCTGCTGCTGGCCGTCCCGCTGCTCGTGCTGCTGTCGCCGCTGGTGATCACGGCGTTGTCGGGCCGCGGCCTTCGCCGGGGCTAGGGGGGCGCCGCGCAACGCCAAGGTCCGGCACCGACGGCCCGTTGGGACAGTCGCCGGTCGGGCCCCCCTCGTCGACGATCAGCGGGTGCGGCGCGTCTGCGCCCTGATCGCCGACCGAAAGGACAACAGGACCCCCATGGCAATCACCGAGCCACAGGCTCTCCCGCAGCTGCCCGACGACAAGGAGCTGGCCGGCCGTGTCGCGCTGGTCACCGGCGGCACGCGAGGGATCGGCGCGGCGATCTCCCGCAGCCTGGCCGCCCACGGCGCCAGCGTGGCGGCCGGCTTCGGCAGCGACCGCCAGCGCGCCGAGGAGTTCAGGGACGAGCTCGGCGCCGAAGGCACGGCGATCACGATCCATCAAGGGAACGTCGGCACCGCCGAAGACTGCCGCCGGACGGTGCAGGAGGTGGTCGATCGGCACGGGCGTCTCGACATCCTGGTCAACAACGCCGGCATCACGATGGACCGCACCGTGGGCAAGATGGCCGACGAGGCATGGCACGACGTCCTCGCGGTGAACCTCTCCGGGACGTTCTTCATGTGCAAGGCCGTGCTGGCGCACATGCTCGAGCAGGGCAGCGGGCGGATCGTGAACATCTCGTCGATCATCGGCCAGACCGGCAACGTCGGGCAGGCGAACTACGCCGCCTCGAAGTCCGGGCTCTTCGGCCTGACGATGTCACTGGCCAAGGAGGCCGCCTTCGTCCTGAAGCGCGAGGGCCGCCTCGCCCCCCACGGCCTCGGCATCACCGTCAACGCGGTGGCCCCGGGGTTCATCGAGACCGAGATGCTGGACAACGTCCCTGAGAAGGTGCTCGACCGGATCCGCGAAGAGGTCCCGCTGAACCGGTTGGGACGGCCCGAGGAGGTCGCCCGCGTGGTCCGCTTCCTGGCCGCCGACGCCTCGTCGTACATCACCGGGCAGGTCTGGGCGGTCAACGGTGGCCAGGCGATGTAGCACCACCCCGCCCGGCCGGCCCGCAGGCCCGCCGGGGCGCCAGGGGGAGGGGCCTGTGTCAGGGCATCGGGTGAGCCATGAAGAAGGTGTACATGGCGGTGCTCTCATCCGGACCGGCCGGGTCGGCGTACTGCTCGCAGCTGCAGCCGCCGGACCATGCGTGGCCCATGCCGGCCACGAGCCAGGACTGCATCAGCTCGCTGTGGCCGTTCGAGTACGACGTGACCGTGTAGGTGTGCCCGCCGGGCACGCTGCCGTTGGTGACGCCGGTGGGCGCGACCGGGATCGAGTTGTTGGCGGAGTTGTCGTCGGCCAGGTCGTCGGTGACCTGCCACTGCTGCACGAGCTGCTGGGCGTTGACCGGAGGGACCGTCGTGTCCTTGTCGCCCTCGAAGAGGATCACGGGCATCGGCCGGGCGTGCGTCCCCATGGCCTTGAAGGCCGCGTTGCCCGCCTGGACCGGGTCGGCGCTCTTGTAGCCGGCGCAGGCGGCGGTCGCCGCGTACTCACAGCCCGAGCCGATCCCGGCTGCGGCGTACAGGTCGGGGTAGGTCGCGGCCATGACGGAGGACATCGCCCCGCCGGCGGACAGCCCGTTGACGTAGGTCCGGCGCGCGTCGACGGTGTAGTGCTGCTGTACCCACTGGGTGATGCCCGCGATGAGCGACGGCTCGCCCGAGCCGCGCGACATGTGGGCCGCCTGGAAGAAGTTCCAGCACTTCGTCTGGTTGTTGTTCGCGCTCTGCTCCGGGAACACGACGATGAACCCCTTGGCTTCGGCGACCTGGTCCCAGCGCGTCAGCTGGCGGAACTGGTCTGCCGACTCGGTGCACCCGTGCAGGGCGACGACCAGCGGCATCGCCGTCCCGGACTTGTACGTCGACGGGACGTACCCCTGGTAGGCGAGCGACCCGGACGTGTTGGTGAAGGTGCCCGAGAAGGCGGCACCGGCCTGCTTGGGCGTCCCGGAGGTCCCGGTCCCGGGTGTTGTGCCGCCGCCGGTCCCGGTCGTACCTCCGCCGCCGGTGGAGACCGGTGTCGTTGCACAGGCGGGCACGCTGCCCGTGCCGGGCAGGGAGCACCACCACGGCTTCGTGGTGGACGCGGTCGAAAGCTGGACCGTGGGCCAGGTCGCTGCGCCGGCCGTGGCTGCTGCCACGCCGAACGTCAGCAGACCCACGACGCAGGCCAGAGCCGGCCGGATGTGCCGAAGTCGCCGCGCCCTGCGTGCTCGGCCGCCAGGCCGCGCGTCCCCGATCAGCTTCGAGCCGATGTGTTCTGGCATGCGTTGTCGCTCCTCTCGGGCACAGGGCCCGGTGGATGGCAGGAATGCCCTGACCCTAAGTACAGGCACTGGGCGCGGGCATGGCCGAAACCCAGAACCTTCCCCCTCCCGGTTCGTAGCCTCTACGAACCCCCCACCAGAAGCCGAGCAACCCCGTGAGCGTGGGCCGGCGGGCCTCGAGCGGCGCGGTGCACCACCTCCATCAGGAGGCGGTGCGGACGATCGCGGAGCGGATCGCGGCACGCCGCGAGGCGCTTGCGCGCGAGATGGTGGAACGCTTCGAGGCCGATGCCGCGGACGCCGACCTGAGCCCTGGCGACACGCTTCCCGAGGAGCAGTTCGCGTTCTCCCTGGAGAACATCGACGCGTTCGTCGAGAGCCTCCGAGGCGCCGAGCCGCTGACCGAGGCCTGGGCGGCGACGATCCGCGAGGCGTCCGCTCGTCGCGTCCATCAGCGCGTCTCGCTCGAGTTCTTCTCCCGCTCCGCGCGCATCTGGGGTGAGGTCCTCTGGGACGCGGTCGTCGCGAGCGCCCGCATCAACCGGCCGGGAGAGCGGGAGGCGGCGATCGAGATCGCGTCACGGCTGATGCATCAGGTCGACCTCCTCTCGAAGGTGGGGATCACCGCCTACCTGGACGAGGTCACTGCGCGCGGCCTGTTGCGCCGCGACCTGCTCGAGGCGCTCGTCTCAGGCAATGGGGCCGACGAACCCGTCCAGCGGCAGGCGCGATCGCTGCACCTCAGGCTCGCCGATAGCTACGTCGTGGTGGTCGTGCGCGGCTCCGAGATGCACGGCGAGGCCGGCCGCGACGAGCCGCTCCCCTCGCGGGTCGCGCTCGACCGGATCGTCGAGACGACCCGCAGCCGCCTGCGCCCGTCGGCGGGATCCCTCCTGGCCGGCATGCGGCAGGGGGACCTCGTCGTCCTCTACCCGGTCGCAGGGCCGGACGAGCTGAACGTGGTCAGACGGAGTTGCGTGGAGCTCGCCGAGGCGCTCACGGTGGAGGTCAGCATCGGCATGAGCGGGGCTCATCCCGGCCTCGGGGCGATCGCGACGGCCTACTCGGAGGCCCGCGACGCCGCGGCGATGGCCAGCAGGCTCGGCATCCGCGGCCGGGCCGTGGGCCTCGACGACGTGCTGATCGACCACATGCTGCAGGGGAGCGCCCACGCCAAGCGGATCCTGGAGGCGACGTTGCGGCCGTTGAGCGACTACGACCGCGAGCACGACAGCTGGCTGCTGGCCACGCTCCAGGCCTACGTCGAGACGCACTTCAACCTGACCAAGTCGGCCGGGCTCCTCAGCATCCATCCGAACACGGTCGTCTACCGGCTGCGGCGGATCCGGGAGCTCACCGGCCGCGACCCCCACGACGTCGACGACCTGGTCGTGCTGACGCTGGCGCTGAGGGTCCTCGACTTCCGCGCCGCGCCGTTTCCCGGCCCGCCGCCGTCCTGATCGCTCAGCGCACGCGCCCGAAGTCCGCCGTGGCGGTGATGGCGTCGCCCACCCCGGCTCGCGGCGCGCCGACCACGACGCCCACGCCGACCTCGGAGAAGCTCGGGTCGAGCAGGATCCGCCGGTGCTCCGGGCTGGCCATCCAGGCGTCGACGAGGCCGCGAGGCGTCGCGAGCGAGCCGCTGGTCCAGGCCAGGATCTCTCCGGCCGACCACCGGCCACGCGCCGGCAGATAGCCGGTGCGGCGGATGCGGTCGACGAACGTCGATCCGCCCAGGCTCGTGTGCGCGAAGTAGTGGCGCGACACCATGTCGGCGGCATGGCGCGACGCGGCGGACGCGAGCTCCGGGTTCTCGGCCACGGCCCGCCGGCCGGCACCCGTCCGCTGCTGGTTGAGCAGGCAGCGCACCCCGGTCGCGAGATCCGCGACGGTCGCGTTCCCGCCCGTCTGATCGGCGTTGGGGCAGGCTGCCGCGACTCCGGCCGTGGTGCTCGGCGCGGCGGCGCGGGTGGCGGCGCCGGCCGCCGGAGCGGCGACAAGGGCGCACAGGGCGGCCGCCGCCGCAGCGCGACGTCGTGATGACATGGACAGAACGCCTCCTCGTTGCGGGCGCCACGGGAGCGCCCCTGTTCGTGTTCGGATGCCGGGTCCGGCGTCGCCGCGCGACGCGAACCCTTCTCGACGGCGCCCATGCTGGCCGCGGGGCGAACCGCCATGACCTGACCTGGGGGACGGTGTCGCCTGTCCTACCGGCGTCGGCCCCGCGCCCCGCCGACTCAGCGGACCGTGGCGCGGCCGCGGCGCACCAGCCGGATGTGCACCAGTCGCGTGATCCTCGCGGGGCTGCGCCGCGCGGCGCGCCTGTGCGTCGACCGCCGAGCGCGTGTCCTCGAGGTCCCATGGACCTGCAGCGGCCGGCCGACCGCGGACATCGCGGGCGCCGGTGCCGGGGTCGCCGGGGTCGCAGCCGCGGGCGCTTCGTCCCGCGGCGCGACGGTGACGGCCGGGAGGTTGGTCGTCGAGCTGATTCCTCCCGCCGCCGCCGTGATCGGTGCCGCCACGGTCGTGGTCGTGGTCGTCACCGTCAGGACGACCAGGTACATGGTGTTGTTGATCACGACGTTGCCGCACTGCAGGCCGGCGCCGCCGTTCGCCAGGCCGGCGGGGGACCCCGTGGCCGGGACCGGGGCCGGGGCCGTGCCGGCGCCCGGGACGGCGGTGGCGGTCGGCAGGCCGGTGGTCGCCGGCAGGGCGGTGGTGGTCGGCAGGGCGGTGGTGGTCGGCAGCGCGGTGGCCGGCGGCAGCGCGGTGGTGGTCGGCAGCGCGGTGGCCGGCGACGAACCGGCCCCGCTCGCGCCACCCGGGACGAGCGACGCGCCGGCCGGGAGCGACGGCAAGCCGTACTTCGCCAGGCACTGCGAGATGGCGTCCGCGGCGGCCGTGGACTGGGTTGCTGCACCCGCGGTGGGTCCGCCGGCGCCGCCCGGCGGCGGGGTGGTGACGGCGGCTGCCGTCGAGGGCATCCCGGCCGCAAGCAGGCCGGTGAGGACCGCTCCGGCGGCCCAGCTCCTGGTCGGTGTCATCTGTCGCTGCCTCCTCTGGCACTGCGCGAGCCGGCGATCGGGTCGCCGCTGCTGCGTGGCGGCCCAGGCTCGGCTTGGGCCCGACTGGGCCGTGTACGGGACGACGATCCTCTTGAGGCGCCGGCCGGCCGTGACCTGTTCCAGCGACGGGGCTTCTCCGGACCGCCGGCCACCGGGCGGACGACTAGGGATTCGCCCCGGGGGCTCGCGGATGCGATGGGCGCACGACGGCGCCACGCTCCGCGTGAGACCCCGCCACCGGCGGAGAACCCTCGGCCACACGGGAGGTCGGCTTGCCCCGCCAGAGAGCGATCAAGGACCGGATCAACGGCATGACCCACGCGTACGCCGACTGGGTCGCGGAGTGCATCAGCGTCCAAGCGGCGTACGAGAGCTGGTCGGCCGCAGGGTCCGGCGACGCGTCCTTCGCGTTCGCCCTCTACCGCGCTGCGCTGGATCGCGAGGAGCAAGCCTCGAGGTGCTTCGCCGCCCTCGCCACGTGACGAGCCCCGTGGGGTCGGCCGCGAGGGCCGCCCACCAGCACGCCGCGCCGCCCCGCGGAGCAGCGCGGTGCCTCACGTCCGGCAGGTCCGAGTCCTCGCTGGGCGGCAATCCGAGGACCGCGTTCGTCCTTGCCGGCGGAGCGAGCCTCGGAGCGCTGCAGGTGGGGATGCTCCGGGCGCTGTACGAGCACGGGGTCGTTCCCGACATGCTGGTCGGCACCTCGGTGGGTGCGCTCAACGCGGCGTTCGTCGCGTCCCGACCGCAGGAGGTCTCGACCGCCGACGAGCTCGCGCGCGTCTGGAACGCGATGCAGCGCCAGGACGTCTTCCCCATCGACCTGCGGATGCTGGCGGGTGGCCTGTGGGGCCGGCGGGACCACCTGGTCGGCGCCCAAGGGCTGGCCCGGATCGTGCGGCGGCATCTCGAGTTCGACGACCTCGCCGATGCCCCGATCCCGGTCCACGTCGTCGCCTTCGACCTGCCGAGCGCGCGCGAGGTGCTGCTGTCGGCCGGCCGGGCTCCCGACGCGGTCATCGCCGCCGCCGCGATACCGGGCGTCCTGCCGCCGGTGCGCTTCGGTGAGCAGCTCCTCGTCGACGCAGCCGTCGTGAACAACACGCCGATCTCCCACGCCGTCGCGCTGGGCGCCCAGCGCATCTACGTCCTGCCGACCCAGGACCCCTCGCGGGCGATGTGCCGCCTGCCGCGGAACGGCCTGGACGCCGCCATGCAGGCCCTCGCCGCGCGGACGAAGGATCACCTGCGGGCCGACCTGGTCCGGTATGCGGGCCAGGCGGAGCTGATCGTCCTTCCTGCGCCCAACCCGCACGGCGTCCAGCCCACGGACTTCCGGCACGCCCGGCGGCTCACCGCCGATGCGCTGGCCGCGGCCCGTCGGGCCCTGGGCGACGGCACCGCCCCGGCTCCTGGCGGGGCGACGCCCGCCCACCTGTACGCGGTCTCGCCGGCCACCTGACCGAGGGACCAGGCCAAGCCGCCATCGACGGCGCCGGCGCGAGGCCGGCGCCGTCGGTCCCTCCTCAGGCCAGCAGCCGCCGCGCGACGTCGACGTAGGCCTTGGTGATGTCGCGCGCGACGCCCGAGGGCATCGGGGCGGAGCCCATCCATTCGTTGTCGCTCGCCATCGCGGCCTGCTCGGTCAGCTCGCAGGCGGCCAGCGCGGCCTGCTCGCAGGCGTCCACGTAGGCCAGGCCGAGCTGCTTGCTCGCGGCGACGAGCTGCTCGTTGACGCGAGCAACCGTCCTCGCAGCCTCATGCATCGGCTTGTTCAGCGGCCGTGCGCCCGCAGCGCCGGGATGATTCACGAGCTTGCCCCAGTCGACGGGGGTTCCCCAATCCATCGGGGCCGCGTCGGCGAGTCGCTCGCGCCAGTCGGCCATGTTGACCACCGCTTCCTGGTAGGCGTCGGCGTAGGCGTTGCCCACCTTGCTGCTCGCATCCAGCAGGCGCTCGCCGGCCTGGACGGCGCGATCGGTCGCCGTGCGGGGCGCGCCCGGCTCGTCGGTCGCGGCCTGCGTGTGGTTCACGGGCATGGGTGCTCTCTCCTGTCGGATGTGGGACATCGGGGGTGACTGGGCGTTGCCCGCCCAGGTCTCGACGCGGGTCGACCAGTCCTCGACCGCGGCGAGGCGACGCGTCGCCCCGCCGTTCGCCGCGCCGCTCATCGGCGCTCGCGGCGGTCGGCGGACGCGCCGTCGGCGGCGAGGCTGTGGCCGTTGGTGCTGCCGAGTCCGGCCGCGACCTGGGCGCCCAGCTCGGGGTCCACGCTGGTCCAGTACCCGATGACGCGGCGCTGCACGTCGTCGGAGAGGTGGTCGCCGGCATGCGCGACGATGTTGGTGACCAGGTGCTCCCGGTCGGTCGCGCTCATGACGTCGCGCACCAGCGTCCCGGCCTGGCCGAAGTCGTCGTCCTCGGCGTGCAGCCTGTACGCGTACCGGCCGAGCTCGCCGGCCTCGACCATCCACGTGGGCAGCTCCTTGCTCGGGTCGGCGCGGGGGCCTCCGTAGGAGTTGGGCGCGTAGATCGGCCGGTCGCCGGTGTGACGGAACGTCATCGCCCCGTCCTTGTTGTAGGAGTGCACGGGGCACCGGGGTGCGTTCACCGGCAGCTGCTCGTAGTTGGTGCCGATGCGGTGCAGGTGCGTGTCGTGGTAGGAGAAGATGCGGCCCATCAGCATCTTGTCCGGGCTGAGCCCGATGCCGGGAACCAGGTTCGAGGGCGCCACGGCCGCCTGCTCCACCTCGGCGAAGTGGTTGGTCGGGTTGCGGTCGAGCACCATGCGGCCGATGGTGATCGGCGGGTAGTCGGCGTGGGGCCAGACCTTGGTCAGGTCGAACGGGTTGAAGCGGTAGTCGGCAGCGTCCTCGAAGGGCATGATCTGCATCTCGAGGCGCCACTCCGGCGCGTCGCCGCGCTTGATCGCGTCCCACAGGTCGCGCCGGTGGTAGTCCGGGTCCGACCCGGCGATGGCGGCGGCCTCGTCGTTCGTCAGGTTCTCGACGCCCTGCACCGTCTTGAAGTGGTACTTGACCCAGAAGCGCTCGCCCTTGGCGTTGCGCCACGAGTAGGTGTGGCTCGAGTAGCCGTTCATGTGCCGCAGCGTGCTCGGCGTCCCGCGGTCGGAGAAGAGGATCGTGACCTGGTGGGCGCTCTCCGGCTGGAGGGTCCAGAAGTCCCACTGCATGTCGTTGGAGCGGATCCCCGTGTCGGGCAGCCGCTTCTGCGAGTGGATGAAGTCCGAGAACTTGGAGGCGTCGCGGATGAAGAACACCGGCGTGTTGTTGCCGACGAGGTCGTAGTTGCCCTCCTCGGTGTAGAACTTCAGCGCGAAGCCCCGGGGGTCGCGCGCGGTGTCCGGGCTGCCCAGCTCACCGGCGACCGTCGAGAAGCGGGCGAACATCGGGGTGCGCTGCCCGACCTTGGACAGGAAGTGCGCGTTGGTCCACTGGGTGACGTCCTCGGTGACCTCGAAGAACCCGAACGCCCCGGTGCCCTTGGCGTGCACGACGCGCTCCGGGACGCGCTCGCGGTTGAAGTGCTGCATCTTCTGCACGACATAGGCGTCATGCAGCACCGTCGGACCGTTGGGGCCGGCGGTCAGCGAGTGGTCGTCGCTGGCGGCGGGGATGCCGACGTCGTTGGTCGTCGTCGGGACGGGTTCTTCGTCGCTCACGTCTTTCTCCTGACTCGAGGCGGGGAGCCGATCGTGTCCGACGGCACCCGGGCGAGCGACTGAGCCGCGGGGCAGGCTCACCCCCGCCGAGGGACAGTCCGGCCTGGCCCGGGCGCGGACCCAGCCATCGGCGGCTCCCCGAGCGTCCCAGAAGGCCTGGGCCCTGAATGGGCGAAGGCCCCGGCGGGGGTGCACCGGGGCCTTCGCTGCCTTCCCGGACGTACCGTCCGGGCGCGGCGGCACGCCGGGGGAGGGCGGCCGCAGCTTGAGGGGTCCTACGCCTCGGATCGTCGCGGACCGGAACGCGCCTGTCGTCGGGCTGGGGGACGACCTTTCGCCTACCGCCGGAGGTGTAGTCAGCGCCGACGGCCGGCAACGCGGCTGCGATCCGAGCGCAACGGGGTGGCCCGTAGAACCGCAGCATGACCTTCTCGGTCTTCGTCGCCGTGATGGTCGTCGCGGTGCTCAAGGGCGCCCTCGTGGCGTTGCCCAGAGGCGATGCGCTCGCGCATCTCGGGCGCCTCCGCTCACCTGCGTGGGCGGCCGTGCTCCCGGGATCGATCGTCGTGGGCACGGTCGGGGTGCTCGTCCTCCCGCCGATGGCCTTCGGGCTCGTCCTGCTGGCGGGCGCGGCGACCCCGCTGCTGACCGCCGTCGCGATGGTCGGCGTCGTGCGCGGGCCACGCGCCGCGCTGCTGCTCGCCGCACTCGCGCTGGTGGTCGTCGCCGGGCTGGCGAGCGGGTGGATCGGCCAGCTCTCGGCCAGCGTCCTGACCGCGCTCGGATGCCTGACCCTCGGCGTGGCGCTCGTCCGGCTGGTGCCGGGGCGCTGGGTCCTCGCCGGCGTCGTCTGCATGTGCGCGATCGACGTGGCGCTGCTGGCGCTGGGCGTCGGGCAGTCCGCCGAGGCGTTGATGGTCGACGCCGCGACGCACGTCCACGGGCCGGCGTTCGACCGCGCCGGGATCGGCCCGATCTCCACGGACTACCCCGACCTCGTCCTCGCGGCCGTGCTGGGCGGCTTCGTCGCGGGCCACGGCGTCCAGCGGCGCGCGGCCATGCTCGTGACGGCCGTCGCGGCCGGCTACGGCATGCTGCTGCCGCACGCCGAGACGCTGCCGGGGACCGTCCCGATCGCCGTGATCTTCATCCTGCTGCGCTGGGGCCGCCTCACGCGCGGGTGGCGCGCCGATGCCGCCGTGCCCGCCCCCGCGGCGCCGTAGGCGCGTCCGTCAGTCCGTCCACCAGCCCGGCTGCATCTCGGCGTCCGCCTCGGCGTGGCCCCCGAAGGCCAGGAGCTCGAGGCCGTCCGGGCCGGCCTCCCACTCGCGCATGGACGCCGGGGGGACGTAGACCACGTCCTTGGTGGTGACCGGGAAGACGTCGTCCTCGACCCGGAAGCGCCCGGACCCGGAGAGGACGACGTAGACCTCCTCCGACTCGCCGTGGCGGTGCCCGAAGCCCACGCGCCGACCGGGGTTCATCCGGTAGTGGGAGAGCCCGATCCGCTCGGCGCCGAGATCGTTGCGGACGAAGTGCGCCTCGCCCATGTCGCCCATCCCGAACTTCGGCGCCAGGTTCTCGGCTGTCTCGAGGTTGACCGTCGCGTGTCCATTGCTCATGGCCTCGAACCTACCCCGCCTGGGTCCGGGCATCTTGGAAGAATCCGACAGGCGATGGACACTCGCGGCATCCTGCGCCCGGCCGCCCTCGGCCGGGTCTTCAGCCTCGACCGCCCGGCCCCGCCGGCCGACCTCGCGCACGCCGTCGACCGCCACTGGATCGTGTCCTGGGACCTGCGCGGCCGCGACCCGTACCGCTCGGAGGTCATGACCCACCCGGCCGTGCACCTGGTGCTCGAGCCGCACGGCGCGGCGGTCTACGGCGTGCGGCGCGAGCGCGACGTCCGGCTCCTGTCCGGCGCGGGGTGGGCGGTCGGGACGAAGTTCCTGCCCGGAGGGTTCGCGACGTTGGTCGACCGGCCGCTCTGCGAGCTGACGGACAGGGTGCTGGGTCTGGGCGCCCTGTTCGGGGATCGCGGCGAGCGGCTCGCGCGCGAGAGCGCGGCGCTCGAGGAGCCGGCGGACAAGCTCGCGCTGGTCCACGCGTTCCTGCGCGAGCGCCTGGCCGCCGAGCCCGGCCCGGACGCCGAGCTCGTGCGCGCGGTCGTCGCCGACATGCGAGACGCCCTCCCGGGGACGCGGGTCGACGAGATCGCCGCGCGCCATCACCTGACGACGCGGACGCTGCAGCGCCTGTTCCGCCGCTACGTCGGCGTCGGCCCGAAGTGGGTGCTGCAGCGCCATCGCCTCCACGACGCGATCGAGCAGCTCGGAGCGGGCCGCGGCACGGACTGGACGCGCCTGGCGCTCGACCTCGGCTACTTCGATCACGCCCACTTCATCCGCGACTTCCGGGCCGTGGTCGGGCGCACGCCCGCGCAGTACGAGGCCGAGGCCGCGGCAGCGCCGGCGGCCCCGCGCCGGGCGGCCTGACCCGGCGGGACTTGCGCTTCCGCCAAGTGGGTTGTATGAAACAACGGACTATGCGCGACGACGACCTGATCCAGGCCGACCGGCCCGCCGGCGGCGACCTCGAGGCGTGGGGGGAGCCGCGCAGCAAGGAGGTCAGCTGGCACGACCCGATGGCCACGGCCGCCCACGGGGCCGCGCTGTCGGGGCGCGAGTACCTCGAGGCCATCCGGGACGGGCAGCTGCCCCCGCCGCCGATCGCGAACCTCGTCGCGATGCGGTTGGCCGCGATCGGCGACGGCGAGGCGGTGTTCCGCTGTGAGCCCGACGAGTCGGTCTACAACCCGATCGGCATGGTGCACGGCGGTCTGCTGTGCACGCTGCTGGACTCCGCCGCCGGCTGCGCGGTGCACACCCAGCTGCCCGCCGGCGTCGGCTACAGCACGATCGAGATCAAGGTCAGCTTCCTGCGCCCCGTCCACGCCGGCGCGGGCGAGCTCGAGGTCAGCGGCCGCGTGGTCCGCGCCGGGCGGCGGGTGGTCTTCGCCGAGGCGGAGGCGCGCGACACCACGGGGCGCCTGGTCGGCCAGGCGACGACGAGCGTGCTCCTGGTGGGGGCGGCATGACCGACCTCCCCGACGTGTCCCTCGCCGCGTCCAGCGCCTTCGTCCGCGCCACAGGGCTGGTGGTCGACCACGTCTCGGCCACCGAGGTCCGCGGCCACATCGACGCGACGGCCGAGCACCACACCCCGTGGGGCGTGGTCCACGGCGGCGTCCACACGTCCGCCGTGGAGAGCGCGTGCAGCATCGGCGCCTCGACGGCGGTCGCCGACCGCGGCGCCTACGCGGTGGGCCTCTCCAACCACACGGACTTCGTGCGCGCCCATCGCGAGGGTCGCCTCGACGTCCGCGCGACGCCGGTCCACCAGGGGCGCACCGGGCAGCTCTGGACCTGCGACATCACCCGGGAGGACGGCAAGCTCGTCGCCCAGGGCCGCGTGCGGCTGCAGAACGTCGAGCGCCCCTGAGCCTCGACGGGGCGGCCCCGGAAGTAGGGTCGGGCCATGAGCGTCAACCGCCAGATCCGACTCGCCGCCCGGCCCGTGGGCCTCCCGACCGCCGAGTCGTGGCACGTCACCGAGCAGGCGGTCCCCGCCCCCGCGGACGGTGAGTTCACCGTGGCCGTGTCCCACCTGTCGCTGGATCCCGCGATGCGCGGCTGGATGAACGACGTGCGGTCCTACATCCCGCCCGTCGAGCTCGGTGCCGTGATGCGGGCGGCGGGCGTGGGGCGCGTCACGGCCTCCGAGCACCCCGGCTTCGCGGTCGGCGACCACGTCACCGGCGCCTTCGGCGTCCAGGAGCACGCGCTCTCCGACGGAGGCGGCGTGGTGAAGGTCGACCCGGGCCTGGCAGCGCTCCCCACCTACCTGGGGACCCTCGGCCTCACCGGGATGACCGCCTACTTCGGCCTGCTCGAGGTCGGGCGCCCGCAGGAGGGCGACACCGTGGTGGTCTCGGGGGCCGCGGGGGCGGTCGGCAGCGTCGCCGGCCAGATCGCCAAGCTCAAGGGCTGTCGCGTGGTCGGGATCGCCGGCGGCGAGGAGAAGTGCCGCTGGCTCGTGGACGAGCTCGGCTTCGACGCCGCCGTCGACTACAAGGCCGAGGACGTGCGCGCCGCGCTCAAGCAGCACGCGCCCAAGGGCGTCGACGTCTACTTCGACAACGTGGGCGGCGAGATCCTCGACGCCGTCCTCACGCGCCTGGCCCGCGGCGCGCGCGTCGTGATCTGCGGTGCGATCTCGCAGTACAACGCGACGGGGTCGGTGCAGGGCCCGAAGAACTACCTGTCGCTGCTCGTCTCGCGCGCGTCGATGACCGGCATGGTCGTCTTCGACTACGCCGACCGCTACGCGGAGGCCGCGGCCGAGATGGCGGGATGGCTGCAGGACGGCCGCCTGACGACGCGGGAGCACGTCGTCCAGGGCGGGATCGAGGCCTTCCCGGACACCCTGCTCAAGCTCTTCGCCGGCGAGAACGTCGGCAAGCTCGTGCTGCAGGTGAGATAGCCACGCCGGCGGGCCCGCCAGTCCGCGTGCGAACCGCCGGTGGCGTGCTGCGACGCGCTGACGTAGGCTCGCGCGCGCTCCGAGCCGTGGTGGCCGGGCGGTGAACGTGCGAGGTGGGGGTCATGCTTGGTCGGGGTGTCCGGGGCCGGCTCGCGCCGGCGGTTGGTTGCGTCGCGGTCGCACTGGCGTTCCCGGCCGCTGCCGGCGCGGCGTCGCTCGTATTCGTCAAGGACGGCAACGTCTGGATCGCGGGGGCGGACGGCTCCGGGGCCCGTGCGGTCACGAGCCAGCCCAACAACTGGGCGTGGCCGTCGGAGGCCGACGACGGGACCATCCTCGTCGCCGGCGGCGCCCAGCGCGTCAACGCCGACGGGTCGGACTCGGACGGCAGCAGCGAGCTCTACCTGCTCGACCAGCAGGGTCGTACGGTCGGCGGTCCGGCGACGACGCCGGCCAGCACGAGCACCCCGCAGTGCCCGACCTACGCACCGCAGATCGCGCGGGTCTCCCCGAACGGCGCGTCCGTCGCCTACAGCCTGTTCTTCTGTGACGGCTTCCGCACCTTCTACGGCCCAGCGCTCGGCGGCACGGCGGGCATGCAGCAGTCGCTCGCGGACTACGTCGACCCTTCGTGGATCGACGACGGGCGCTTCCTGATCACGCATCAGGGCACGACGCTCGACGCCGCCCAGGCCCAGTGGGGCGTCTGGGACACGGGCGCCAAGACGGCGGGCGCCTGGCGCGCCGGGGAGAGCTATCTCACCGGCTACCAGGCGGTCGTCTCCCGTACCGGCACCCGCGTCGCCGTCCTCCAGGACGACGGCGCCGACCACTACGGGACCGTGGCCACCGCGAAGATCTCGATCTACGCCGCGTCCGGTATCCAGGCCGCGGACACCGCGCTGCGCTGCGAGATCCCCCTCGACGCGGCGACGCTGCAGAACGCGCAGTCGGCCAGCCCGAGCCTGTCCCCCGACGGCAGCACGATCGTCTGGGCGCAGAGCGACGGCATCCACACGGCCGCGACCGACTGCACCGGCGCGCGGCTGCTCATCCCCGGGGGCCGCTGGCCGTTCCTCGGCAAGGCGGACGCGACGGCGGCGGCGGGCGGCGGCACGCCGTCCCCGGGGACGCCCGCGCCCGGGTCGACCGGCGTGCAGACCGCGGATCCCCTGGGAACGAAGGTGAAGACCAAGGCGTCGATCGTGCTCGGGGTCAAGCACGCGGTCGCGCGCCACCGCGTCAAGCTGACCGTCCGCGTCAGGCGCGCAACGGGCGTGAAGATCGTCCGCTACCGCTGGTCGTTCGGTGACCGCACGAAGGCCGTCACGACGCACGCGGGGAAGGCGACCCACGTCTTCCGGCGCGCGGGCCGCTACACCGTGCGGCTGACCGTCAAGGACTCCACCGGGGCGACCGCCACGACGAAGCTGCGGGTCACCGTCCGGCGCCGCTGAGCCGCGCCAGGTGCGGCGCCAGCTCCGGCAGATACGGCGCCGGGACGAGCTCGGCGGCGCCGACCGTGCGCTGCCGGATCCGCGTGCCGTCCCACGCCCGGCCCGGCACGTCCGCGCCGGCCACGAGCCCGGGCAGGTCGGCGGCCGCGACCCGCACGAGCCCGGCGAGCTCGGCGCGGTCGAACCCCGTCCACGCGTCGAGCGGCCGGTCGTCGCGGACGGCGAAGACGTGCTGCAGCTCGCGGTTGGTGCCCTCGCCGTCCTGCTCGTCGACGCGATGGAC
>JAXDGY010000353.1:0-7880 GCA_034664785.1 Solirubrobacteraceae bacterium
CCTGGCCTTCGGGGAGCGCTGCATGCACGAGTTCGTGCTGTCCGGCGCGCCGATGAAGAAGGAGCTGGGCATCCGCACGCTCGACCTGGCCAAGCGCCTGCTCGACCACGGCTTCCACCCGCCGACGGTCTACTTCCCACTGCTCGTCGACGAGGCGCTGCTGATCGAGCCCACCGAGACGGAGACCAAGGAGACCCTCGACGCCTTCGCCGAGGCGCTCGCGGCGATCGTCCGCGAGGCGGCCGAGGACCCCTCGATCGCCCTCAACGCGCCCTACACCACTCCGGTCCGCCGCCTCGACGAGGCCGGCGCGGCCAAGCGCCCGGTCATCCGCGAACGGCTCTAGCCCCGGACGCGCCGCGCCCTGCACGGCCCGCGACGTTCGGTGGAGACGCCGGCGCAGCCGGCAGACCTCCCCGAACTCGCAATGGAATAAGGCCAGTTCGGCTCTGCCGAACCAGCCTTATTCCACAGTGACACTCTTCGCCAAGTTCCGCGGCTGGTCCACGTCCCGCCCCAGCGCCACCGCGGCGTGGTACGCCAGCAGCTGCAGCGGGATGCCCAGCAGGATCGGGTCGAGCTCGGGCTGGCTGCGCGGCACGATGATCTCGTGGTCGGCCAGGCCGCCGAGCGAGCGGTGGCCCACGGCGATCACGCGGCCGTCGCGGGCGCGGATCTGCTCGACCGTCGAGCGGTTCTTGTCGAGCAGTTCGTCGTCGGGGACGATCGCGACCGTCGGCAGGCCCGGCTCGATCAGCGCCAGCGGGCCGTGCTTGAGCTCCGAGCTCGGGTATGCCTCGGCGTGGACGTAGGAGATCTCCTTGAGCTTCTGGGCGCCCTCGAGCGCGACCGGGTAGCCGCGCACGCGCCCGACGTAGAAGGCGCTGTCGATGCCGCTGAACTCCTCGGCGACCTCGGCGATGGCGTCGGAGCCCGCCAGGACCTCCTCGACCTGCCGCGGCAGCTCCGCCAGCGCCGCGGTCAGGCGCTGGCCGTCGGCCGGCCCGAGGTCGCGGATGCGCCCGAGGTGCAGCGCGAGCAGCGCGAAGGCCACGGCCGTGCAGGTGAACGCCTTCGTCGAGGCGACGGAGACCTCGGGGCCCGCGTGGAGGTAGACGCCGCCGTCGCACGCCCGCGCGATGCTCGAGCCCACGACGTTGACCACGCCGAGCACCCGGCCGCCGCGGCGCGTGACCTCCTGGACCGCGGCGAGGGTGTCGGCGGTCTCGCCGGACTGGCTCACCGCGACGTAGAGCGTGTCGGCCTCGATCACCGGGTTGCGGTAGCGGAACTCCGAGGCGGGCTCGGCGTCGGCGGGGATGCGCGCCAGCGACTCGATCGTCGCGGCGCCCATCAGCCCGGCGTAGTAGGCCGAGCCACAGCCGAGGATCTTCACCCGGCGCACCGAGCGCAGCTCGCGGGCGCTGAGGTTGAGGCCGCCGAGGTGGGCGGTCCCGAAGCGGTGGTCCAGCCGGCCGCGCAGGGTGCCCTCGACCGCATGGGCCTGCTCGCCGATCTCCTTGAGCATGTAGTGCTCGGCGCCGCCCTTGTCGTAGTGCTCGGCACCCCAGTCGACCGTCGAGGCCGTCTTCGTCGTGGGCTGCGCGTCGAGCGTCGAGGTGCTGAAGCCGTCGGGGCGCAGCGTCGCCAGCTCGCCGTCGTCGAGGTGGACGATCTGCTGGGTGTGGCGGACGAGCGCGGCGACGTCGGAGGCGACGAGCATCTCGCGCTCGCCGATCCCGAGGACGACCGGGCTGCCGTTGCGGGCGACCACGAGGCGGTCCGGGTGGCGGGCGTCGACCACGGCCAGGCCGTAGGTGCCCTTGACGGCGCGCAGCGCCTCGCGCACGGCGTCCTCGAGGTCCTCGGCCTCGGAGCGCGCGATGAGGTGCGCGAGCACCTCGGTGTCCGTCTCGGAGAGGAACTCGACGCCCTCGGCCTCCAGCCGGGCCCGCAGGGCGCCGGCGTTCTCGATGATCCCGTTGTGGACCACGGCGACGGTGCCCGTCGCGTCGACGTGCGGGTGGGCGTTGACGTCGCTCGGGACGCCGTGGGTGGCCCACCGCGTGTGGGCGATGCCGGCCGGCCCCGCCACGCGCTTGGGCATGTCGGCGGCGAGGTCGCGGACCTTGCCCTGGGCCTTGTGGACGCGCAGGGCGCCGTTCTTGGCCACGGCGACGCCCGCCGAGTCGTAGCCCCGGTACTCGAGGCGCTGGAGGCCCTCCATGAGGATCGGCACGCCGTCCTGGCGCCCGACGTATCCGACGATCCCGCACATGTGAGTCTCCCGTCCTTGTTCGTTCGCTGCTCAGCCGTACACGAGGCGGCGGATCTGGCGCTCGGAGAGCTCCGGGGCCGCCACGGGTCGCCCGGCGAGCTCCCGCGCCACGCGCGCGAAGATCTCCGGGTTGGCCAGCCCGCGACCCTGCAGCTCGCGGTGCCGGCGCCGGACGAACGCCTCCGTGGTCTCCGAGAAGAAGGCCATCACGTCGGCCACGACCCGTACGGCGTCGCCCCGGTCGAGCCCGCTCGCGCCCACGAGGTGGGTCACGAGCTCCTCAATGCCCTGATCGTCGTCGTCCACCATGCCTCGGCCGCATAGTGGGGGCTGGAGCGGCGAAAGACAAGATCCTTGCCTGATTTCGGGCAAGGATCGGCGCAAGCTGGCCGGATGGCCTACCAGTTCTCCAGCGACTCGCGCATGATCTGCTCGAGATCGCCGGCGCTCGGCTCGCGCGGCGCGAGGACGAGCAGGCGCTGCTGCTTCAGCGCGCCCTGCACGAGGCCGGGGACGTCGGCCTCCTCGTAGCCGAGCTCGCGCAGGCCGCGCGGGGCGCCGACGTCGCGCATCAGCTCGGTCAGGACCCGGGGCAGGGTGTCCGCGTCGGCCGCGCCGGCCGCGATGGCCCGGCCGGACAGCAGCTCGGCCACGCGGATGTGGCGCTCCGGCGCGGCCTCGTAGGTGAAGCGGAAGGCCGCGGGGGAGGTGACGATGACCGAGTGCCCGTGCGGGACGAAGGGGTGGTCGTCGGGGTAGCCGGCGGGCTGGTAGGCCTGCGTCCCCGTGGCGATCGGGTAGGCGCAGGCGTGGGGGATGTGCACGCCGGCCGAGCCGAAGCCGATCCCGGCCAGCGACGCGCAGAGCATCATCCGGCCGCGGGCCTCGAGGTCCTCGCCGTCGGCCACGGCGCGGCGCAGGTAGCGTCCGCCGTCCTCCAGCGCCCGTGAGGACCACACGTCCGCGATCGGGTTGGAGCCCTGGTAGGGCGGGCGGTCGCCGGGCGAGGCCGGGCGGTCGCGCGTCTCGTACGGGCGCGCGAGGAAGGACTCGGCGGCGTGGCAGACGACGTCCAGGCCGGCCGACGAGGTGACCTCGGCGGCGAGCGTCCGCGTCAGCTCGGGGTCGACGATGGCCTGCGTCGGGCGCAGGAAGCGATGCGAGATGCCGCTCTTGACGCCCTGGGAGGGGACGTCGAGCACGGCGACCGTCGTGGCCTCCGAGCCCGATCCGGAGGTCGTCGGGATCGCGAGGTGCGGCCGCAGCGGGCCCTCCGGCTTGCGGCCGCCGCCCACGGGCGGGTTGACGTAGTCGATGACCTCGCCGCCGTGGGTCGCGATGAGGTTGGCGACCTTCGCGGTGTCGATCGTGGAGCCGCCGCCGATCGACACGAAGGCGTCGAAGCCGCCCTCCCGCGCGAAGGCGGCCGCCGCCGCGAAGGACGCCTCGCTCGGCTCGACGCGGACGTCGTCGTAGACCTCGTAGGCGATGCCCTCGGCCTCGAGCTGGGCGGTGATCCGCTCCGTCACGCCGAGGCGCCGCACGTTCGCGTCGGAGAAGACCAGGGCCCGTGTGGCGCCGAGGCGCGCGAGCTCCCAGCCCGCCTCGTCGGCGGCCCCGGGCCCGAACTTCAGGGGGGTCGACTCGACGGTGAAGACGGTCTCGTGGGCCGGGCGGGCAGCGGTCTCGCTCACCGGTGGCATGCTACAGGCCACCCGGGGCCCCAGCGGGTCAGGCGGCCGGCAGGACGGCCCCCGGGTTGAGGATCCCGCGCGGGTCGAGGGCGCGCTTGACGGCGGCCATCGCGGCGAGCTCGCCGGGCGGGCGGACGAGCCCGAGCCAGCGCGCCTTCGCCACGCCGACGCCGTGCTCGGCGCTGATCGTCCCGCCCGCCTCGGCCACGAGCCGCAGCACCGCCTCGTCGACCCGCGGGTCGTCGGGCGGCGCCCCGAGCACGTTGACGTGGACGTTGCCGTCGCCGAGGTGGCCGAACAGGAAGGTCCGGGCGCCGGGGGCGACCTCGGCGACCGTCCGCGGGACCTGCTCCAGGAAGGCCGGCAGGCGCTCGAGGGGGACGCCGACGTCGAGCTTGTGCGGCACGCCGGCGGCGGCGATCGCCTCGGTGTGGGCCTCGCGGAAGCGCCACAGGCGCTCGCGGTCGGCGGTGTCCGAGGCCACGACGGCGTCCTCGACGCCGGCGCGCTCCAGGGCCTCGGCGAGCTCCTCCGTCGGATCCGTGCGGGCCGCGCACTCCACGAGCACGTAGGCGGGCGCCCGCTCGGGGACGGGCGCCGGGACGCGCAGGTGGTCGAGCACGAGCTGCAGCCCGTCGTCGAGCAGGAAGTCCACCGCCTCCAGGGACGGCAGCGCCGGCCGCAGGACCGCGAGCAGGTCAGCGGCCTCCTGCATCGAGGCGAGCGGGACCAGCGCGGCGACGCGGGCCGTCAGCAGCGCCACCAGGCGCCAGCGCACGCGCGTGACGACGGCCAGCGTCCCCTCGCTGCCGACGATCAGCGCGGGCAGCGCGTAGCCCGCGTTGTCCTTGAGCAGCCCGGCGCGGCGGTCGATCACGGTGCCGTCGGCCAGGACGGCCTCGAGGCCGGCGACCCGCGCGCGGACCGTCCCGTGGCGCAGGGCGCGCATGCCGCCGGCGTCGGTCGCGACCAGGCCGCCGAGCGTGGCGGAGTCGCGCGCGGCGAAGTCGACACCCGCGTCCAGGCCGGCCGCGCGCGCGTGGGCCTGCAGCGCGGCGAGGGTCGCGCCGGCGCCGGCCTCGACCTGGGCGGTGGCGCGGTTCACGGGCTCCAGGGCGGCGAGGCGCGCGAGGCTCAGGACCACCTCGCCGTCGCGGGGGACGGAGGCGCCGACGAGGCCGGTGTTGCCGCCCTGGGGGACGACGGGCGTCCCGTGCGCGTGGCAGGCGGCGAGGACCCGGGCGACCTCCTCCGTGCCACCCGGCCGCACGACGAGGCTCGCGCGCCCGTGGAAGCGGCCTGTCCAGTCCGTCTCGAACGGCGCGCGCAGGTCGTCCTCGGCCAGGACGTGCCGGGGCCCGACGACGTCCGTCAGGGCGGTGGCGAGCTCGGGCTGGGTCGCGTCGGCCACATGTCGCATGCTAGTCCCGGGCGGGCGACCGGTACGGTGGCGGCGTGTCCGGCGCCCCCCAAGACGGCCTCGCGCCGCTGCGCGACACGGCACCCGCGACCCTCACCGCCCGGGTCACCGACGCGGTGCGCGACGCCATCGTCGACGGCCGCCTGGTCGCGGGCGAGCGCTACTCCGTCGCGCTGCTCGCCGGGCAGTTCGGCGTGTCCCGCACGCCGGTCCGCGAGGCGCTGCTCGTCCTCGAGCGCCAGGGCATGGTGCGCTTCGAGCGCAATCGCGGGGTGCGCGTCCTGGAGACCTCGCTGCACGACCTCGAGGAGGTCTTCGGGCTGCGGCTGCTGCTGGAGGTCCCGGCCACGGAGCGGGCCTGCGAGCTGCTGGACGGCGCCTCGCTCGACGCCCTCGAGCGCGAGCTGCAGGCCATGCGGAGCGCCGGCGAGGCCGGGGACGAGGCGGCGTTCATGGCCCACGACAAGGCCTTCCACACGGTGCTGCTGCTCGCGGCGGGCAACCGCCGCCTGGCCGACGTCGTCGCCCAGCTCCGCGACGCGGTCCGCTTCCGCGGCGTCTCCACGGTCGGGCGCTCACGCGACCTCGCCGCGATCCTCGGTGAGCACGACGCGATCATGGCCGCGCTGCGCGCCCGCGACGGCGCGGCGGCCGCCGCGGCGATGCGGGCCCATCTGCTGACGACGGGGCGCCTGCTCCTGCGTCAGGAGGGCGGCGCGGATCACGAGCTCGCGTGGGCGGGCCTCGTCCGCCTGCCGGGCGCTAGCGTGCCGTCACCGTGAGGATCTTCAGCGGCATCCAGCCCACGGGCCGCAAGCACCTGGGCAACTACATCGGCGCGATCCGCCACTACGTCGCCGGCCAGGACCGCGGCGAGGCGATCTACTGCCTCGTGGACCTCCACGCGATCACGGTGCCCTATGAGCCTGCCGGCCTGCGCGCGGGCGTCTACGACCTGGCCGCGCTGCTGATGGCTGCGGGGCTGGACCCGGAGCGCTCGATCCTCTTCCGCCAGAGCGACGTCCAGGAGCACAGCGAGCTGACGTGGCTGCTGACGTCGGTCACCGCCGTCGGCGAGCTGAACCGGATGCACCAGTTCCGCGACAAGTCCGCCGCCCAGCGCGAGCTCGTCAGCGCCGGCCTGCTCTTCTACCCCGTCCTGATGGCGGCCGACGTGCTGGCCTACCGCACCGACGAGGTCCCGGTGGGGGAGGACCAGCGCGAGCACCTCGAGCTCATGCGCGACGCCGCCCGGCGCTTCAACGCCCGCTTCGGCGAGGGCATCCTCAAGGTCCCCGAGGCACGCATCCCCGAGGTGGGCGCGCGGATCATGGACCTGCAGGACCCGACGCGGAAGATGTCGACCACCGGGGGCTCGCCCGAGGGGACGGTCTACGTCCTCGACGAGCCGGCCGCGATCGCCAGGAAGGTGAAGCGGGCGGTGACGGACTCCGGCACGGAGATCCGCCGGGACCCGGAGAAGCCGGGCGTGACGAACCTCATCGACATCACCGCGGTGGCCCGCGGGGTCACGCCGGCGCAGGTCGAGGCCGACCTGGCCGATGCGCGCGGCTACGGCGACCTGAAGGTGGCCGCCGCGGAGGCCGTCACGGAGATGCTCGCGCCGGTGCGCGAGCGCTACGAGGACCTGCGCGCCGACGAGGGCGCGCTGGAGGAGGTCCTGGCCGCCGGGGCCGAGAAGGCCCGGGCGCTCGCCCGCCCGGTCCTGGCCGACGTCCGCGAGGCGATGGGCGTCGGCCCGCGGCGCTGACGCAGGCGCTGGACGGGCGCCCGGCGCGTCGGAGAGGATGGGCGCATGGACTCCTGGGATCTCACCACGCTCGACGTCCGCGTCCACGAACCGGTGATCCTGCACTCCGTCGAGGGGGCGGCGCGGGTCATCGCGCTGAACCTCCCCGCCGGCGAGGCGCTGCAGGAGCACGAGGTGCACGAGCACGCGTGGCTGCACGTGCACCAGGGCGAGGTCGAGGTGACCACGAACGGGGCGCGCGAGCTGCTGCGCGCCGGCGCCCTCGTCCACTGGGTCCCGCAGGAGCGCCACGAGGTCCGCGCCACCGAGGACGCCCTGCTGCTCCTGCTCCTCGCGCCCTGGCCCGGTCCCGGCCACCCGGGCGCGCGCGACGCGGCAGTCGCCTAGCCGCCGGATCCCCCGCTACCGTTGGCGGATGCTCGCCGCCGACCTCGAGCTCGACCTGGAGGTGTTCTCCGGGCCGTTCGATCTGCTGCTGACGCTCGTCCTGCGCGAGGAGGTGGACCTCCTCGAGGTCGAGCTGGCCGACGTCGTCGTCTCCTACCTCGACGTCCTCGAGGCGCGCGGAGAGCTCGACCTCGAGGTCGCGACGGAGTTCCTGGTCCTGATCGCCGCGCTGCTCGAGCTGAAGTCCCGGCTCATGCTGCCCCGCGAGGAGGAGGAGGAGCTCGACCTGGAACCCGGGGAGGCCGCGGAGGAGCTGCTGGCCCGGATGCT
>JAXDGY010000354.1:0-2628 GCA_034664785.1 Solirubrobacteraceae bacterium
CCTCGCCACCGTCCCGGGGTACCGCCACCGGCTTCAGCACCCGCGTCGGACTCGTCTCGTGCGTCATCGCTCCTCCTTCGTCGTTCGTGTCCATGTCGTCTGGCGGCAGAAGCGAGATCGCGAACCGCCAGCAGCCGTCGCTTCCGCGACGCACGACGTTGATTCCCCGTTCCGTCACGACGAGAGCGGTGTCGCGCGCTTGAATGACGCGCCGCGGGTCGGCGACATACGTCCGGTCGACCGCCCACATCGCCGCTGCGAGACGCGCGACCTGCTGTCCGCCGCGGGCCTCATGCCCTTCGTACCCCGCGAGGAGCACCGCCCCATCCTCGAACAGCCGGGCCAGCGCCTCGCGGTCGCGCGTCACGAACGCGTCCTCGAAGAGCGTCTCGAGCTCCTCCGGCGTTTGGGCTCCTGGGGCCATCGGACGAAGGTAGCGCCGGCCGCACGCCTTGTCCCTTCCAGAAAGGTGGTATCTCGCCGGCCGAGCGCGCGTCTGTAGCATGCCCTCCGTGGGCGCCTATGCGAAGGAGCGCGCGAGGGAGCGGATCGCACGGCTTGCGGGCGAGGGCCTGGACCTCGTCACGTTCTGGCGCGAGTCGAGCGACCTCGTGGCGGCCGCCGTTCCCCACTACATGTCGCCCTGCTGGTTCACGCTCGACCCGGCTTCGCTGCTGGCCACCAGCCACTACCAGGAGGGCCTCCCCGAGATCCCGCCCGAGTGGCTTGCGCACGAGTACTACGCGGACGACTTCCACAAGATGACCGACATCGCTCGTTCCGAGCACGGCGTATCGACGCTGTACGAGGCGACCGGCGGCGACCCGAGTCGCAGCTTCGCCTGGAACGAGTACATGCGTCCGTATGGAGCCGACCAGGAACTGCTCGTGGCGTTGCGGACACCGGGGGGCGACACGTGGGGCATGCTGGGCCTCTACCGCGAGCCGAACAAGCCCCAGTTCGATCGGGACGAGCTCGACTTCCTCCGAGCGGTCTCGCCGCTTCTGGCGGAGGGCGCTCGGCGCGGGCTGCTGGTCGGAGAAGCCACCCACCCCGAAGGACACGAGGCCCCCGGCCTGGTCGTCCTCGCCGCCGACTGGAGCGTCGAGTCGCTCACCCCGGGGGTCGAGCGATGGCTCTCGGAGCTGCCCGACAGCGACTGGGCGGCTCACGGCAGGCTGCCCCCGTCCGTGCTCGCGGTGGCCGGCCGCGCCCTGCGCACCGCCGAGAACGAGCAGGCTCCGGGCGAGATAGCGGTCGCCCGGGTGCTCTCGAGGGAAGGCCGGTGGATGGTGCTCCACGGCGCCTCGCTGGTCGCCGACGGGGCGCGTCGCGTCGCGGTCATCATCGAGGCCGCCACTCCGGCCCGGATCTCCCCCCTGCTGATGGCGGCCTACCAGCTGACCGACCGCGAGCAGGACGTCACCCGTCTCGTCCTGCAGGGCGACTCGACAGCGCAGATCGCCGTCAACCTGAGCGTTTCCCCCCACACCGTGCAGCAGCACCTGAAGAGCGTGTTCGAGAAGACCGGGGTCCGCAGCCGGCGCGACCTCGTCGGCAAGGTGTTCTTCTCCCACTACGAGCCGCGCGTGCGGGACAACGAACGACGCGTCATGGCCTATCAGCCGGTGCGCGGCGGCCCCATCCCCGGCGACGCGGAGCGATCGTCTCGCGGGGTCGACCCCGAGTAGTTCGGGCACCGCCGGCCAGACGTTTCGGCGCCTGATACGCGGCCTTCCCGACCTCGGCGGCTTGAACGAACGTCTGGTCCGGAGGGACCACGGATCGGCGACCGCCGGGCTCCGAGGGTTGCAAGTCCCATTCCGTCCCGCTAGCGTCCGCCGCGTTCGGCGACAGGCCGGGAGTTTTCAGTTGCTGGTGCGTTACGGCGGGAGTGGTCGGCTGGGGCATTCTGGACGCGGTCCTCGCACGGTCGACCGGGTTCGCAGGCTGGTCACCGCGTCCGTCGACCGCCGGTTCCGGTGCCTCGCCGTGCTGGTCGGGGTGCTGGTCGCTTTCCCGCCCGACGACGCAGGCGGCGCGACGTCCACGCTGCGGCGCTATCCGTACCTGACCGACGTATCCGGCACCAACGCGACGGTCAACTGGGCGACCAGCACCTCGGCAACCACGGGCTCGCTGCGATGGGGCGCCGCGGCGGCGGATGGCTCGTGCAGTCCGACATCGACGGCGACGGCGACCAGGGCGAGCATCACCGTCAACGGGGTCGCCGAGTACCAGTGGAAGGCCTCCTTCGCCGCTCAGCGATCGACGACCTACTGCTATCGCGTGCTGCTCGGGGCAACGGATCTCCTCGGCACCGACGCGACACCGACGTTCGCGACGGCGGCCGGCGCCGGCTCGTCTTCGTCCACCTTCGCCGTGTTCGGCGACTGGGGCAAGGTCGACACCTCCGGCGCCAACCAGGACCAGGCGAACGTGATGCGCCAACTCGCGCGGAGTGGCGCCCAGTTCGCGATCAGCACGGGCGACGTCCCGTACGGCGCGACGGGCGTCGCCAGCGAGTCGCAGTACGGCGATCTGTTCACGGCGGGCAACGGGCTCAGCGCCGTCTTCGGTCCGCTCTTCTGGACGGTTCCCGGCCGGTCGCTGCCGCTCTTCCCGACA
>JAXDGY010000355.1:0-2841 GCA_034664785.1 Solirubrobacteraceae bacterium
TCCAAGACCCTCGCCTACGAGATCGCCGAGCAGCTCGGCTGGCGCACGCCGGACCGCATCGTCAGCCCGATCGCCTCGGGCTCCCTGTTCACCAAGATCGGCAAGGGCTTCGCCGAGTGGCTCGAGCTCGGGCTCATCGAGGGCTCCGTGCCGGCGATGAACGGCGCGCAGGCCCTCGGCTGCTCGCCGGTCGCGCAGGCCTACGAGGCCGGGCAGGACTTCTGCCGCCCGGTCAAGCCGGACACGATCGCCAAGTCGCTGGCCATCGGCAACCCGGCCGACGGCCCCTACGCCATCGACCTCGCCCGCCGCAGCGGCGGCGGCATCGACTCGGTCACCGACGACGAGATCCGCGCGGGCATCCGCCTGCTGGCGGAGACCACGGGCATCTTCACGGAGACCGCCGGCGGCGTGACCACCGCGACGCTCGCCAAGCTCGCCGCGCGCGGCGACATCGGCGCCGAGGAGGAGGTCGTCGTCGTCATCACCGGCGAGGGCCTGAAGACCCTCGACGCGGTGCGCGACACCTTCACGACGCACACGATCAGGCCCTCCCTCGAGGCGTTCGACGACGCCTTCGCCGCGGCGCGATAGGTTCCGGCGCGATGGCGGTCAAGGTCAAGATCCCCAGCCAGCTGCGCGCCGCCGCCGGCGGCGCGACCGAGGCCGTCGTGCAGGGCGACACGGTCCGGGAGGCGCTCGACGCGCTGTTCGAGCAGCACGCCGACCTGCGCGAGCGTCTCTCCGACGAGGACGGCGGGCTGCGCCGCTTCGTCAACGTCTACGTCGGCGACGAGGACATCCGCTTCGGCGACGGCCTCGACACGCCGGTCAGCGACGGCGACGAGGTCCGCATCCTGCCGGCCGTCGCCGGGGGCTGACCGGGAGGCGGCCTCGCCGTGGCCGACCGCCTGCGCAGCTACCGCTCCAAGCGCGACACGGCGAGCACGCCCGAGCCCGCGGGGGCGCCGGGCGACGGCACGGGGGAGGGCGAATCGCCCGACCGGCCGCGGTTCGTCGTGCAGGAGCACTCGGCCACGCGGCTGCACTGGGACCTGCGCCTCGAGCGCGACGGCGTGCTGGTCTCCTTCGCCGTCCCCAACGGCCTGCCCCTGGAGCCGGGGAGCAACCACCTCGCCGTCCATACGGAGGACCACCCGCTCGAGTACCTGGAGTTCGAGGGGGAGATCCCGAAGGGCAACTACGGCGCCGGGACCATGGCGGTCTGGGACGAGGGGACCTACGACACGCTGAAGTGGACCGACCGCAAGATCGAGGTCCACCTCCACGGCCGCCGCGTGGATGCGCGCTACGCGCTGTTCCCGCTCGACAAGGGCGAGGCGCCCAAGGACTGGATGATCCACCGGATGGACCCGCCCGACGACCCGACGGCGGAGCCCATGCCCGAGATCCTCGTGCCGATGCTCGCCCGCACGGGGAGCCTGCCCCGCGACGATGAGAAGTGGGGCTTCGAGATCAAGTGGGACGGCGTGCGCGCGCTGTGCCACTCCGAGCCTGGGCGGCTGCGGCTGCACTCGCGCAACGGCAACGAGATCACCCGGCGCTATCCCGAGCTCGCGCGGCTCAACCGCGCCCTGCACCACCACCGCGCGATCCTCGACGGCGAGGTCGTCGCCTTCGGCGCCGACGGCAAGCCGAGCTTCGCCGCGCTCCAGCGGCGGATGCACCTGGGCGACGAGCGCCGCGCGCGGCGCCTGGCCGACGACGCGCCGGTCACCTACGTGATCTTCGACCTGCTCTGGCTCGACGGCCACCCGCTCGTGGAGCACACCTACGCCGAGCGGCGGGCCGAGCTGCGGGCGCTCGGCCTCGACGGGCCGCGCTGGCAGACGCCCGACCATGTCGTCGGCCACGGCGCCGACGTCCTGGCCGCGGCGCGCGAGCAGGGCCTGGAGGGCGTGGTCGCCAAGCGGCTGGACTCCGTCTACGAGCCCGGCCGGCGCGCGGGCGCGTGGGTGAAGGTCAAGCTGCTCCAGCGCGAGGAGCTGCTGATCTGCGGCTGGCTTCCGGGCGAGGGCCGCCGTCGCGACCGGATCGGGGCGCTGCTGCTCGGGATCCGCGAGCTCGAGCCCGCGCCGGGGCTGCGCTACGCCGGGCGCGTGGGCACCGGCTTCACCCAGGGCGAGCTCGACCGGCTCGCGGACCTGCTCCGCCCGCTCGAGCAGCCCGCGCCGCCGTTCGACCTGCCGGGGCCCAAGCTGCCGCCGGACGCGGTCTGGGTGCGGCCGGAGCTCGTCTGCGACGTCGAGTTCCACGAGTGGACCCCCGACGGCCAGCTGCGCCACCCCTCCTACAAGGGGCTGCACGACACGTCGCTCGTCGTGCGGCCGGACCGCACCCGGAAGAACGGCGCGCTCGGGGAGATCGACGGCCGCGAGGTCAAGCTCTCCAACCTCGACAAGGTCCTGTATCCCACGGCCGGCTTCACCAAGCGGGACGTCATCGACTACCACGTCGCCGTCGCGCCGGTGCTGCTGCCGCACCTGTCCGGGCGCCCGCTGACGCTCAAGCGCTACCCGAACGGCGTCGAAGGCGACTACTTCTATGAGAAGAACGCGCCGTCGCACCGGCCGGACTGGGTCCGCACGGCGAAGGTGGGGGGCATCGAGTACGTCGTCGTGGAGGACGTGGCGACGCTCGTCTGGCTGGCGAACCTCGCCGACCTCGAGCTGCACACGTCGCTGGCCCGCGCGGACGACATGGCCCGCCCGACCACGCTGGCCTTCGACCTCGATCCCGGCCCGCCCGCCGGCCTGCTGGAGTGCTGCCGCGTAGCGCTGTGGCTGCACGGCATGTTCGACGGACTGGGCCTGGTGAGCT
>JAXDGY010000356.1:0-5542 GCA_034664785.1 Solirubrobacteraceae bacterium
TGACGCCGAGCGTCCCCTCGCTGCCGACGACCAGCGCCCGCAGGTCGGGCCCGGCGGCGGTCGCCGGGAAGGGCTGGGCGACGACCTCGCCGGCGGGGGCGGTGAGGCGCACCCCGCGCACCAGGGCATCGATCCGGCCGTAGCCGGTCGAGGCCTGCCCGGCCGAGCGCGTCGCCACCCAGCCGCCGACCGTGGAGAACTCGAAGGACTGCGGGTGGTGGCCCAGCGTGAGGCCGCGCGCGGCCAGCGCCCGCTCCGCCGCCGGGCCGAGCGTGCCCGCCCCGAAGGTGGCCAGCAGCGACCGGGCGTCGATCTCGACGTGGTCGAGCCGCCGCAGGTCCAGGGCGATCGCCGCATGGTGGCCGCCGCGCACGGCGTCCACGCCGCCGACCACGCTGGTCCCGCCACCGAAGGGGACGACGGCCACGTCGTGCTCGGCGCACGCCTCGAGCACGACGGCGACCTCCCCGCGCCCCGCGGGCGCGACGACGGCGTCCGGGGCGCACTCGAGCGCGCCGGTGCGCAGGCGGACGAGGTCGGGATAGCTGCGCCCGGCGGCGTGCAGGACCCGGGTCGCATGGTCGTCGAGGACGTGCTCGGCCCCGACCGCCGCGACGAGCGCCGCGCGCGCCGGCGCGCTCAGCGCCGGCTCGGGCAGGACGACCTGCTCCAGGGCGACCGGCGGCCGCCGCGGCGCGGCCGGCCGGCCGGGGGAGAGCTCGGCGTGCAGCAGCGCGGCGCCACGCGGCGGCAGCGGCCCGTCGTGGCCGTCGACCCCCCAGCCCCACCACCGCATCGCGCTGGCACTCATGCGGGCACCGTCGCTGCCCCGGCCGCCACCGAGGTGTCGCGGGTGAGCCGAGCGACGTCGCAGCCGCCCGCGGAGAGCCGCGGGCCGTGCGAGCGAGCCCCTGCGCGAGTTCGCGCCCCGAGGTGCGAGCGCCCAGCGCGAGCATGTCGCGCGTCGCAGCCGCCCGCGGAGAGCCGCGGGCCGTGCGAGCGAGCCTCTGGGCGAGTTCGCGCCCCGGCATGCGAGCGCCCAGCGCGAGCATGTCGCGCGCTCACGCCTTCACCAATCCGTCCAGCAGCTCCGCGGCCGCCGGCGCCGCGGCCTCGCGCCAGGCGTCGACCAGCCCGATCCGCGTCCGGCGGTCGAGCACGTCCTCCAGGGTGCAGGCGCCCTCGCGCTCGACCGCCCAGGCCAGCTCGGCCCCGATCACCGGGACGCCGGGCGCGATCGCCGCCCGGAGCTCGGGCCGGCTGTCGGCCAGGGCCAGGACGGCCCGCGCCTCGGCGCCGTAGCGGCGCACCAGCCGTCGCGGGACGCCCGCCTGGCGCAGGTCGGGCGCCTGCGCCCCGACGACGGGCAGCCGGCGCGTGAGACAGGGCCCGGCGGCGACCCCGGGTCGCGCGGCGATGCGGTCGACGGCATCCTCGGCCATCCGCCGGTAGGTCGTCAGCTTGCCGCCGACGACCGTCACGGCGCCGGTCTCGGGGTCCTCGAGGACGGCGTGACGGCGTGAGACGTCCGCGGTGGCGCCGGAGGGCTTGTCGGGGGAGGCCGAGACGTCGAGCAGCGGCCGCAGCCCGGCGAAGCGGCCGACGACGTCCGCCGGGGTGAGCGGGCGGTCGAGCGCGGTTGCGATGACGCCGAGCATGAACGCCTCCTCGGCGTCGGAGACCGGCGGGGCGTCGGGGATCTCGGGATCGGTGAACGGCTCGTCGGTGAGCCCGATCAGCACGAGGCCGTCCGGGCGCGGCAGCGCGAAGACCCAGCGGCCGTAGGCGCCGGGCACGGGGACGTGCAGCGAGGCGCCCGGGTCGCCGAGGCGCCCCGCGGGGACGAGCAGGTGCGAGCCCTTGCTGGGGCGCAGCGCCACGCCGGGCGCGAGCGTGCCGGCCCAGACGCCGGTCGCGTTGACCACATGGCGGGCGCGGACCTCGAGCCCCGCCCCGGTGAGCTGGTCGCGGGCGCTCGCGCCGCCGGCGGTCAGGGCCTCGACGGCGACGTGGGTGACGATGCGGGCCCCGTGGCCGGCGGCGGTGCGCGCCAGGGCCACGACGAGCCGCGCGTCGTCCTCGAGCTGGGCGTCCCAGCTCAGCAGCGCCCCGCGCAGGCCCTCCGCCTTGAGCCCCGGCGTCCAGCGCAGGGCCTCGGCGGTCTCGATGCGGCGGGCGCGCGGCAGGCGGCGCGCGCTCGTGCGCGCTGCGGCGCGAAGCGCGTCGCCCAGGCGCAGGCCCACCTCGGTCGCCGCGCCGAGGCCCGCGCCGAGCCCGTCGTTGAGCGGGATCAGCATGGGGACGGCGCGCGCCAGGTGCGGCGCCGTGCGGTCGATGAGCACGGCGCGCTCGGAGGCCGACTCCCAGGCGACGCCGACGTCGCCCTTCGCGAGGTAGCGCAGGCCACCGTGCGCGAGCTTGGAGCTCCAGCGGCTCGTGCCCTGGGCCAGGTCGCCGCGCTCGAGCAGCGCGACGCTGAGCCCGCGGCTGGCGGCGTCGAGCGCGACGCCCACACCGGTGATCCCGCCGCCCACGACGAGGACGTCGACGGTGGTCCCGCCGGCGAGGGCCTCGAGGTCCCGCGCGCGGCGGGCGGCGTCCAGCGTGGTGGTGCTCATGGGGCGAGTCCTCGGTCGAGGGTGGTGGCGATCTCGGCCAGCACGGCGGGACGGCCGCCGGGCGGCGGCTCGGCCAGGGCGCCGACGACCCAGCCGCGCAGCAGCAGCTCGACGGTCGCGGCGAGCTCCCGCGGGTCCCCGGGGCGGAACGACGCGTCGTCGGAGGCCTCGATCTGTGCGGCCAGGGCGTCGAGGGCGACGTGCTGGAAGGCGCCGTAGCGCTGGACGACGTAGGGCAGGATCAGCTCCGGGTCGACGTCCAGGATGCGGCGGAAGAGCGGGTCGGAGGCCAGCCGCTCCGCGCCCGCGACCACGCCGGCGACGAAGCGCTCGCGGGCGGTCGGGCGGTCGACCGGGCCGGCGGCGACGTCGACGACCAGGGCGGCGAACTCCCGCGTCATGAGCGCCTGCAGCAGCCCCGCGACGTCCGGGAAGCGGCGGTAGACCGTCATGCGGCTCACGCCCGCCCGCCGTGCGACGTCGGTGAGGGTCGTCCGGCGCACGCCCACGGCCATGACGCACTCGCGCACGGCGTCGAGCAGCGCGTCGTCCGGATCGTGACGCTGTGACATCCAGCGTCAGCTTGTCACATGGCGTCCCGCGGGGTCAACCGCCGGCGTGCGGCACGACGGCGAAGGCGATGACCGCGTAGTGCAGCGCCGCGGCGGCGATCACGAGGACGTGGAACACCTCGTGGTAGCCGAAGACGTGGGGGGCGGGATCGGGCCGGCCGCGCGCGTAGACCACCGCGCCCGCCGTGTAGAGGAGCCCACCCGCCCCGAGCCCGAGCATCCCGAGCCACCCGAGGCCGTCCCAGAGCTGCGGGACGGCGGCGACCGCGACCCAGCCGAGCGCCACGTAGACCAGCGCGCTGACCCACTTGGGGGCCGTGGTCCAGAGGAGGTTGAGCAGGACGCCGCCTGCGGCGCCGCCCCAGACCACGGCGAGGATCGCGGTGGCCAGGCTGCCGTGGAGGATCAGCAGGGCGACCGGGGTGTAGGTCGCGGCGATGAACACGAAGATCATCGAGTGGTCCAGGCGCCGCATCCAGGCCCGGGCGGCGGGGCGCCACTCGCGCCGGTGGTAGAGCGCGCTGATGCCGAACAGCAGGCACACCGCCACGCCGTAGACGAGCGCCGCGGCGGTCGCGCGGCCGCCCGGGGCCGTGAGGGTCAGCGGGACGGCGAGGGCGATCGCGACCAGCGCCGCCCACTGGTGCGAGACGCCGCGCAGGCGCGGCTTGACGAGGGCCTCGGAGGCGGCGGGCATCCCCGGGGATGCTAGTCGGCGCCGGGCGACGCGCCGCACGCGCGCGGGCGCGGCTCGTCGCCGGCCGGCGCCCGGGTTGCCAGGATGGGGACGTGGATCCCCACGCCGTCCTCGGACTCGAGCCCGGCGCCTCGGCCGGCGAGGTGGCCGCGGCCTACCGCCGGCTGGCCAAGCAGTGGCACCCCGACGTCGCGGGCGGCGCGGTGGCGGCGGCCCGCATGGCGGAGATCAACCTCGCCTACGAGGCGCTGCGCGACGGGCCGGTGGCCGCGCCGAGCCCCGCCCCGGGACACCGGGACGCGCCGCGCGCCCGGCCGCTCGCCGGGGCCTGGCTGCCCGAGGAGGTCCGCCGCGCGCTGGGCCGCGAGCTGCTCGGCGCGCTCGAGCCCGGCGAGCCCGTCGAGCTGGTCACGCCCACCGCGACGTGGGCGAGCCCGCAGGCCGTGCTCGCGCTCACCGACCGGCGGCTGCTCTGGCTGCTCGACGATGCCCCGATCCACCGCGTGCGCTCCCTGCGCTTCGGCGACGTCGCCCACGCGGAGCGGCGGCTGGCCTGGCCGCGGCGCCGGCGCGCAGAGCTGCGCGTGCGGACGACGGGCGGCCGCCGGCACGCCTTCGCCGAGCTGCGCCCGGCGGTGGCCGACGCGATCGCCCGCCGGGTCGCGGAGGCCGCCAGCCCGTAGCGGCGTCCGGGGGCGCCCGTAGCCTGCGGCGGCGATGCCCGGCTTCGCCGTCCGCGTCGCGGAGCACCCGCACGCCTACCTGGCCTCGGCCCGCTCCGGGATCTTCCGTGGCGGCTTCGTCGCCTCGCTGGTCGCCCCCGACGAGCGCGGCGGCCCGCCGGCCGCGCCGCCGCCGCTCGGAGGCGCCGACGACCTCGACGTCGGCTGCGGCGCCTCCGTCGAGGAGGCCCTGGAGGACCTCGGGGTCTGGCTGCGGATCCTCGCCCAGCGCGTCCCGCCCCTGCGCTCCGACCACCGCCCGATCGCCGACGCGATCCGCTGCGCGGAGGACCTGGACCGCGACGAGCTGGTGGCGCTGCTGCGCGCCCGCGTGGCGGAGCCCGCCCGGTCGCACGAGCGCTGAGCCCGGCGGCGGTCCGCGCCCGCGCTCAGATCAGGGTGCGGGTGGCCGCTCGCCCACGGGCGCCGACTCCTCGGCCTCGCCCTGACGGCGGTCCATCACGCGCACCGCCGGGCTGCCGGCCCGCCAGCCGTGGTGCGCGCCCGGCTCGCGGCGGCGGGAGTCCGCGCGCCGGTAGTCGCCGCGGCTGAGGTGGTGCTCGAGGAACGCGTAGAGCACGATGAACAGGTACCGGCTGCCCATCTCCTGGAGCTTCAGCTTCGAGGTCCCCGAGGTCCGGTTCGTCCACGAGATCGGCACGATCGCGTAGGACGAGCCCCGGACGATCGCCTTCAGCGGCAGCTCGACCGTCAGGTTGAAGTGCGGCGAGATGAGCGGCTGGACGGTGTCGATGACCTCACGCCGGTAGGCCTTGAAGGCGTTCGTCGTGTCGTTGTAGCCGTGGCCGAACATCAGCCGGATGCCGAGGTTGACCAGCCGGTTGATGCCGAGCTTGAAGCGCGGGTAGTCGTAGACGCGGCTGCCCGCGATGAAGCGCGAGCCGAAGGCGCAGTCGTAGCCCGCCATCAGGA
>JAXDGY010000357.1:0-9712 GCA_034664785.1 Solirubrobacteraceae bacterium
TGCGCGCCGAGCACGTCCACGCCTTCAACGAGCGGCTGCGCCGCGCCGGGGTCTCGCCGCGGCGCCCGGGCGAGCGCCCGCGGATCGACCAGGGCAAGGCCCTCCTGCACCGCGTCTACGACAAGGCGCGCCACGTCGCCGCCAGGGGCCGGCCATAGCCGTCGAGACGACCATCCTGGAGCGCGTCGAGGACTGGGGCACGCTCGCCGCCGACTGGGACGAGATGGCCGACGCCGCCCGCCAGCCCGCCGCGGCCTCGGCGTGGCTCGAGGCGTGGGCCGCCCACGTGAGCTCTGGCGAGCCGCGCGTGGCGGTGGTGCGCGACGGCGCCACGCTGCTCGGCGTCGTGCCGCTGGCCGCGCAGCGCTCGGAGGCGGGCCTGATCCGCCTGCGGCTGCTCGGCGCCGGCACGTCGACGGGCGTGGCGCCGCTGGCGCGGCCCGGCGAGGAGGTCCGCGTCGCCGCCGCGGCGGCCCAGGCGCTGTCCGCCGGCCGGGCCGACGCCCTCCACTTCGACGGCATTCCCGCCACGTCGCCCTGGCCGCAGCTGCTCGCCCACCATTGGCCGGGTGCCCGGCCGCGGCTGCTGCACCGGGTCTCCACCTCCCCCGAGCCCTACGTCACGCTCGACGCCGGCTCCTACGAGGCCTGGCTGGCGGCACGCAGCTCGAGCTTCCGCGGGCAGGTCCGCAAGGTGCGCCGGCGCCTGGACAAGCGCGGCGTCACGATGCGCCGGGCCACCGACGCGCAGGAGCTCGCCCACGACCTGCGCGCGTTCGCCGCGCTGCACCGGTCGCGCTGGGACCCCGAGGGCGGCTCCGCCGTCCTCTCCCCCGCGGTCGAGGCGATGCTCTTGGAGGCCGGCCCGCGCCTGCTGCGCGAAGGGCGGCTCGACGTGTGGTCGATGGAGGCCGATGGCGACATCGTCTGCTCGCAGGTCAGCCTGCTCAGCCGTGGCTACGCCACGCTCTGGCTGCAGGGCTACGACCAGAGCTGGACCGACGCCCGCCTCAGCCTGGCGTGCGTCGCGCAGGTCATCGAGGACGGCTTCGCGCGGGGCCTGGAGCGCATCAGCCTCGGTGAGGGCGGCCAGGCCTACAAGTACCGCTTCGCCGACGGCGAGGAGAGCCTGGCGTGGACCGTCCTGCCGCTCCCCGGACCCCGCCTCGGCGTCGTGCTCGCGGCCCTGCAGGGCCGCCGTCTGAAGCGCGCCGCCGGGCGGCGCCTGGGCCCCGAGCGCAAGGCGCAGGTGCGCCGCGTGCTCAGGCGGCCAACAGCCGGGTGAGCGTCTCGACGGAGTACTCGCGCTCGGCCAGGCGCCGGGCGCGGGCGGCCATCGCCGCGTCGCCGTCGCGCAGGACCGCGACGAGCTCGGCGGCGAAGGCGCCGGGGTCGGCGCCTTCGCGGAAGTGCTCGCCCGGGCGGACGTCGAGGCCCTGGGCGGCCAGCGGCGTCGCGACCACCGGGACGCCGTAGGCCAGCGCCTCGACGAACTTCAGCGGCGTCCCCCCACTCTCGGTGAGGGGCACGGCGACGGCGGCCGCGGCGGCGTAGGCGGAACCCAGGTCCTCCACGAAGCCCTCGACCGCGATGCGCTCGTCGGCCGCGCCCAGACGTGGATCGAGCCCCCGCCCGACGAGCCGCAGCCGCGCGCCGGCGAGCTGCGCCCACACGCGCGGCATGACCTCGTCGACCAGCAGCTTCGCCCCGAGCGCGTTGGGCTCGTAGGCGAAGTTGCCCACCATCAGCACGGTCGGCCCCGCGGCATCCGCGCCCGGCTGGGCGGGCGGGCGCGGCACGATCGCGGCGACGTCGACCACGTTGGGCACGTAGCGCAGGCGCGCCGACGGCGCCAGGCGACGGGCGTGCTCCATGTCGCGGCGGCTGACCATCCACGACTCCTGCGCGCGGCGCAGGATCCGCCGCTCCAGCAGCGAGATCGGCAGCCACGTCACGCGGCCGATGTCCGGGTCGTGCCGGTAGGAGGACTCCACGTTGTGGGCGTTGTAGACGACCGGGCGGCTCCGGGCGAACGGCATCAGGGCCGTCATCGCGTTCATGTCCCCGGCCACCACCCGGCCGGCGCAGGCGGCGAGCCGGCGCGTGACCTCCACGACCTCGGGCGAGGCGCCGCGGGCGCACTGGGGCGGCGCGCCCTGGGCGCGCTTGAACGCGAAGGCAAGGGCGCGCCGCGCCCCGCGCGACGGGCGGATCACGTGGAACTCGAGCCCTCCGATCGCCTGGTACTCCGGCGCCGGCTCGTCGCCCCCGTGGGCCACGTAGGCCAGGTCGACCGGCCCGAGCGCCGCGAGCGCGCGCACGGTGGTGTAGGTGCGCAGGGCGCGGCCGTCGCCGAGCGTCGGCGCGAAGGTCGAGACGAAGAGGGTGCGAGGGGCCATCCGTCCGGAGGATCGGCCGCCTGCGGCCGGGGTTGAGGCGCGGGGCGCGGACGCCCGCGCCGGGGCCATGGTCGCAGACGCCCGGGACCAGGGCCCCCGCCACGACGAGGGGCCCGGCGGTGCCGGGCCCCTCGGGGACAGCGTGGCGGTCGCCGGAGGCGGTCCTAGGCGACGGCGGCGCCGAGTCCGGCGGCGTCGCGCAGCGCGTCGGCCTTGTCCGTGCGCTCCCAGGTGAAGTCGGCGTCGTCGCGGCCGAAGTGGCCGTAGGCGGCGGTCTTCTGGTAGATCGGCCGGTGCAGCCGGAGCTCCTCGCGGAACGCGCCGGGGCGCAGGTCGAAGTGCTCCGACACGATCTGTGCGATCGCGCCGCGGCCGATCTTCTCGGTGCCGAAGGTCTCCACGAGCACCGACACGGGGTGCGCGACGCCGATCGCGTAGGCGACCTGCACCTCGCAGCGGTCGGCCAGGCCGGCGGCCACGACGTTCTTGGCCACCCAGCGGGCGGCGTAGGCCGCCGAGCGGTCGACCTTGCTCGGGTCCTTGCCGGAGAACGCGCCGCCGCCGTGGCGGGCGAAGCCGCCGTAGGTGTCGACGATGATCTTGCGGCCGGTGAGGCCCGCGTCGCCGACCGGCCCGCCGATGACGAAGCGGCCCGTCGGGTTGACCAGGAACTCGCGGCGCAGCGCGTCGGCGTCGAACAGGTCGGCGGGCAGCACCGGCAGCACGACGTGCTCCCAGAGGTCCTCGGTGATCTGCTCGCGCGTGGCGGACTCGGCGTGCTGGGTCGAGATCAGCAGCTTCTCGACGGCGACGGGCCTGCCGTCGACGTACCGCACGGAGACCTGGGTCTTGCCGTCGGGGCGCAGGTAGGCCAGCGAGCCGTCCTTGCGGACCGCGGCGAGGCGCTCGGCGAGCTGGTGGGCCAGCGTGATCGGGGCCGGCATCAGGTTCGCCGTCTCGTTCGTCGCGTAGCCGAACATCATCCCCTGGTCGCCGGCACCGGCGATGTCGAGCTCGTCGCGGGAGCCCTCGGTCCGGGTCTCGTCGGCTTGGTCCACGCCCTGCGCGATGTCGGGGGACTGCTTGTCGATCGCGTTGAGCACGGCGCAGGAGTCGGCGGAGAAGCCGAGGTCGGCGTCCACGTAGCCGATCTTCCGGATCGTCTCGCGGGCGATCTCCTGGATGTCGACGTAGGTCTCGGTCGAGATCTCGCCCGAGACGACCACGAGGCCCGTGTTCACGAGCGTCTCGCACGCCACGCGGCCGGTCGGGTCGTCCTTCAGCACGGCATCCAGGACGCCGTCGGAGATCTGGTCGGCGACCTTGTCGGGGTGGCCCTCCGTGACGGACTCGGACGTGAACAGGTACTCGTTGTCGGCGTAGGTGCTCATGGGATCGAGAGGGGGGCTCCGCGGTCGATTCGTCCCCTTGTCCGACCGAGTGGGCACCGACGGCACGGACCATGATGGAGGTCGTCCTTGACGGCCGGCTCGGTGCGGCTGTCGGTGGGCCCGGACTGCTCGGCGAGGCCAAGGGGCTGGGTGAAGTCGAGGAAGACTAGCGAGGTCACCGGTTCTCGTGTTTCCCGATCGCCTTTTACCGGTTCCCCGTCGGCTAGGGCCGCTCGCTGCGGCGCTGCTTGCGCTCGTTGAAATCGATGATGAGCGGGACACCGTCCATCCCGTAGCGGGCGCGCAGCCGGTTCTCGACGAAGTAGGCGTAGTCGCGCGTCACCCGGGTGCGCGAGTTGACCTGGATGGCGAAGCGCGGCGGGCGCTGCCCCGTCTGGGCCATGTAGATCAGCTTGAGCCGGTGGCCCTGCTTGGCCGGGGGCTGCCGGGCCTGCACGACCTCGGCGAGGAAGCGGTTGAGCTCCGGGGTCGGGATCCGGTTGGTCATCCGGTCGCCGAGCGCGAGCGCCTCGTCGAGCACGCGCTGCACGTTGCGGCCGGTCTTCGCGCTGGCGGTCAGCACCTTCGGGCGCAGGCGCAGCTTGTTCAGGGCACGGGCGCGCTCGTGCTTGAGGTCCTCCTCGTCCATCGCGTGCTCGTCCCACTTGTTGAGGACCAGCGCCGTCGCGGTCCCCTCCTTCATCGCCAGCTCGGCCACGCGCAGGTCCTGCGCGGTGATGCCGTCCGCGGCGTCGCAGATGACCAGCGCGACGTCGGCGCGCTCCACGGCGCGCTGGGAGCGCAGCGTCGTGTAGTACTCGACGGACTCGGAGACCTTGGACTGCCGCCGCATGCCGGCGGTGTCCACCAGGATGATCTTGCGGCCGTCGACCTCGAAGGGCAGGTCGATGGCGTCGCGCGTTGTGCCGGCGACGTCGGAGACGATCACGCGGTCGTCGCCCAGCCACTGGTTGACCAGGGTCGACTTGCCGACGTTCGGCCGGCCGACGACGGCGAGGCGCAGGACGTCCTCGTCGGCCTCCGGATCGTCCTCGGGGAGCAGGTCGACGAGGCGGTCCAGGAGGTCGCCGGTCCCGAGGCCCTGCGCGGCGGAGACCGCGACGGGGTCGCCGAGCCCGAGGCGGTGGAACTCCGCGGCCAGCGGGCTGTCCTGCACCGCGTCGACCTTGTTCGCCGCGACGACGACGGGAAGCTTCGAGCGGCGCAGCAGGTCCGCCATCTCCTCGTCGCCCGGGCGCACGCCGCCCTTGGCGTCGACGACCAGCAGCGCGACCTCGGCGTCGGCGAGCGCGGCCTGCGCCTGCTCGCGGATGGAGCCCGAGATGGGATCCGCGTCGGCGAAGTCCATGCCGCCCGTGTCGATCAGCGTGAAGCGGCGCCCGTTCCACTCGGTGGAGAGCTCCTTGCGGTCGCGCGTGATGCCCGGCCGCTCGTGGACCACGGCCTCCCGCGAGCCTGTCAGCCGGTTGACGAGCGAGGACTTGCCCACGTTGGGGTAGCCGACGACGGCGACCTTCATGCCAGCCCTACGATCCGGGCGACGACGTCGTCGATCGACATCCCGGTGGTGTCCACGCACACCGCGTCCGGCGCGGGGACCATCGGCGCGTGGTCGCGCGCCGCGTCGCGGAGGTCGCGCGCGGCGAGGTCGTCGACCGGGATCCCGCGGCGGCCGGCGCGCTCCTCCGGCTCGGCGGTCAGCCACACCTTCACCTCGGCGTCCGGCTTGACGACCGTGCCGATGTCCCGCCCCTCGGCCACCCAGTCGCCGGTGCGCAGCAGCGCACGCTGGCGGTCGCCGAGCGCGGCCCGGACCTCGGGGTCGGTGGCGATGCGCGAGGCGGCCTGGGCGGCGGCCGGTGTGCGGATCGCCTCCGTCACGTCCTCCCCGTCGAGCAGCACCCGATCGCCGTCGAAACGGATGTCGAGGTCGCGGGGATCGCGACCGGGGCGGAGGGCGGCGCAGCGGTACATCGCACCTGTGTCCAGGTACGTCCAGCCGAGCGTCGTCGCAACTTCGCGAGCGACCGTCGACTTGCCGGCGCCCGCCGGTCCATCGATCGCGATGACCATCCCGAACCACGATACGGTGTCGCGCCGTGGCCGGCCTCGCGATGATGCGTCCCCTTCGCGAGCGCGACTTCGCGCTCCTGTGGCTGGGGATGACGATCTCGCTCATCGGCGACGGCATCTACTTCGTCGCGATCGCCTGGCTCGTCTACGACCTGACCGACTCGCCGACGGCCCTCTCGCTCGTCGGCCTGGCGTGGTCGGTCGGCATGGTCCTGTTCCTCCTGGTGGGCGGCGTGGCCTCCGACCGCTTCGACCGCCGGCGCGTGATGCTCGCCGCCGACGCGGTGCGCATGGTGGCCATGGCGGTGCTCGGCGCGCTGGCGGTGTGGGGCGACATCCAGCTCTGGCAGATCGTGCTGCTCTCGCTGGTCTACGGCTCGGCCGAGGCCTTCTTCGGGCCGTCGTTCAGCGGGCTGGTCCCCCAGCTCGTGCCGGGCGAGCACCTCGTGCAGGCCAACGCCCTGCAGGAGGTCGTCCGTCCCATCGCCTACCGCCTGGCCGGGCCGGCGCTCGGCGGTCTGCTGGTGGCCGCGTTCAGCGCGGGCACCGCGCTGCTCGTCGACGCGGCGACGTTCGTGGTCTCGATCACGTGCCTGGCGCTCATGCGTGCGCGGCCCGCCCTCGCGATCCCGGACCGGGCGTCGGTGCGGGAGGAGATCCTCGAGGGCCTGGCCTTCGTGCGCGCCCACGCCTGGCTGTGGGCGACGCTGGTGACGGCGGCGATCTCGCTGCTCTGCTTCTGGGGCCCCGTCGAGGTGCTCCTGCCCTACGTCATCCGCCACGAGCTCGACCGCCCGGCCACCGACTTCGGGCTCGTCCTGGCGGCGGGCGGCGCGGGCGGCATCCTCGGCGGCCTGTTCATGTCCTGGCGCGGGCTGCCACGCCACAAGCTGCGCTTCATGTACCTGGCCTGGGGCATCGCCCCGCTGGCGATCAGCGGCTACGCGCTGGCGACGGCGACCTGGCATCTCGCCCTGCTCGCCGGGCTGCTCGGCGCCGGGCTGTCGCTCGGGACGGTGGTGTGGGCGACGCTCATGCAGACCCGCGTCCCGCCCGACCGCCTGGGGCGCGTCACGAGCCTGGACTGGCTCGTGTCGATCGGGCTGACCCCGGTGTCCTTCGCGCTGACCGCGCCCGTCGCCGCGCTCGCGGGGACGGACGCCACGCTCATCGGCGCCGGCGTGCTGTCCTTCGTGGCGCCGCTGGCGCTCTACGCGTTCGTGGGCGACCTGCGCCGCGACGAGGAGCTACACCAGGGCGGCGACGTCCTCGGCGAACCCAGGGTAGGAGACGTCGGCGGCCTCCATGCCGACGACCTCGACCCCCTCGCGCGAAGCTAGCCCGGCGACGGCGCCGAGCATCGCCAGGCGGTGGTCCCCGTGGGCGTCCAGGACGCCGCCCCGCAGGCCGCCCTCCCCGCGCACCGCGAAGCCGTCGTCCGTCGCCTCGATGTCCGCCCCGAGGCCCCGGAGGCCGTCGACCACCGTGGCGATGCGGTCGGACTCCTTGAGGCGCAGCTCGCCGGCCCCGCGGACGATCGTCTCCCCCTCGGCGAAGCAGCCGAGCAGCGCCACGAGCGGGAGCTCGTCGATCGCGAGCGGGACCTCGCCGGCCTCGACGACCGTGCCGACGAGCGGGCCGGCCGTGACGTCGAGGTCCCCCATCGGCTCGCCGGCCGACAGCTCCGCGCCGACCTCCTCCAGCGGGCCGAGCACGATCGCGCCCATGCGCTGCGCGATGCGGACGAAGCCCGCGCGGGTCCAGTTCGTGTTGACGCCCTCCAGCAGCAGCCGGCTGCCGGGGACCAGGAGGCCGGCGGCGATCAGGAACGCCGCGGAGCTCAGGTCGCCGGGGACGGTCACCTCCTCGAAGGCGAGCTCGTCCTGGCAGGCGACGGCGATCGCGTCGCCGTCGCGCGTCACGCTGACCCCGGCGGCCAGCAGCATCCGCTCGGTGTGGTCGCGGCTCGGGGCGGGCTCGCGCACCACGGTCTGGCCCGTGGCGGTCAGCCCGGCCAGCAGCACGCACGACTTGACCTGCGCGCTGGCCACGGGCAGGACGTACTCGACGCCCTGCAGGTGGGCGCCGTGGACGCTGAACGGCGGCAGGCTGCCGTCCGTGGCCTCGATCCGCGCGCCCATGGCCCGCAGGGGCTCGGCGATCCGGTCGACGGGACGGCGGCGGATCGACGCGTCCCCGTCCAGCGTGTAGGAGCGGCCCTCCTGCCCCGCGAGCCACCCGGGCAGCAGGCGCATCAGGGTGCCGGCGTTCCCGACGTCGATCGGGGCCTCGACGGGCGCGGCCTCGCGCAGGCCCGTGCCGCGGACGGTGACGTCCTGCCCCTGGACCTCGACGAGCGCGCCGACGGCCCGCATCGCGTCCAGCGTGGAGTGGGTGTCCTCCGCGTGCAGGTAGTTGTGGATGCGGACCGGCTCGACGGCCATGGCGCCGAGCAGCGCGGCGCGGTGGGAGATCGACTTGTCGGCCGGCGGCGTGAGCGTGCCGCGCAGGCGCTTGACGGGATCGAAGCGGACGTTCACGTGACCACCAGGCCCTTGCCGACGATGAGCTCGCGGGCCGCGGGAGCGTCGAGCACGGCGACCCACAGCGCGACGATGCCCGAGCGGTTGTCCGCCGCGGGCGCGAGGGACATGTCCGCGATGTTGATCCCCGCGCGGCCGAGGGTCAGCGCGAGGTCGGCGACGACCCCGGGCCGGTTCGGGACCGCCACGCGCAGCTCCTCCTGCGGGCCGCCGTTGAGGCCCACCTCGAGCAGCGCGCGGCGCCGCGCGGCGGTCTGCTCCTGCCACAGCCGCAAGTCGCCCAAGCGCCCGCGCACGTCCTGCAGCCGGGCGATCGCCAGGTCGATCTGCTCGCCGAGCGCCTCGGCGTTGGTGGCGTAGATCCCGGCCCAGAGCGCCGGGTTGGCGCCGGCCACCCGCGTGGCGTCGCGGAAGCTCGGGCCCGTCGGCGGCAGGACCTCGCCCCCGAGGGCGTCGCCCGCGCGCTCGACCAGCACGTTGGCCAGGACGTGCGGCAGGTGGCTGACGGCGGCCATGACGCGGTCGTGCTCGACGTGGCCGATCGCCGTGGGCAGCGCGCCGAAGGCGCTGACGAACCGGTGCAGGCGCTCGTAGAGGTCGCCGGCGGTCGTCTCGGTCGGGGTCAGGTACCACGTTGCGCCCTCGAAGAGGTCCTGGCGGGCGTGCTCGACGCCCGCGGCCTCGGCCCCGGCCAGCGGGTGCCCGCCGATGAACTGCGGGCTGTCGATCGCCGCGACGATCGGCGCCTTCGTCGATCCCACGTCGGTCACCACGTCGCCGGGTCCCGCGGCGGCGCAGGCGCGGCCGACCACGTCCGGGAGGGCGGCGACGGGCACGGCCACGACCCACACGTCCGCGGGCGCGCAGTCCTCGGGGCTTGCCGCGGTGGCGTCCACGATGCCCTCGGCCACGGCGTGCGCGAGCGCGGCCGGATCGGGATCCCACCCGACCACCCGGGCCCCCAGGCGGCGGCGGGCAGCCAGCGCGACCGACCCGCCGATGAGCCCCACCCCGAGGACCGCGACGCGCACCCTGTCGTCAGGCCCGCGCCGCGGCGCTGAGCGCCTTGCCGGCCAGTGCCGTCGCCTGCTCGACCTTGGCGGCGTAGGCGGCGAAGTCGGCGGTGCGCAGCTGCTGGGGCCCGTCGCAGATCGCGTGCTCCGGGTCAGGATGCACCTCGACGATGATGCCGTCGGCGCCCACGGCGGCCGCGGCGAGGCTGAGGGGCTCGACGAGGTCGCGCCGGCCCGCGGCGTGCGACGGGTCGACGATCACCGGCAGGTGG
>JAXDGY010000358.1:0-8471 GCA_034664785.1 Solirubrobacteraceae bacterium
GGGAGAAGATCCTCGACCTCTTCGAGATGTCCTCGGGCGCGCGCATGCACACGCGCTACATCCAGGTCGGCGGCGTGATCGAGGACATCCCCACCGGCTTCGAGGCCAAGCTGCGGGGCTTCCTGGCCGACATGCCGAGCCGCATCGACCAGTACGGCGACCTGCTCAACCGCAACGAGATCCTGCTGCGCCGGCTGCGCAACGTGTGCCCGCTGGACGAGCAGACGCTGCTGGGCCTCGGCGTCACGGGGCCGCTGCTGCGCGCCTCGGGCAACCCGTGGGACCTGCGCAAGGCGATGCCGTACTCCTCCTATGAGGACTTCGAGTTCCGCATCCCGGTCGGCACCCTCGGCGACAACTACGACCGCTACGCGGTCCGGCTGCAGGAGATGCGCGAGTCGCTGAAGATCATCGAGCAGGCACTCGACGGCCTGCCCGAGGGCCCGTACATCACCGAGGACCGCAAGATCGCGCTGCCGCCGCGCCACGAGCTCGCGACCTCGATGGAGGCGCTCATCCACCACTTCAAGCTCGTGACCGAGGGCTTCCGGGTCCCGCCGGGCGAGGTCTACTACCCCATCGAGTCGCCGCGCGGCGAGCTCGGCTGCTTCGTCCGCTCCGACGGCTCGAGCAAGCCCGCGCGCGTGCACATGCGCGACCCCAGCTTCGTGAACCTCCAGGCCACCGCGCCCATGGTGCAGGGCAGCTACATCGCCGACCTCATCGCCACGCTGGCGATGATGGACCCGGTGCTGGGCGGAGTCGACCGCTGATGGCGGTCGGTGTGGACGGCGACTCCGCCGACGAGCAGGCGCCGATCACGGCCCGCCGGCCGGGCGAGGGCGTCCGGCGCTGGTCGCACGGCTCCCGCGTCCCGGGCTGGGACGACGCCGCAGACCTCACCAAGGACCCCGCGGGCGTGCCAGACCCCGCCACCACGCCGGTCCCCGCCGACCTCCGCGCGGAGATCGAGGACTACATGTCGCGGTATCCCGACCACCGCTCGGCGGCGATCCCCGCGCTGCGCGCGGCCCAGGAGCGCTACGGCTGGTGCTCGCCGGAGGCCATCGAGCAGGTCGCGGCGGTCATGCGGCTGACGCCCGGCTACCTGTCGGCGGTCGCCGGCTTCTACGACATGCTGGAGACGCAGCCCGTCGGGCGGCGCTCGGTCTACGTCTGCACGAACATCTCCTGCTCGCTGCGCGGCGCCGACGAGCTCTACGCGCGCATGGAGGAGGAGCTCGGCGCGGAGGAGAACGTCAACCTGCGCCACTTCGAGTGCCTCGGCGCCTGCGACATCGCCCCGATGGTCAGCGTCGACGGCATCTACGTCGGCCCCGTCGAGCCCGACGAGGTCGCGGAGCTCGCCGAGCAGATCCGCACGGACGCCGCACCGCTGCCCGCCAAGCAGCTGATCAACCGCAAGAGCGTCGACCCGGGATCAGCCCCACGATGAGCCACACCATCCTCTTCGCCGACATCGACGAGCCCGGCCTGGCCACGCTCGACGTCTACCGCCGCCGCGGGGGCTACGGCGACCGCCTGCGCAAGGCGCTGCAGATGCCGCGCGAGGCGCTCGTCGAGGAGTTGAAGGCCTCGGGCCTGCGCGGCCGCGGCGGCGCCGGCTTCTCCATGGGCACCAAGGCGTCGTTCATGCCCAAGGGCCAGATCGACAAGTACCTGGTCTGCAACGCGGACGAGTCCGAGCCCGGCACCTTCAAGGACCGGGAGCTCATGCAGAAGTGCCCGCACATGCTCATCGAGGGCATGATCATCGCGGCCTACGCGGCGGGCGCGAACCGCTCCTTCATCTACATCCGCGGCGAGTACGTCCAGCAGGCCGTCATCATCGAGCGCGCGATCGAGGAGGCCAAGGCCGCCGGGCTGATCGGCGAGCGCATCCTCGGGACGGACCTCGACCTCGACCTCTGGCTGCACCGCGGCGCGGGCGCCTACATCTGCGGCGAGGAGACGGGCCTGCTCGACTCGCTGGAGGGCAAGCGTGGCAACCCGCGCCTGAAGCCGCCGTTCCCCGCCAACCAGGGCCTCTACCAGGGCCCGACGCTCATCAACAACGTCGAGACGCTCGCGACGCTCCCCCACATCATCGAGATGGGGGCCCAGGAGTACGCGAAGATCGGCGTCCAGAACTCCACGGGCACGAAGCTCATCTCGATCTCCGGGCACGTGGAGCGCCCGGGCAACTACGAGATCGAGCTCGGGATGCCCTCCCGCGAGATCATCTACGGGCTGGCCGGCGGGCCCGGCGAGGGCCGCAGCGTGAAGCTGTGGTTCCCCGGCGGCTCGTCGTCCCCCGTGCTGACGGGCGACGACCTCGACATCCCCTACGACTTCGACTCGATGGCCAAGGCGGGCACCATGCTCGGCTCGGGCGCCATCATCGTCGCCGACGACACCACCTCGGTCGTCGACGTCGCGCTGAAGACCGCGCAGTTCTACAAGCACGAGTCCTGCGGCAAGTGCACCCCGTGCCGCGAGGGCACGAACTGGACGGTGAAGATGCTCGAGCGCGTCAAGTCGGGGGAGGCCACCCCGATGGATCTCGACATCATGGCGGGGGTCTGCGAGAACATCATCGGCCACTGCCTGTGCGTGCTCGGCGACGCCATGGCCATGCCGGTCGGGTCGATGATCGCCAAGTTCCGGCCCGAGTTCGAGGAGTACATCGAGCAGGCCCGCGCCGCGAACCCGTGGGGCTCGTCGGAGCCGCCCTCCGAGGCCCTCGCAGCCCAAGGAGCGTTCGCGTAGTGCCGCGCCCCCAGCCCCCCACGATCACCTTCTCGATCGACGGCCGCGAGGTCCAGGCGCCGGAGAACACGATGCTGGTCGACGCCGCCAAGCTCGGCGACGTCGAGATCCCGGTCTTCTGCTACGAGCCCAAGCTCGGCGCGCCCGTCGGCGCCTGCCGCATGTGCCTGGTGGAGATCGAGGGCATCCCGAAGCTCCAGACCGGCTGCTCGACCCCGGTCAAGGACGGCATGGTCGTCCACACGCAGACCGACCGCGTGAAGGCCGCGCAGGAGTCGGTGGTCGAGTTCCTGCTCATCAACCACCCGCTCGACTGCCCCGTCTGCGACAAGGGCGGCGAGTGCCCGCTGCAGGACATCTCCTACGGCTGGGGTGGCGGCAAGAGCCGCTTCATCGAGCCCAAGCGCCACTTCCAGAAGCCGCTGGAGCTCTCCCCGCTGGTGGCGATCGACCGCGAGCGCTGCATCCTCTGCTACCGCTGCGTGCGCTTCTCGCAGGAGGTCGCCGAGGACTACCAGCTCGTCCTGCACGAGCGCGGCGCCGCCACCTACGTCGGCACCTTCGACGGGCACCCCTACGTCGCGCCGTTCAGCGGCAACATCATCGAGCTGTGCCCGGTGGGCGCGCTCACCTCGCGGCCCTACCGCTTCCGCGCCCGCCCGTGGGACATCGAGGGCTCCGGGTCGGTCTGCACGCTGTGCCCCGCGCAGTGCAACGTCACCTTCACCGTCCGCGACGAGCGCGTGCTGCGCGTCCTGGCGCGCGACAACGCCGAGGTGGACGACGGCTGGCTCTGCGACAAGGGCCGCTTCGCCTACCAGTCCGTCCACGTCGACGACCGCGTCGTGCAGCCGCTGCTGCGCGACGGCGGCGAGCTACGGCCCGTCACCTGGGAGCGCGCGCTGGACGAGGCCGCGTCGGCGCTGCGCCGCGCCGGGAGCCGCGTCGGCGCGCTGGCCGGCGGCGAGACGACCAACGAGGAGGGCTTCCTGCTGCAGCGCCTGCTGCGCGAGGCCCTCGGCTCCGAGCATCTCGACAGCGCCGGCGGGGTGCCGCCCCAGGTGCTCCACGCGCTCGCCCGGCCCGACCTGCAGGCGACCGTGGCCGACCTCGAGTTCGCCCACACCGTCCTCGTCCTGGGCACCGAGCCCGTCGACGACATGCCGATCCTCGACCTGCGGATCCGCAAGGGCGTGCGCCGCCACCGCGTCAAGCTGGCGGTCGCCACGCCGCGCCCCTCCTCGCTGGACCCGAACGCGAAGGTCAGCGTCCGCTACGCCCCCGGCGGCGAGGCCGCGTTCGTCGCCGCCCTGACCGCCGCCCTGTTCGGCGGGGACGTCGACGGGCCTGCGCGCGACGCGGACGCCGACCCGGACGGGATCCGCGCCGTCGCGGAGCTGCTGCGGGCGGGCGGCGAGGACGTCGTCGTGCTCTACGGCACCAAGCTGCTCGGCGCCGGCCCGTCCGTGGCCCCGGCGCTGCTCAAGCTCGCGGGCGGCCTGAACGTGGCCGGCCGCCCCGGCGCCGGCCTGCTCGCCGTCCCGGGCGGCACGAACAGCCGCGGCCTGGCCGAGGTCGGGGTCCTGCCCGGCATGGGCCCGGGCTTCGCGGCGCGGCCTGCCGGCGACGCCGCCCTCGGCACCAACGGCATCGCGGCCGGCCTGGCCGCGGGCGACCTCACGGCCTTGTACCTCCTGCACTGCGACCCGATCCGGGGCCTGCCGCACCGTGGCCGCTGGGAGCGGGCGCTCGACAAGGCCACGACGGTGATCGCCCACGCGCAGTTCCTCACCGAGGGGCTGCTCGCGCACGCGAACGTCGTCTTCCCCGCCGAGTCCTACGCGGAGAAGGAGGGCACGCTCACGCACCCCGACGGCCGCGTGCAGCGCCTGCGGACCGCGATCGGCCGGCAGGGCGACACGCAGCCCGAGTGGTGGGTGCTCGCCGAGCTGTCCCGGCGCCTGGGTGAGGACCTGGAGGTCATCTCGGGCCCGATGGTCTCCCAGCAGCTCTTCGACGCGGTCCCGTTCTACGCCGGGCTCACCCTCGACGTGATCGGCGCCAAGGGCGTGCGCTGGGCGGAGACCGCCGCCGCGGCGTTCCCGGAGGCGCCGGAGCTCGGTGCGGGCGGCGACTGGACGCCGGCGGCCCTGCCGAACGGCGCGCTGCGCCTCGGCACGTTCCGCTCGATCTGGGCGGCACCCGAGGTCGAGCGCTCGCCCGCGCTGAAGTTCCTGCACCCGCGCCAGCGCCTGGAGATGGCCCCCGCCGACGCGGCCCGCCTGGGCCTCGCCCACGGCGACCGGGTCACGGTCGGCAGCGACGGCAGCGCGGTGAACGCCACGGTGACGCTGCGCAACGCGTCCCCGTCGGGCTCCGTGTTCCTCGAGGACGGCATCCCCTCCGACGCGGCGAACGTCCTCGACGGCCCGCTGGTAGACATCCGCAAGGCATGAACGTCCCCTTCGCCGACGTCGTCTACTTCGAGCCGTGGTGGATGCAGATCGCCAAGGCGGTCGTGCTGTTCGCCGTCGGGCTGCAGATCGTCCCCCTGGTCCTGCTCTACGAGCGCAAGCTGCTCGGGCGCCTGCAGAACCGCTACGGCCCGAACAGGGTCGGCTTCTTCGGGATCGCCCAGCCGCTGGCCGACATCCTCAAGCTGCTGACCAAGGAGCAGTTCCGCCCGCGCACCTCGACCGGCTTCCTGTTCGTCCTGGCGCCCGTGCTGTCGATCCTGACGGCGGCCGCGACCTTCGCGATCATCCCGTTCGGCGACACGGTCGACATCTTCGGGACGAAGACCGGCCTCTACGGCGTCGACGTCTCGATCGGCCCGCTGTTCCTGTTCGCCTTCGGCGCGATCGCGTTCTACGGGATCATGCTCGGCGGCTACGCCTCGGGCTCGAAGTACTCGTTCCTGGGCTCGATGCGCGCCGCGGCGCAGCTCATCTCCTACGAGGTCGCCCAGGGCCTGGCGATCGTCGGGATCGTCATCACCGTGGGATCGCTGTCGCTGGTCGACATCGTCCAGCACCAGGCGGGCATGTGGTTCATCGTGCCGCAGTTCGTCGGCTTCTTGATCTTCCTCGTCGCGAGCTTCGCGGAGACCAACCGCGCGCCGTTCGACCTGACCGAGGCCGACGGCGAGATCGTCGGCGGCTACAACACGGAGTACGGCGGCGGCCGCTTCGCCTCGTACTACTTCGCCGAGTACCTCAACGTCGTCGTGGTCGCCGGCATCACCACGACCCTGTTCCTCGGCGGCTGGAACCTGCCGTTCGGGATCGACCCGCCGCACTGGGTCGACCCGATCGTCGTGCTCTTCAAGATGTTCCTCATCGTGACGCTGTTCATCTGGGTGCGCGCCTCGCTGCCGCGCCTGCGCTACGACCAGCTCATGAGCTTCGGGTGGAAGATCCTCCTCCCGCTGGCCACCCTCAACGTGCTCGTCACGGCGATCGTCGTCGTGGCGACGGACTAAGGACCACCCCATGCCCTGGAACCCTGGCGACGACGTGATCGCCGTCCAGCGCGGGCCCCAGCCGGGCGGCGCCGGCGGCGCCTACCGTGCGTTCGGCGAGACGCTGCGCGGCCTGAAGACGACCCTGCGACGCGTGACCGAGGGCGTCACGACCCTCGAGTACCCCGAGGAGAAGACGCCGGTCTACCCGCGCTTCCGCGGCCGCCACCGGCTGCACCGCTTCGAGGACACCGGCCTCGAGAAGTGCGTGGGCTGCTCGCTGTGCGCCGCGGCCTGCCCCGCCGACTGCATCCGCGTCGTGGCCGCCGAGAACGAGCCCGAGCACCGCGTGAGCGCCGGCGAGCGCTACGCCGCGGTCTACGAGATCAACCTCTCGCGCTGCATCTTCTGCGGCTACTGCGAGGTCGCCTGCCCGTTCGACGCGATCACGATGGGCTCCGACTACGAGCTGTCGGACTACAACCGCACGGACCTGATCTTCACCAAGGAGATGCTCCTCGCGGAGCCCCTGGAGCGCACGCCGCTGCGGGCGGAGGGCGAGTAGGTTGGCGGGCTGAGCAATGGCCGAGCTGTTCTTCTTCATCGCCGCCATCGGGGCGATCGCCGGGGCGACGGGGGTGGTCATCCTGCGCAACCCGCTGTACAGCGTGCTGGCGCTCGTGTCGCACCTGCTGTCGCTCGCCCTGCTCTTCCTGCTGCTGCGCGCCGAGTTCATCGCCGCCGCGCAGGTGATCGTCTACGCGGGCGCGGTGATGGTCCTCTACGTCTTCGTCGTGTCCTACGTCGGCGGGGCCGACGAGGTCATGTCGCTGACCGGCGGCGGGCGCACCCAGCGGCTGCTCGCCGTCGCGTTCGGCGCGGCGATCTTCGTGGAGCTGGCCATCGCGATCCTCGGCACCGGCCTGAAGGCCCTCGACGGCGACGGCGCGCCCTTCACGCCCGGCCCGGCGACCTTCGGCACGCCCGCCGAGATCGGCCGCCTGCTGCTCACCGACTTCCTGCTGCCCTTCGAGATCGCCTCCTACCTGCTGCTGATCGCGGCGGTCGGCGCGGTCACCCTGGCCCGCCGCCGCGGCGGCCTGGAGGGCGGCGAGGCGGTCCTGGACCGCCCGGCCATCGACTACGCGCGCCCGAGCTACACCGGCACGATGGCCGAGGGCGTCGGCGGCCGCCGTGCACTGCCCAGGCCGGAGGAGCAGGGCGCCGCGCGCCCGCAGCGCTCCGGGGAGGTCCCGACGTGAGCATCAACTGGTACGTCACGGTCTCGGCGCTCATCTTCTGCATCGGCGCGGTCGGCGTGATGACGCGCCGCAACCCGCTCGTCGTGCTGCTGTGCCTCGAGCTGATGCTGAACGCGGGCAACCTCGCGCTGATCGCCTTCAGCCGCATGTGGGGCAACGGCGACGGCCAGATCTTCGCCATCATCGTGATGGTCGTGGCCGCCTGCGAGGTCTGCATCGGCCTCGGGATCATCGTGGCGATGTACCGCCGCCGCCTGCCCATCGACGTCGACGAGATCAGGGAGCTGCAGGGTTGAGCACCGCCGCATGGCTCGTCCTGGGCTTCCCGCTGCTCGGGACCCTGGTGCTGGCCTTCACCTACCGCCTGCTGCCCGCCCGCGTGTCCGGCGCGATCGGGACGCTCGCGATCGGCGCCGCCTTCGTGTGCGCCGTCATCACGCTGCTCAAGCTCGAGGGGCGCGACGAGGAGCACCGCCAGGTCGTCATCTCGCTCTACGACTACGCGGTCTCCGCGGGGGTCGACGCGCAGATGTCGATCCTCATCGACCCGCTGAGCGTCCTGATGATGCTCGTGGTGACGGGCGTCTCGACCCTCATCCACCTGTACTCGACGGCCTACATGGCCTCCGACCAGGGCTTCCGGCGCTTCTTCGCCTACCTGAACTTCTTCGTCTTCTCGATGCTGTTGCTGGTGATGGCGGGCAACTTCCTGCTGCTCATCGTCGGCTGGGCGTTCGTCGGCGCCGCGAGCTACCTGCTGATCTCGTTCTGGTACCGCCGCACCACGGCCACCAGCGCGGGCATCAAGGCCTTCGTCATCAACGTCGTGGGCGACGTCGGCCTGGTGCTCGGCACGTTCTTCCTGTTCAAGCACACGGGCACGGTCGACTTCCTGCGGACCTTCGAGGGCGTGCACGTCTACTTCGGCAACGGAGACGCCGACCTCACCGCCGCGTGCCTGCTGCTGCTCGTCGGCGCCT
>JAXDGY010000359.1:0-4769 GCA_034664785.1 Solirubrobacteraceae bacterium
TGGCGAAGAACGTCAGCACAGCCGCCACCACGTCGCCGCTCGACTCGATACCCGCGGAGATGAGGCCCAGGCTTCCAGTTGCCAGGCCGGTCCCCAGCTTGAGCGCGACCAGGACCGTCGCGGCCGCGATCGACGCGAGCGCAGTCCGGCGCTGACCGCGCTGATCAGCGGTCGCCGCCGACGCGATCCGAGTGTCTTGAGACGTCACGTGACCACCCGCGCGTCGGAGGGGGCGGGCAGCTCCCCGTGGGCGGCGATGCGCAGATGCTCGACGTGCGAGATGGCCTCTTCGAGCATCTGCCCGACGTGTTCGTCGTGCAGCTCGTACACCACCCTGCGTCCGTCACGCCTGCCGACCACGAGCCCGAGATGGCGCAGGATGCGGAGCTGATGCGAGACGGCCGAGGACTCCATCCCCACGGCTTGGGCCAGCTCTCCGACCGCTCGCGGGCCCGCGTGCAGTTGCCCCAGGATGCGCACCCGGCTTGTGGTCGCCAGCGCCTGCATCGTGTCGGCGACGACGCCGGCGAAGGCCGCATCCAACCGATCGCTCAGCGTCAGGGTGCCCCCGTGAGACATGCAAGGAGAATAGCCGCACGCTCGTTCACATGTTCACCCGTCTCAAAGGTCGCCGCGCGCCGCCTCTAGGACCAAAGTCCCGTGGAGCGATGACGTCGGGGATGCGACGCTGCGGCTTCTGTCGCGTCGAGCCGTCATGAGCTTCGCCTACCCGTCACCGACGCTGCCTCCGCGGCCCAGGCACGAAGCGCCGCATGAGGTGTATCTGTCGGTGGCCGTCCTCGGCGACGTGTCAGCGCAGCTCGACGCCCACTTCGCCGACGCCGCTCGCCTGGTCCAGTGGCGCTACTGGCCGGTGGGGCGGCGGCCGGGGCCGCTGTGCGGGTGGACAAGCGGTCTCGCCGGTGGTCACTACTGGTCGTTTGCCGCAGTGCCCGTCGGTCGTGGGGCGCGTTCGCTGGAGCCCACGCACATGCTGATTGCCGTCGACTCCTGGGCCGCGCACGCCTTGCGCAAGGACGCGCGCTTGCGTGCATGGCAAGTTCGCGAGCATGCGCGCGCGGGCGTCGCCCGGCCTTGGCGGCGCCGCTAGAGCACGTCCTCGAAGGCCCTCGTGGAGTGACAGCCGGCGACCGCTCCCGCTTGGTCAACGTCGGCAGGATCCAGCACGGTCGCCGACAGCTCCAGGAGCGACAGCGGCAGCATGTGGCGCCCGCCCTTCAGCGTGCGCGCCTCAGACACCGCGAGGGGACCGCCGCAGAGTGGCGTCGCGAGCGGTGTCCGCGATCGTCCCGGCCCCGACTCGCCAGGCCACTCGCGCCCGCGGGAATCCTTGGCTTGCGGGTTCGGGGCCGTCGTCTGCTCCGACAACGCCCGCAAGGACCGGTCGGGCAGCCGTTGAGCGCGACCACGGTCAGGTGACCGTCGCTGCTCGACGGCAACGGACTCGCGAGAGGTTGCATACCTACGGAACGCGACGGGAGCTGGCCGAGGATGCGGGTTCGGAGGTCGGCGCCGACTAGGCACGGCCGTATCGCCCCGGCACACTGCGCCGGCGCCCGAACGAGTCGGTGCGCCGCTCGTAGCGCTCGGGCTCCGTCGCGTCGACCCCCCAGCGGCGGGGCCCATGAGCGCCGAGCGGGCGCGTCGGCGTGCACGCCGCGCAGAACCTGAGCGACGACGTGGGCCTTCAGCTGCTCGAGAACTCAGCCGCGACCGCCGCCGGCCTGTTCGCCACGTTCCCGAACTTCGGCAACTCAGAGGCTTGTTTGTGATTCGCTGAAGAACGCAGTCAGTGCCGGCGCAAGCGCGCTCGCCTTGACGTTGTGCGTTTGTCCGTCGAGCACCCGGTGCCGAGCATCTGGCAGAGATGTCACTAAAGCATGGGCGGCCTGCTGCATTCGCTCGCTCGTGCCCGTCAAGACAAGCGTGGGAATCTCAACCGCCGCCAGCCGGGCGGCTGGGGGGACCGCGCCGTCGCCCATCACAGTCGCGTCGTAGACCAGCGTTGGTGCGAGTCGCTTGAGCTTCGGCCAGGCAGGCGTCAGCCGAAGCACGCCTCTGAAGAGACGGGGCACCCCGATCGTCTGCAGAAAGAGTCTGACCGCGGCACTACGGCGGCTGGCTCCTAACAGCCTCTCCAGCTCTGCAATGTAGTCGTCGCCCTGACCGCCGCCGACGAACGGCGGTTCATACATCGCAAGCTTCCAGATCGGAAGCCCACCACGAGCCGCCTCGATCCCAAGGGCTGCTCCGGAGGACATGCCGTAGGCAAAGGCACCGCCGCCGGCGTGGCGAATGAGCGCCGCCATGTCCTCGACTTCACGCCCGACCGCATATGGCTCCGTATCGCCGCTGGCCCCTCGGCCGCGGCGGTCATAGCTGTACACGGTGAAGTTCGGCGCAAGATGTTTCGCGAGCGGGACGCCCGCTGCTGGGGCGGTGTGATCATTGAGCGCCCCTCCTACCAAGATGACCGGCGGCCCATCGCCGACCCTCTCGTAGGCGATCCTGGTCCCGTCCTTGGACGTTACGTGCTCCATGTTGAGGTCGTATCCATCACTCTCAGGTTGCGAGATCCGCGATTTCCGCGCCGTGCCGGCCGTGACTGGTGATTCACTTGACGCTAGCCGAGCACCTTGCAGGTGCCTTCTCGAAAAGTGCTGACGTGTGATGGAGGCCCGCGCGAGCAGCACAGGCGTCGGCGGCCGGCGGCGCCGCCGCGTTCGCCCGACCGCGACGCAGCCGACGGCCGACCGGCGCACGTTCCACGGCATCGCGGCCGCCGCGGACGGACTCACGCCGCCGGCAGCGACGAGCCGACCCAGTCCGCCGCACTCACCGAGCCGTGCGACGCGAAGCAGACAGCAAGCGGCATTCACGACCAGTCACGCGGCGGAGGAGGGCGGGCCGGAGTGGATCAACCATCCCGTGAACCGCCGGCCCCGAGGGCTCAGCTCACGCGAGCCCGACGACGCCGTCGTCGACGAGCCGGCCGATCTCGGCGTCGGTCAAGCCGAGCAGGTCGTTGAGCACCTCCGACGTGTGCTCGCCGAGCATCGGCGCGCGCCGAACCGGCGTGCGGGCAACCGCGGAGAAGTCCAGCGGCGTACCGGGCATCCGGTAGCGACCTACGCCTGGATGCTCGACCTCCTCCCAGATCTCGGAGTCCACGGACACGCGCGGGTCGTCCTGCATGAGCTGGCGGAACGTCTGGTACGGCCCCCACGAGACGCCCGTCCCCTCGAACGCGGATCGGATGTCAGCGAGGTCGCGCGACTGAAACCACGGTCGCAGGATCGCCGCGATGAGGTCGCGGTCCTCGAAGCGCCCCGACTCGGTGTCGAGGTCGACGCGCGTCGCCTCGTTGACCTTGGCCATCTGCTCGCGGGTCCCGGTGACGTCGAGCAGCGCTTCCCACTGACGGTTGGTGAGCGCGACCACCATCACATGGCGCTCATCCCGGGTCAGGAAGTCGTGGCCGAACGCTCCGTAGAGGTAGTTGCCATCTCGGCGAGGCGAGTCGTGCGACTCGAGCTGGGCCTCGGCGACGCGACCGAGGTGGCCGACGACGGCGAACGCCACGTCGGAGAGCGCGACCTCGACGAGCTGTCCCGCGCCGGTCCGCGTGCGGTGGCGGTCGGCGGCGAGCAGGCCGACGGCCGCCAGCTCGCCCATCGCGATATCCCAGGCCGGCAGCACCGAGTTGAGCGGCTCGGTGAGGTTGCGAGGCCCAGTCGCCCACGGGAACCCCGTGGCCGGATTGACCGTGTAGTCCACCTCGCTGGTGCCGTCGCGGTTGCCTTTGAGGTGGACCATGACGAGATCGCTGCGGCGCGCGTTCAGCACGTCGTAGTCCAGCCAGCCCCGCGCCGGGAAGTTGGTGAGGAACGTTCCGGCGGCGGCGATGACCGCCGTGACCAGCTCGCGGCCGGCCTGCGAGCGCAGGTCGACGCGCAGCGACCGCTTGCCCTTGTTGAGCCCGGCCCAGAACAGCGACTGCCCGCCGGCCGCCAGCGGCCAGCGCGTGTGGTCCAGGCCGCCGCCCAGGTCGTCGAAGCGGATCACGTCGGCGCCCAGCTGCGCCAGCGTCATGCCGCCGAGCGGCGCCGCGACGAACGCGGAGCCCTCCACGACGGTCAAGCCTTCCAGGATGCCGGTCATGTGCTGCCTCTCGCTCAGGGCATCAGCCCGATCAGGCGCCAGTCCAGGACGTCGCGAGCGACGTCGTCGTCGCCGATCGCCGCGACGCCGGCCCGCAACTGCACAAGGCCCCCGTCCGCCAGCGGCTTGAGCCCGGCGACCTCGATGCGCGTCTGCAGTCGATCGCCCTCGAACGTCGGTCCGAGGTGATCGCAGGATTCCCAGGCCAGGATGGTGGCCAGGTCCGGTAGGGCGCGCGTGACGTGGGCGGCGGCCACTCCGATCACGTGACCGCCGTAGACGAGGCGCATGCCATGGGCACCCGCGGCCGCGTCGGTGTGGGTATGGGCCAGGTTGAGCGAGAGGCGAGCGAGCTCCGTCGCGGCGGTCACGGTCTCGGCCGCCTCGACCTCGTAGGTGTCGCCCTCGACCAAGGAGTTGAACAACGTGCCGAGCGGCTCGGCGCGCAGCTGGGACAGGTCCCACCCGTGCGGGACCAGGGCGTCGACATCGACCGAGTGGCCGGCCGCGGCGAGATCATCGGCGTCACCGGGACCCGCGCCGCCACGCCCGGGGAGCAGAGGCGCCCGCCAGAAGTCGAGGACCGG
>JAXDGY010000360.1:0-3412 GCA_034664785.1 Solirubrobacteraceae bacterium
GCCGGCGCCGTGGTCGCCTTCTGGCGCAAGGCCTACACGGACGGGATCACGGGCCTGGCGGCGATGATCGCCTACAACCTGCTGCTCTCGATCTTCCCGCTGGCGCTCATCGCGCTGTACGTGGCCGGGCAGATCGTCGGCTCCGGGAACCTCGAGGACTCCGTGCTGCGCGATCTCGAGCAGGTCTTCCCCAACGCGGCGGACGACACGCTGCGCAGCGCGCTGCACCGGGTGCAGTCCACCTCGACGACCACGGGCGTCCTGGCGCTCGTCGTGAGCGTCTACGTGTCCAGCTCGTTCTGGGGGGCGCTCGACACCGCGTTCTGCCGCATCTACCACTCCGAGTGCCGCTCCTGGGTGCGCCAGAAGCTGTTCGCGCTGTCGATGCTCGTGGTCGTCCTGCTGTTCTTCGCCGCCTCCGTGACCGTCCCCGCCGCGCAGTCGCTGCTCACGACGGGGACGAAGGACCTGCCGTTCGGCCTGAGCGACGTCCGCGGGCTGGTCCGCGTGCTGACCGTGCTCGCGGGCCTGCTCGTGCTGTTCGCCACGCTCTGCGTCGTGTACTGGCGCGTGCCACGCGGCGCCGTGCCGTGGCGGTCGATCTGGCCGGGGGCCCTCGTCGCGACCCTCGCGATGGGTGTCGTCGACTACGGGTTCCCGCTCTACCTCAACAACGTCTCGACGCTGGCGGAGGTCGGGCCGTCCGTGGTCTTCGCCCTCATCGTGCTGATCTGGTTCTACGCACTGGCGATCATCGTCCTCACCGGCGCGGTGGTCAACGCGCTGCGCTGGCACCCCGACTGAGCACGTGCGATGCTCGGCCGATGCCCTCTTCCGAGCGCGTGGCCTACCGCACCTGCCCCCTCTGCGAGGCGACCTGCGGCCTGGAGATCACGACCACCGACGGCGCGGTCACCCGCATCCGGGGCGACGCCGAGGACGTCTTCTCGCGCGGGTTCCTGTGCCCCAAGGGCGTCGGCCTGAAGGAGCTGCACGAGGATCCCGACCGCGTCCGCACGCCGCTGATCCGCCAGGCGGACGGGTCGTTCGCCGAGGCGACGTGGGACGAGGCCTTCGCCGAGATCGACCGGCGCCTGACGCCGCTGCTGGCCGAGCACGGCCGCGACGCCGTCGGGGCCTACCTGGGCAACCCGTCGGCCCACGCGTTCGGGACGGTCCTCTACAGCCGGATCCTGCTCAAGGCGATCGGCACCAGGAACGTCTTCTCGGCCTCCACGGTCGACCAGTACCCCAAGCAGATGGCCTCCGCGCTCATGTTCGGCACGGCGCTCAGCGTCCCGGTTCCCGACCTGGACCGGACCGACTTCCTGCTCGTCCTCGGCGCCAACCCGCTGGCCTCCAACGGCTCGCTCATGACGGCGCCGGACGTCCGCGGGCGCCTGCGGGCGATCCGCGCCCGCGGCGGGCGCGTCGTCGTGGTCGACCCGCGCCGCACGCGGACGGCCCAGGAGGCCGACGAGCACCTCTTCATCCGCCCCGGCACCGACGCGCTGCTGCTCTTCGCGCTGGCCCACGTCATCTTCGAGGAGGGCCTCGAGCGCCCCGTCGAGCACCTATCCGGCCTGGACGAGGTGCGCGAGCTCGCTGCGGGGTTCCCCCCGGCGGACGTCGCCGAGGCCACCGGCATCGCGGCCGAGGACATCCGCCGCCTGGCCCGCGACCTCGCCGGTGCCCCCGCCGCCGCCGTCTACGGCCGGATGGGGACCACCACGCAGGCGTTCGGGACCACCGCCTCCTGGCTCGTGGACGTCCTGAACGCGATCACGGGCAACCTCGACCGCCCCGGCGGCGCGATGTTCACCGCGCCGGCCGCCGGGTCGGCGAACACGCGCGGGGAGCCCGGGCGCGGCCGCGGCGCCGCCTTCGGCCGCCACGCATCCCGCGTCCGCGGCCTCGGCGAGGTCTTCGGGGAGCTCCCCGTCGCCGCCCTGGCGGAGGAGATCGAGACCCCCGGCGAGGGCCAGGTGCGCGCCTTCTTCACGATCGCGGGCAACCCGGTGGTCTCCACGCCGAACGCCGGGCGGCTGGACGCGGCGCTCGAGCGGCTCGAGCTGATGGTCAGCATCGACCTCTACGTCAACGAGACGACGCGCCACGCCGACGTCATCCTCCCGGCGCCCTCGCCGTTGGAGAAGTCCCACTACGACGTCGCGCTCTACGCCTTCGCGATCCGCAACGTCGCCAACTACTCCGTCGGAGTGCTCGAGAAGCCGGCGGGCCAGCCGGACGAGTGGGAGCTGCTGCTGCGCCTGACGGGCATCGTGACCGGGCAGGGGCCGGACGCCGACGTGGCGGCGATCGACGACTTCGTCGCGGGCGAGGCGGTCCGCCGCGAGGTCGGCTCTGCCACCTCGCCGCTCGCCGGCCGGGACGCCGGCGCGGTGCTGGCGGAGCTCGCGCCGCGGGTCGGCCCCGAGCGCCTGCTGGACCTGATGTTGCGCGCAGGCCCCTACCGGCTGACGCTGGCCGAGCTGGAGGCGGCGCCCCACGGGCTCGACCTCGGCGCGCTGCAGCCGCGCCTGCCCGAGGTGCTGCGCACCCCGTCGGGGACGGTGGAGCTCGCGCCGCCCGCGCTGGTCGCCGACGTCGAGCGGCTGCACGCGGCCCTCGGCGAGGCGCGCGCGAGCGCGGCCAACGGCGGCATGGTGCTCATCGGCCGGCGTCACCTGCGGTCCAACAACTCCTGGATGCACAACCTGCCCGTCCTGGTGAAGGGGCCCGCACGCTGCACAGCGCTCGTGCACCCCGACGACGCGGCGCGCCTCGGGCTCGCCGACGGCGAGCCCGTGCGGATCAGCTCGCGCGCGGGGACGATCGAGGTCCCCGCGGAGGTCAGCGACGAGGTCATGCCCGGGGTGGTCAGCGTCCCGCACGGGTGGGGCCACGGCGACCCGGGCGTGGACCTGCAGGTCGCGGCCGAGCACGCCGGGGTCAACTCCAATCTGCTGACCGACGAGCTCGCGGTCGAGCCGCTGTCCGGCACCGCGATCCTCAACGGCATCCCGGTGGAGCTCGCGCCGGTGCGTCAGCTCGCCGTGGGCTAGACGGCTCTCTCAGAACCGGCTTCAGCGTGCGGCGCCGGTGCGAGAGGCCGGATTCGTGGCTGACGGGCGCCTCAGAGGGAGGCCCGCAGCGTCGACCGCGGACCGATCAGGAATCGAGAAGCGCCGGTCACCGAGCCGCGCCTAGCATGACCGTCATCGGCCCCGCCGGCCGGGCGTGACCGCCCGGCTTCAGGAGTGACCAACTGATGGAGACCCGTAGCACGATGAACATGGCCACGAGAACGGACACGCACCCGCCTGCGCAGCACGTTGCCGACAGCCAAGACCTGATCCGCGTGCACGGCGCGCGCGTGAACAACCTCAAGGACGTCAGCGTCGAGCTCCCG
>JAXDGY010000361.1:0-4147 GCA_034664785.1 Solirubrobacteraceae bacterium
GCGCGGTGGCCGTCTCCAGGGGTGCGTCCCAGGCGGCGAGCCCGCCGTCGAGCAGCGCCGCCGGGTGCCCGATCGCCCGCAGCAGCCACACCAGACGCGCGGCGATCACGCCGCCCGCGTCGTCGTAGGCCACGACGACGTCGTCGTCCCCGATCCCGAGCTGGGCCATCCCGCGGGCGAAGACCTCCGGGTCGGGCAGCGGGTGGCGTCCGCCTTCCGGTGTGGCGGGCGCCGAGAGCCATGCGTCGAGGTCGACCCACACCGCGCCGGGCAGATGCCCGCGATCGTACGCGTCGCCCCCCGACCGGCCGTCCAGGTACCAGCGCACGTCCGCGAGCACCACGTCGCCCTGGCGCTCGCGGACCCATCCGGCGTCGACGACGGGCGCGATCACCCCTGGGACGCTACCCGCCGCCGACGCCGGGGCGTGTTCACCGCACGCGGTAGCCGAGCGCGGGATCCCAGTGCAAGGGCGTGTCGCTCGCGGGCAGGGGCGCGTCCTGGCCGGAGATCCCGGTGCCGGCGTCCGTGGCCGGCGGGCAGATCGCCACGTACCGCGCGTAGCCGCCCAGGCCTCCCTTGAACTTCGGGTAGCCGATGGTCACCAGGCACCCGGTCTCCGGGACGCCGTCGAGGTTCGCCACCCCCTCGGCCTGGGTGAAGCCGTGGTGCATGAGCCAGGCCTCGCCCTCGAGGGTCGGCGTCGTGTCGGTGTCCAGCGGCTCATGCCCGTGGAAGAGGATGTGGCGCTTGAGATGCAGGTACTGCAGCGCGGCGAGGCTCACCCCGGGGAAGACCGGGTCGGCGGCCAGCGCCTTGGCCTGGACGGGGTCCTCCGTCCAGCGCTTGGACCAGTCCGAGCGCACCATGACCACCGAGCCCTTCGGGATGCGCCCGTGCTCGCGCTCCCAGGCGCGGATGTCCGAGACCTGCAGGGCGTAGCTCGGGTCCTGCGTGACCTGGGGCACGATCGAGATCACCACCAGGGGCCGGACGGCGTAGGTCGGCGGGAGCTCGTCGATGCCCGGGTACTCGGGTGCCCAGTGCGCCGGCGGGTCGAGCTGCGTGCCGAGCTGGTCGGTCGAGAGCTGGTAGGCCGTCGCCTCGAAGCCGTCCTTGGCATAGGTGTACGGCAGGCCGGTCAACGGGTCGACGGCCGCGCTGAACGCTGACGGGCCGAATCCCTTCCACACGGGGATGCCGGGCGTGATGTCGTGGGTGAGGTCGATGTAGCGCGCCTTGCTCAGCGCGTCGTCGTAGACCCTCCAGAGCCCCGGGCTCCCGCCGTCGTGACCGTCGGTGCTGTCGGCCTGCGCCGCGGCGGGCAGCGCGGCACTCACGGCGATGGCGACGGCGACCGCAGCCATCCTGGACGTGCGCATGGGACGCCTCCTCGGTGGTGGGTGGTGGGTGGCCTCCTACCCTCCGGCGCGGCCTGCACCACCTCGGCGGCGCGCGAGGAGGCGCTGACCGCGCGAGGTGCTGTTCTGCGACGGCAACATCCTCCCGGGGACGACCCCGGCGGCGGAGCTCAGGCCACGTGGCGCGGCGCTGCCTTCGCGGTCACGAGCTCGAGGGCGCCGCGGGCCGCCTCGGTGCCGCTGGCCCAGGCGACCTCGGACAGCAGACCGGGACCGGCCACCATGTCGCCGGCGAGGAACACCCCGGCCCCCCGGTCGACCGCGGGACGGTCGCGCCACGTCGTGCCCGGCAGGTCCAGCGCGCCGGTACGGCCCCTCATCACCTGGCGGCGGCGCCAGGTCTCACGCTCGCGGCGCCCGTCGAAGGACTGGTCGACGAGGCGCTCGAGGCGATCGCCGGCGGCGTCGGCGCTCTCGCCGGGACGGACCGGCATCTGGGCCTGCACGAGCTCCTCGTCGTCCGGCGCCAGCGACGGGTCCGGCGCGGTGAAGCGCTCGACCCAGCCCGCCTCGTCGAGGTCGGAGACCACGAACGGATCGCCGCGACGGTGACGCAGGCCGAGGTCGAGGCAGACGGTGTGGCCGCTGGTCCAGCGCAGGCTGTCGTCGCCGAGCAGGCGGCGGGCATCGGCGAGCTCGGTGGCGACGATCACGGGCGCGGCCGGCAGCGCCTCCGCGCGGTCCCCTGTCTCGATGGTGACCCCCATCGCGCGGGCGCGCCCCTCGATCCGGGCGACCAGCGCGCCCCACCCGCCGAGGACGTAGCGGGCGACGGGTGGTGGGTTGAGCAGGGCGCGCACCGTGCGCGGCCAGACGAACGCGGCCGACAGCTCTCCAGGGTCGTGGTGGAAGGTGTAGACGCCGGCCGCCGCGCTCAGCATGGCCGCGGTCCGCTCGTCGGCGTGGTCGCGCACCCAGCTGCGGAACGAGCGGTCGACCGGTGCGTCGCGGCCTCGCAGCCGGAGCACGGTCGGGATCGAGCCCAGTGGCGGCGTGCGCCGGATCTCGCCCTCCCAGCGCACGCGGATGCCGCCGAGCGGCGTGCCGGCCGTGGCCGGCAGCAGCCCGCGCTCGCGCAGCCACGCCCACAGCGGGCCGTCCTTGTAGATCACGTGCGGGCCCAGGTTCGCCTTGTAGGCGCCCTCCGTGCTGCGCGCGCGACCGCCCAGGGCCACGTGCGCCTCGACCAGGCGCACCGGCGCCCCGCCCTCGGCGGCGGTGATCGCCGCCGTCAAGCCCGCCAGTCCGCCACCGATGACCGCGATCTGCTGCATGGTGCGTCTCCCGCGTTGGTTGACGCGACCCACGCTAAGCGCCCACTGGATCGGCGTACAGTGCCAGTCGTGGGGCTTGATGCAGGTCCAGTCGAGGGCATGGTGCTGACGGTCGACGCCGATGACCCGCGCCCCATGCACGAGCAGCTCGAGCACGCCCTGCGCTCCGCCATCCGGGCCGGGCGCCTCGCGCCCGGGACGGCGCTGCCGTCCACCCGCGGCCTGAGCGGCGAGCTCGGCATCTCGCGCGGCGTCGTGACCGCCGCCTACGGTCAGCTCGCCGCCGAGGGCTACCTGATCACCCGACGGGGGGCCGCGGTCCGCGTGAGCGAGGCGATCCGCGGCGCGCAGGCGCGTCCCGCGGCGCGCTCGCTCGAGCGCGGGTTCGCCTACGACATGCGGCCCGGCCTCCCCGACCTCGCCGCGTTCCCCCGCCATGCGTGGCAGCGCGCGCTGGGCGCCGCCTGGCGCGGTGTCCCGGCCGCGAGGCTCGGCGAGCTCGACCCGCGTGGGGTGCCCGAGCTCCGCGGGGCGCTGGCGGAGTACCTGGACCGCGTGCGCGGGACCGCGGCCGACCCCGAGCTGCTGCTGGTCTGCGCCGGCTTCGCGCAAGGCCTCTCGCTCACCTGCCGCTGGCTGCGCAGCTACGGCGTCGAGCGCCTGGCCCTCGAGGATCCGGGTTGGCACCAGCATCGGCTGGTCGCCGAGCAGGCGGGCCTCGAGGCCGTCCCGATCCCGGTCGACGCCGGCGGGCTCGTCGTGGACGCGCTCGAGGCGAGCGACGCCGCCGCCGTGGTCGTCACGCCCGCCCATCACTTCCCGACCGGAGCCGTGCTGGCCCGCGAACGCCGCGCGGCCCTGCTGGCGTGGGCCGAGCGGCACGATCGCCTGATCGTCGAGGACGACTACGACACCGAGCTCCGATTCGACGGCGTCGCGGTCGGCGCCCTGCAGGGCCTCGCGCCCGAGCGGGTGCTCCACATCGGCTCGGCCAGCAAGCGCCTGGCGCCGGGGCTGCGCCTGGGGTGGATGCTGCTCCCGTCGTGGCTGACGTGGCCGCTGATCTCGCTGAAGGCCGTCGAGGACCGCGGCTCGGAGGTCCTGGGCCAGCTCGCGCTCGCGGAGCTCATCCGGCGCGGTGACGTCGACCGCCACCTGCGCCGGATGCGCCTGCGCTACGCGCAGCGGCGCCTCGCTCTACTGGACGGCCTGCGCCGGCACCTGCCGGTGGCCACCGTCCACGAGGACCCGGCGGGCCTGTTCGAAGCCCTCCACCTGCCCGCCGGCGTGGACGAGCCCGCCCTGCTCGCCGCGGCGGCGCGGCGCGGCGTTGGCCTCGAGGGCCTGTCGTGGCACCGTTCCGCGGCCGAGGGTCCGTCCGGGCTGCTCGCCGGCTACGCCAACCTGCCCGAGGCGGCGATCGCGCAGGCGGTGCGGCTGCTCGCCGAGGCG
>JAXDGY010000362.1:0-3485 GCA_034664785.1 Solirubrobacteraceae bacterium
CTGCGCGGGCCGGAGCTCGACCCGTCGGGCTGGGTCATCCGCGGCCTCGAGCGGCTCGGCCTCGTGTGGAACGTCGTCCGGATCACCCCGGAGCGCCAGCAGCAGCGCCTGGCCGGAGCTCCGGCGGCGACGGCCGAGCCGGCGCGCGAGACGGTCAAGGCGGCCTGAAGGCAGCCGGCGGCGGGGGCGGGGGGGGGGCCCGCGCCCCGCCCGCCCGCCGGCTGCCTTCAGGCCGCCTTGACCGTCTCGCGCGCCGGCTCGCCCGGCGTCGCCGGCGCTCCGGCCAGGCGCTGCTGCTGGCGCTCCGGGGTGATCCGCACGACGTTCCACACGAGGCCGAGCCGCTCGAGGCCGCGGATGACCCAGCCCGACGGGTCGAGCTCCGGCCCGCGCAGCCCGTGCTCGGCGGAGCGCGGGAAGGCGTGGTGGTTGTGGTGCCAGGCCTCGCCGAGCGACGGCAGGGCGAGCCAGAAGACGTTGGTCGAGTAGTCGTCGGTGGCGAAGCGCCGCGAGCCGAAGAAGTGGCAGATCGAGTTGATCGACCACGTGACGTGGTGCAGGAAGAAGACCCGCACGAAGCCGCCCCAGATGAGCGCCGTCAGCGCGCCCTTGGCCGTCCCGGTCAGCGCGTAGCCGAGCGCCGGGGCGAGGAGGTAGGGCAGGGTGACCCACCACAGGAACTTGCGGTTGATGAAGCGCATGCCCTTGTCGTCCATCAGATCGGGGGCGTACTTGCGGCGCTGCGCCTGCCCCTGGTCGGTCCACAACCAGCCGACGTGGGCGTGCCAGAGCCCGCGGATCGCGCCGAGCACGCCGTCGCCGGCGTGGGTGTGCGGGGAGTGCGGGTCGCCCTCCTCGTCGGTGTGGGCGTGGTGCTTGCGGTGGTCGGCCACCCACTCGATGACCGGCCCCTGGACGGCGCCGCTGCCCATGATGGCCAGCGCGTAGCTCATCGCCGGGGAGGTCTGGAAGGCGCGGTGGGTCAGCAGGCGGTGGTAGCCGATCGTGATCCCGAAGCCGGCGGGGATGTAGAGCGCGATGAGGACCACGAGGTCCGACCAGCCGAACCAGTCGTTCCAGAGCAGCGCGACGGCGGCGAGGAAGGCGAGGAACGGGAGGACGACGGCCCCGAGGTTCATGGAGCGTTGCAAGCGGGTCATGAACTGCATCTTGAACGCAATGCGACTCCGTATCTGCGCCCCGACACCACGTCGAACGGTTCAAATGTTGTAGCTTGGCTACAAGATGGACGCTCCGCTCCCGCCCGGTCTCGCCGACGCGCTGCGCCCCGTGCTGCCCGAGCTCGCCGAGGAGACGATCGTCGCCATCGGTCACGAGGTGCCGGACTACGCCCGGCCGCTCGAGGGCCCGTTCGGGCACGCGCTGCGCGCCGGGGTCGAGCGGGCGCTGTCCCGCTTCGTCGACGAGATCGAGGCGCCGGGCACCCCGGATGCGCAGTCGCGGCGGATCTACGTGCAGCTCGGGCGCGCGGAGCTGCGCGCCGGCCGCAGCCTCGACGCGCTGCTGAGCGCCTATCGCCTCGGCGCGCGGCTGGCGTGGGAGCGCTTCGTCCAGGCGGCCGAGGCGGCGGGCCACGAGCCCAGGACGCTGTACGCGCTCGCGGGCGCGATCTTCAGCTACATCGACGCGCTCAGCGCGGAGTCGGTGGCCGGGTTCTCGGCCGAGCAGTCGCGCACAGCGGGCGAGCGCGCCCGCCGCCGGCGCGCGCTCGTGCGCCTGCTCGCGCGCGACGACGCGGCGCCCGAGGAGGTCCGCGACCTCGCGCTGCAGGCGGCCTGGCCGGTTCCGGCCGCGGTCGCCGCGCTCGTGGTCACCGGTGGCGATCCCGACCGGCTCGCCGGGCGCCTGGACCCCGAGGCGCTCGCCGCGACCGACGGCGAGACGGGCATCGTGCTGCTCCCGGACCCCGAGGCCCCGGGTCTCCGGGCGCGCATCGTCGCGGCGGTCGAGGAGGTGTCCGCCGCGCTGGGCCCGTCCGTGGTCCCCGAACGCGCGCACCACTCGGTGGCGCGGGCGCGCGCTGCCCTCCGGCTCTTGGGCGAGGGGCGCCTGCCGGCCGGGCGCCTGGCGGTGGCCGACGAGCACATGCTGCAGCTGCTGCTCCACGGGGAGGACGCCGCGCTGGCCGCCGATCTGGCCGCAACGGTCCTCGCGCCCCTGGCCGAGCTGGGGGACGGGGCGCGGGCGCGGTCGGTCGAGACGCTGCGCGCGTGGCTCGACCACCCGGGCCAGGTGCAGCGCGTGGCGGCGACCCTCCACGTGCACCCGCAGACGGTGCGCTATCGTGTGCGAGCGCTGCGCGAGCTGTTCGGCGACGCCATCGAGGATCCGGAGCGACGCTTCGCACTCGGGGTCGCCCTCCGGGTGGGTGAACCACCCCACGTGGTGTGAACGCCCGCTTCCCGCGGTAGGAGTCCTGCGGGAGGCTGCGAACACGTCAGATCTGACGTTTAAGGCGGGTTCAGGCGACGTTGGTGACATCCGGCGGGCCGTTGGGCCCGAAGGAAGAGCAGAGCCGCCCGGCCGGAAGTTGCTTACGCAACGGAAGCGCGTTATAATACCGAGTACTGAAGTCGGTTATTCCCCGTAAGGAGTTCGTTGCCCCGCACCACCCCCCATTCCGTTCCTGACCTCGAGCTGCACGCCGATTCGGTCGACCTCCTCCTGCGCGACGCCGGTCGCTTCCCCCTGCTCAAGCCCGAGCAGGAGATCGAGCTGGCCAAGCGCATCGAGCGCGGCGACCTGGAGGCGAAGGAGCTGATGATCAACTCCAACCTGCGCCTGGTCGTCTCGATCGCCCGCCGCTACGTCGGTCACGGCCTGTCGATGACGGACCTGGTCCAGGAGGGGATGATCGGCCTGATCCGCGCCGCGGAGAAGTTCGACTGGCGCAAGGGCTTCCGCTTCTCGACCTACGCGACCCTGTGGATCCGCCAGTCGATCCAGCGCGGCCTGGACAACTCGGCCCGCATGGTGCGCCTGCCCGCCAACGTGGCGCAGCGCGCGCGCAAGGTCGGCCGTGTCACGAGCGACCTCTCGGTCAAGCTCGAGCGCGAGCCGTCGGTCGAGGAGATCGCCGATGCCGCCCAGCTCACCCCGGACGAGGTCCGGGCCATCCGCGAAGTCGATCGCACGCCGGCGAGCCTGAACAGCCCGGTCGGCGAGGACGACGGCGGGGAGCTCGGTCACTTCATCGCCAACGAGGGGCCCGCCCCCGAGGACGAGGTCCACGCCGCGATCGCCGCGGTCGAGGTCCAGCGCGCCCTCGACGAGCTGCCCGAGCCCGAGCGCAAGGTCATCTCCCTGCGCTTCGGCACCTCCGGCGATGCCCCGCAGACCCCCGCTCAGACCGCCCGCCAGCTCGGCGTGACCCCCCGCGAGGCCGCGAGCCTCGAGGAGAAGGCGCTCCGCAAGCTCGCGTCCGTGCCCGAGCTCGCGGCGCTGCGCGAGGCCGCCTAGCCCCC
>JAXDGY010000363.1:0-8488 GCA_034664785.1 Solirubrobacteraceae bacterium
CCGACGCGAAGCTCACCGCGGACGAGATCGACGAGGTCATCCTCGTCGGCGGCACGACCCGGATCCCGGCCGTCCAGGAGCTCGTGCGCCGCCTGACCGGCGGCAAGGACCCGAACATGACCGTGAACCCCGACGAGGTCGTGGCGATCGGCGCGGCGCTGCAGGCCGGCGTGCTCAAGGGCGAGGTCGAGGACGTCGTGCTGCTGGACGTCACGCCGCTCTCGCTCGGCCTCGAGACGCTCGGCGGCGTCACGACGCGGGTCATCGAGCGCAACACGACGATCCCGGCCCGCCGCACGGAGACCTTCTCCACCGCCGAGGACAACCAGACCGCGGTGGACGTGGTCGTCCTCCAGGGCGAGCGCGAGCTGGCCCAGGACAACCGCCAGCTCGCCCGGTTCCGGCTGGAGGGCATCGAGCCCGCGCCGCGCGGCCAGCCGCAGATCGAGGTGACCTTCGACGAGGACGCCAACGGCATCCTGCACGTCACGGCCCGCGACCAGCAGTCGGGCAAGGAGCAGAACGTCACGATCTCGGAGAGCTCGAACCTCGACCAGTCCGAGGTCGAGCGGATGGTCAACGAGGCGCAGTCCCACGCCGAGGAGGACCGCCGGCGGCGCGAGGAGATCGACGCACGCAACACCCTCGACACGCTGGCCTACCGGGTGGAGCAGCTCGTGCAGGAGCTCCAGGACCGGCTTCCGGTCAACGACAAGGCACGGGCCGACCAGCTCGTGGCCGACGCCCGCCAGGCGATCTCCGAGCAGGCCGGCCTGGACCGCGTGCGGCCGCTCATCTCCGAGCTCGAGCAGCTCGTGCACGGCCTCCCGGCCAGCGCCACGGCGGCGGCCGGCGGCAACGGCGCCGGCGACGCCGCCCAGCAGGGCGCGGGAGCCGGGGCCCAGGACAGCGACGACGAGGTGGTCGATGCCGAGTTCACCCGGGAGTGAGGACCCCCGGAAGGCGGGGACGCCCGGCGTGACGGAGGCGCCGCCGCCGGCGGAGGCCCACCCGAACCAGGCGCAGGAGGCACCGGCGGCCGCGCGGCCGCCGGAGGCCGCCGCCCCGCCGGAGGCCGGCGGGGCGCGCGACGACGGCCTGCAGGCCGAGCTCGACCGGACGCAGGACCGCCTGCGGCGGGCGCTCGCCGATCTCGACAACTACCGCAAGCGCGTCGCACGGGAGACCGAGCAGCGCATCGAGCAGGCGCGCGACGCCGTCGTCGCGCAGTGGCTCGACGTCGTCGACAGCGTGGAGCGCGCCCTCAACACCACAGATCCGGGCCCCGTCCACGACGGCCTGCGCGCGTTCCTGGACCAGATGGACGCGGTGCTAACACGGCAGGGGGTGGCGCGCATCGGGCGGCCCGGTGAGCGGTTCGACCCCGAGCGCCACGAGGCCATCGGGGTCGTGGAGAGCGCCGAGGCGGAGGACCAGAGCATCCTCGAGGTCGCCCGCTCCGGCTACGCCCGAGGGTCGCACGTCCTGCGGCCGGCCCAGGTGATCGTCGCGCGACGGCCGGCGGCCTGATGGCCGTCTCGTCCCCGGACTTCTACGAAGTGCTCGGGGTCGGACGGGACGCGAGCGAGGACGAGATCCGCAGCGCCTACCGGCGACTGGCCCGCCAGAACCACCCGGACGTCAACAAGGACCCGGACGCGAGCCGGCGCTTCTCGGAGATCTCGGAGGCCTACGAGGTGCTGCGCGACCCCGAGCAGCGGGCGCAGTACGACCGCTTCGGGCCGAACTGGCGCGCAGCCTCGGCGGCCGGGGCCGGCGGCCCGGGGCCACGTGGCGGTGGCACCCGCGGCGGCGGCGGCGGCGGGGGGTTCGAGGGGTTCGGTGGCTGGGACGACGACGGCGGGGTCCACGTCGACTTCGGCGACCTCGGGGGCGACGACCTCTTCGAGCAGCTCTTCGGCCGCGGGCGCGGACGCGGCGGCGGCGGCGGCTTCAGCGCGCGCGGCTCCGACCAGGAGACCGTGGTCGAGCTGTCGCTCGAGGACGCCTACCGCGGCGGCAAGCAGCGCGTCCGGCTGTCCGATGGCCGCGACTACGAGGTGACCGTCCCGCCCGGCGTCCGCGACGGCCAGCGCATCCGCCTGGCCGGCCAGGGCGCGCCCGGCGCCCGCGGCGGTGCGCCGGGCGACCTGTTCCTCCGCGTGCGGCTGAAGCCGCATCCGCGCTTCCGCCTCGTCGGCAGCGACCTCGAGGTGGACCTCCCCGTCGCGCCGTGGGAGGCCGCCCTCGGCGCCTCGGTCCCCGTGTCGACGCTCGAGGGCGAGGCGACCGTGCGCGTGCCGGCCGGCTCGTCGTCCGGGCGCCGGCTGCGCCTGCGCGGGCAGGGCTGGCCCAAGTCCGACGGCGGCCGCGGCGACCTGTACGCCGTCGTGAAGATCGTCGTGCCCCGCAAGCTCAGCGACGAGGAGCGCCGGCTCTACGAGCGCCTCGCGGAGGTCTCGGACTTCGATCCACGGCGGAGGCGCTGATGGCCGGTACGCGCGCCCTCGCCCTCGTCGCGCGCACGCCGCCGGCCGACGGTGCCGGGCGGTCGGTCGGCCTCGTGCTGCTCGCCCGCGAGGCGGGGCTGCATCCGGACCTCGTCCGCCGCTTCGTCTCCCTCGGCCTCGTCGAGCGCGTCGGCGGGACCCGGGCCCAGCCGACCTTCGCGCCCGGCGCCGCAGCGCTGCTGGCCCGCGCCGGGCGGCTCCGGCGCGACCTCGGCCTGGACTACACGGGCGCCGTGCTCGCCGCTGAGCTCCTCGCCCGCATCGACGACCTGGAGGCGCAGCTGCCGGCGGCCTCCCGACCACGGCAACCCCCCGGAGTGACCCGATGGACCCCAACAAGCTGACCCAGAAGTCCCAAGAGGCGCTCCACGACGCCCAGACCAAGGCGCTGCGCTTCGGCCACACCGAGGTCGACGTCGAGCACCTGCTGCTCGCGCTGATCGACCAGCCCGACGGCCTGGTGCCGCGGCTGCTCATCCGGGCGGAGGTCGACATCGACGCGGTGCGCCGCGACGTGGAGCAGCGCCTCGAGCGCCGGCCGCGCGTGAGCGGCTCGGGCGCCGGCGCCGACGCCCGCGTCACCCGCAGCCTCAGCATGCTGCTCGACGCGGCCGAGCAGGAGGCCGACCGGCTCAAGGACGAGTACGTCTCCGTCGAGCACCTGCTGCTGGGCATGCTGGCCGCGGGCGGGCCGGCCTCCGAGCCGCTGCGCACACACGGTCTGACGTACGACCGCCTGCTCGAGGTGCTCACCGAGGTCCGCGGCGCGCAGCGCGTCACGAGCGCCAACCCCGAGGTCGCCTACGAGGCGCTGGAGAAGTACGGGCGCGACCTCGTGGCCGAGGCCCGCCTGGGCAGGATGGACCCGGTCATCGGGCGTGACGAGGAGATCCGCCGCGTCGTGCAGATCCTCTCGCGCAAGACGAAGAACAACCCGGTCCTGGTCGGCGATCCCGGCGTCGGCAAGACGGCGATCGTCGAGGGCCTGGCCCAGCGGATCGTCAACCGCGACGTCCCCGAGGGGCTCCGCGACCGGACCGTGTTCGCGCTCGACATGAGCTCGCTGGTCGCAGGCGCGAAGTACCGCGGCGAGTTCGAGGAGCGCCTGCAGGCCGTCCTGTCGGAGGTGAAGGCCGCCGAGGGTCACATCCTGCTGTTCATCGACGAGTTGCACACCGTCGTGGGCGCGGGCGCCGCCGAGGGTGCGATGGACGCCGGCAACATGCTCAAGCCGAAGCTCGCCCGCGGCGAGCTGCACTGCATCGGCGCCACCACCGTCGACGAGTACCGCTCCCACATCGAGAAGGACGCCGCGCTGGAGCGCCGCTTCCAGCCCGTGATGGTCGAGGAGCCCAGCGAGGAGGACGCGATCTCGATCCTGCGCGGGCTGCGCGAGCGCTTCGAGGTCCACCACGGCGTCCGCATCCAGGACACCGCCATCGTGGCCGCGGTCACGCTCAGCCACCGCTACATCGCCGACCGCTTCCTGCCCGACAAGGCCATCGACTGCGTCGACGAGGCCTGCGCCGTGATCCGCACGGAGATCGACTCGATGCCGCAGGAGCTCGACGCCATCACCCGCCGCGTCATGCGGCTGGAGATCGAGGAGGCGGCCCTGGAGCAGGAGGACGACCCGGCCAGCAAGTCCCGTCTGGAGGCGCTGCGCCGCGAGCTCGCCGACCTGCGCGCGCAGGCCGACGCGATGACCGCCCAGTGGGAGGCCGAGCGCCAGGCGATCAAGCGGCTGCAGGCGCTGCGCGCCGAGCTCGAGGAGATCCGGCGCGAGATCGAGGAGGCCGAGCGCAACTACGACCTCAACCGCGCCGCCGAGCTGCGCCACGGCCGGCTGCCCGAGCTCGAGCACCGCCTCGCCGCCGAGGAGGAGCGCCTGCAGAGCAAGCAGGGCGCCGACCGGTTGCTGCGCGAGGAGGTCACCCAGGAGGAGATCGCCGAGGTCGTCGCGCGCTGGACGGGCATCCCGGTCTCGCGGCTGGTCGAGGGCGAGCGCCAGAAGCTGCTCCGCCTCGACGAGGTGCTGCACGAGCGCGTCATCGGCCAGGACGAGGCCGTCCAGCTCGTCGCTGACGCGGTGATCCGCGCGCGCGCCGGCGTCAAGGACCCGCGGCGCCCGATCGGCTCGTTCCTGTTCCTCGGCCCGACCGGGGTCGGCAAGACGGAGCTGTCGCGCGCGCTCGCCGCGACGCTGTTCGACTCCGAGGACAACATGGTCCGGCTGGACATGTCGGAGTACCAGGAGCGCCACACGGTCTCGCGGCTCGTGGGCGCCCCTCCGGGCTACGTCGGCTACGACGAGGGCGGACAGCTCACCGAGGCCGTCCGGCGACGCCCCTACTCCGTGGTGCTCTTCGACGAGATCGAGAAGGCGCACCCGGACGTCTTCAACGCGCTGCTGCAGGTCCTCGACGACGGGCGGCTGACCGACAGCCAGGGGCGGACGGTGGACTTCCGCAACACCGTCGTGATCATGACCTCGAACATCGGCTCGGTGTACCTGCTCGACGGCGTGACCGACGACGGCGAGATCCGCGAGGACGCCCGCGACCGCGTCATGGCGGAGCTGCGCGGCCACTTCCGGCCCGAGTTCCTCAACCGCGTCGACGAGATCGTGTTGTTCAAGCCGCTGACCCTGCAGGACATCGAGCACATCGTCGACCTGCAGATCGACGCGGTCCGGCAGCGCCTGGCCGAGCAGAACCTCGACCTGGAGCTGACCGAGGGTGCGCGCAGCCTCATCGCGCGCCAGGGCTATGACCCCGTCTACGGGGCGCGCCCGCTGCGCCGCCACATCCAGCGCGAGGTGGAGACGCGCATCGGCCGGGCCATCATCGCCGGGCAGTTGCAGGAGGGCGCGACCGTGGAGATCGACGCCGACGGCGACGAGCTCGTGGTCCGCTGGCGCCAGCCGGCGCCGGCGGAGGCGGAGAGCCCCGACGGCAGGGCGGTCGGCGCGGTCGCCTGACGAACATCGCGTTCTTGCAACCCCGGAAGCCGGGTCTACCCGCCTGACGATGACCTGGCTCCGTCGCTGGCCGCCGCTGCTCTGGATCCCCATCTTCATCGGGAGCGAGCTCATCCTGAACGGCGGCAACGGCAAGATCGATCCCGTGCAGATCGCCGTCGGCGCCGTGCTCGTCGTCGCGTCGTTCGTGCTCGGGCTGAAGATCCTCGCCGAGCGCCGGCCGGGCCGCCCGCGCCCGGGCATCGCGTGGCTGCTGCTGGGCGGCGTCGTGGCGTTCTACGTCGTGGCGGCGCTCGTCGCGGGCGCGTTCAACGGCGCGGGCTACACCATCGCCGTCCTGCTCGCGGGGATCGTGCCGGGCACGGCCGTGGTCCTCGCGATGGCGACCGCCCGCGAGAAGACCATCGCCGAGGGCGGCCGCGTGCGCGACGCGAACACCGAGGACCACGAGGACCCCTACCCAGGGCTCGGCATGGACGACGACACGCCGCTGGGCGACACCCCGGACGCGCACGACGAGATCACGCCCCACGACCTGCCCAAGGATCATCCCGGCCGCCGCGAGGCCGAGCGGCAGGCGGGCGGCCGGCACGGAACGACGCGCGGGAACGTCGAGGGCGCCGGCGGGCGCCGGCGACGCTGACGCGCGCTGTCGCGTGTTGTGTGGCAACCCGTGCAGGAAGGCCCAGCGCGGCGACTCGGGTAGGCACAGGAAGAGCCGGCGACCCCGATGGGCGCCGAATCCCGACATCCCCCCGCGGGAACGCACCCGGGTGCCTGCGCCCGGCCGGACCGCCACTCTGCTCCCCCGCCCGAGAAGGCAGGTTCCGTGGTCCGTCACCTTCGCTCTGGTCATCCCCTCCCGTCGTGCGGCTTCCACGACCATCGCCTCCCGCTCCCCGTCGAGCGCCGGCTCGTGCTCGCGGCCAAGGAGGGCGGCCCGCGCGAGCGCGGGGCCCTCGTGGAGGCGTTCCTCCCCTCCGTCGCCGGCGTCGCGCGCCGCTACCGCGGGTCGCCCGCCGTCGACCGCACCGAGCTCATGCAGGCCGGGGTCCTCGGCCTCCTTCGCGCCCTCGAGCGCTACGACGCGGCGCTCGGGACACCGTTCTGGGCCTACGCCTCCTGGTGGGTGCGCCAGGCCATGCAGCAGCTCGTCTCCGAGCTCACGCGCCCCGTGGTCCTGTCCGACCGCGCGCTGCGCGAGCTCGCGCGGCTGAAGGACGCCCGGACGCGCCGCGCCCAGGCCCACGGCCGCGAGCCCAGCGTCCGCGAGCTCGCCGACGAGACGGGCATGACGCGGCAGCACGCGGAGCACCTCTTCGCGGCCGAGCGGCGCCCCCGCGCGATGGAGGAGCCGCTGGGCAGCGGCGACGAGACCGCAGCGACGTTCGGCGACTCGCTGGCCGACCCGCACGCCGAGGAGGCCTACGAGCGCGTGACGCGGCGGATCGAGGTGGAGGCGCTCCCGGTCCTGCTCCGGGCGCTGAACGAGCGTGAGGCCGCCGTGGTGCGCGGCCGCTTCGGGCTCGGCGGCCCCGAGCGCACCCTCGGCGAGCTCGCCGGCGGTCTGGGCGTCAGCGCCGAGCGCGTGCGCCAGATCGAGCAGAAGGCGCTGGGGAAGCTGCGCGAGGCGGCCGCGCTCTGAGGCTCAGCCCGGGGCCCCGGCGGCGACCGGGGCCTCGGCGCGGACCTCGGCCTGCCCCCAGCGGCCCGGCAGGCCGCCCAGCGCGACCGCCCCCCACGACTCCGGCAGGTGGGGGTCGGTACGCGGCCCGTCGGGGCCCGGCGCCAGGCCGAGGACCGTGCTCAACAGCAGCAGGGGCGCGGCGGCCGACCACGCCTGCGGGCTCGACGCCGTCGGGTACTCGACCGGCGCGTGCGTCATCGCCCGCGAGCAGCCGGCGAAGACCTCCGGGAGCCGGTGCTCGAAGAAGCCGGCGGCATGCACGAGCGCCTCGGCGATCCGCGCGGCGGCCGCGTGGTGGCCGTAGCGCCCGAGGCCGGCGGCGATGAGCGAGTTGTCGTGCGGCCAGACGGTGCCGTTGTGGTACTCGACCGGGTTGTAGCCCCGCTCCCGCGCGGCCATGGTCCGCACGCCCCAGCCCGAGTACAGCGGCTCGTCCATGAGGTGCCCCGCGATCGCGACGGCGCGGTCGGGGTCGACGATGCCGCTCCAGAGCAGGTGGCCGATGTTCGACGTCAGGCTGTCGACGGGTCGCTTGGCGCCGTCGAGCGCCAGCGCGAAGGCCTCGCGCTCCGGGAGCCAGAAGTCCTCGTGGAAGCGCCGCCGCAGCTCGGCCGCCTCCGCCTCCAGGCGCTCGGCCAGGGCGGCGTCCCCCCAGACATCGCGGGCCAGCCGCGCGCCGCGCCGCTTGGCGTCGTAGGCGTAGCCCTGGATCTCGCAGCACGCGATGGGCCCGTCCGCCACCAGCCCGTCGGCGAACAGGATCGAGTTCCAGGAGTCCTTCCAGCACTGGTTGACCAGCCCCTTGGCGGGATTGCGCGTCTGGTACTCGACGTAGCCGTCGCCGTCCAGGTCGCCGTGGTCGTCGATCCACGCCAGCGCAGCGCGGGCGTGCGGCTCCAGCTGGCGGGCGAGGTCCGTGTCGCCGGACCACCGCTCGTACTCGTCGAGGAGCACGACCCACAGGGGCGTCGCGTCCGCGGTGCCGTAGTAGGGCGAGTGCGGCACCTCGCCGATGGCCGTGAGCTCGCCGAAGCGGATCTCGTGCAGGATCTTCCCCGGCTCCTCGTCGCGGAAGTCGTCGATCCGGTCGCCCTGCCGGGCGGCGAGGGTGCTCAGGGTCGTCCGCGCGAGGTCGGGGCGGAACGGCAGCGCCTGGAAGCTCGTGATGAGGCTGTCGCGGCCGAAGAGCGTCATGAACCACGGCAGCCCGGCCGCCGGCAGCGCCTGGTCCTGCTCCGCGATATGGGGGTAGAAGCGCAGCGCCGCGAGGTCGGTGAGGCTGCGCCGGTAGACGTGGCGCAGCTCGTCGCT
>JAXDGY010000364.1:0-10937 GCA_034664785.1 Solirubrobacteraceae bacterium
AGGCGGTGCAGAGCGACATGTTCCGCAAGAGCTACGGCGAGGTCTTCGAGGGCGACGAGCGCTGGAAGGGCCTGCAGATCCCCACGGGCGACCGTTACGCATGGAGCGACGAGTCGACCTACGTGCGTAACCCGCCGTACTTCACGGGCATGGACCCCGAGCCCTCGCCGGTCCAGGACGTCGCGGGAGCGAAGGTCCTGGCCAAGCTCGGCGACTCGGTCACCACGGACCACATCTCGCCGGCCGGCTCGATCAAGAAGGACGGCCCCGCGGGGCGGTACCTGATCGAGCACGGCGTCGAGCCGCGGGACTTCAACTCCTACGGGTCGCGGCGCGGCAACCACGAGGTGATGATGCGCGGCACCTTCGCGAACATCCGCCTGCGCAACCTGCTCGCCGGCCCGGACGGCCCGCTGCCCGAGGGCGGCGTCACCGTCAAGGACGGCGAGGTCACGTCGATCTACGACGCGGCCATGGCGTACCAGCAGGAGGGCACGCCGCTCGTCGTCCTCGGTGGCAAGGAGTACGGCTCGGGCTCGTCCCGCGACTGGGCGGCCAAGGGCACGAACCTGCTCGGCGTCCGCGCGGTCATCGCGCAGAGCTTCGAGCGCATCCACCGCTCCAACCTCGTCGGCATGGGCGTCCTGCCGCTCCAGTTCCCCGAGGGCGAGTCCGCGGACTCGCTCGGCCTGACCGGCGAGGAGGAGTTCACGATCACCGGGCTGGCCGACGCGCTGAACGCGGGCGAGCTGCCCCGGACGGTGCAGGTCCGGGCCGGCGACGTGAGCTTCGACGCGCGGGTGCGCATCGACACGCCGAAGGAGGCGGACTACTTCCGCCACGGCGGGATCCTGCGCTACGTCCTGCGGCAGCTCGCGGCGTCCTAGCGGCCCTGGTGGTGGTGGCGGCGGGCCCGCGCCGTCGTCGCCACCCGCCGCCACCGCCGGCTGCTCGCGCCCCGGCGGGGAGCACGCAGCGGGCGGCGACCCTGAGCTAGCCTGGGTCGTCCATGCCGCTTCCCGACGTCCTCCGTGCCCTGCTCACCGCCAACGGCCCGTCCGGGGTCGAGGCTGCGCCGGCGAAGGTGTGGCGCGACGCGGCGTCTGCGTTCGCCGAGGTCGCGGTCGACGCGATGGGCTCGTCGACCGCGCGGGTCGCGGGCACCGCCGGTGGGCGCACCGTCGCCATCGTCGGGCACATCGACGAGATCGGCCTGATCGTCACCCACATCGACGAGAAGGGCTTTCTGTGGTTCGCGGGCGTCGGCGGCTGGGACCCGCAGATCCTGGTGGGCCAGCGTGTTCTCCTGAACACGTCCGGCGGCGACATCCCCGGCGTCATCGGCAAGAAGGCCATCCACCTCCTCAAGAAGGAGGAGCGCGACAAGGTCCCCGACCTCAAGGACCTGCACATCGACGTCGGCGCGAAGGACGGCGACGAGGCCAAGCGCCTCGTGCGCATCGGCGACACCGCGGTCATCGACGCCCCGCCGATCGAGCTGCCCAACGACCGCGCCGTCTCCAAGGCGATGGACAACCGCCTCGGCGCCTTCGTCGCCTACGAGGCCGCGCGCCTGGTCGCGGAGGCCGGTGGCGCGAAGGGCGACGTCGTCGCCGTCGCGGCGGTGCAGGAGGAGATCGGCCTCAACGGCGCCCGCGGGGCGGCCTACAGCATCGATCCCGACGCGGCGATCGCGGTCGACGTGACCCACGCGACCGACGCGCCGGGGATCGACCCCAAGGAGGCCGGGGAGCACGCCTTCGGCTCCGGGGCGGTCCTCGAGCGCGGCACGACGCTGCACCCGGCGCTGTTCGAGCGCCTCGAGGCGGCCGCGAAGGAGAAGGGGATCCCTTACACGCTGACCGCCAGCTCCGGCCGGACGGGGACCGACGCCGACGTCATCCACTTCAGCCGGGGCGGGGTGCCGACGCAGGTCGTCTCGATCCCGCTGCGCTACATGCACTCGCCGGTCGAGATGGTGCAGGTGTCCGACGTGCTCGCCGTGGCGAAGGTGATCGCCGCGTTCTGCCTCGCGCTCGAGGCCGACGCGACCTTCCCCCGCTAGCCCGTCCCGGCAGCCGGCGGCCGGGCGGGTGCTCCTGCTCTTCGACATCGACGGGACGCTGCTGCTCACGGCCGCCGGCGAGCACCGCGAGGCCCTGCACGACGGCGTGCGCGAGGTCTACGGCGTCGACGTGCCCGACGGCCACGTCGCGACCGCCGGGCGGACGGACCGCGCGATCGCACGGTCGATCCTCGAGCTCGCGGGCCTCGACGCCGCGCGGATCGACCAGGACGCCGACGCGTGGTGCGCCGCGGCCTGCCGCGTGTACGCGCGCCGCTGCCCGGACGACCTGCGCCGCACCGTGGCGCCGGGCGCGGTGGCTGCGCTGGAGGAGCTGCGTGCCGCGGGGCACGAGCTGTCGCTCGTCACCGGCAACCTGGAGCCGATCGCGCGGCTGAAGCTCGAGCGCGCGGGCCTCGGGTCCTTCTTCCCCGCCGGGCAGGGCGGCTTCGGCTCCGACCGCGAGGACCGCGGCGCGCTGCCCCGCCTCGCCCGCGAGCGCGCGGGCGGGCGCCCGCGCGAGGCGACCGCCGTCATCGGCGACACGCCCCTGGACATCGCCTGCGCCCGCGAAGACGGCGTGCGGTGCATCGCGATCACCACCGGGCCGTACACGGCGGCCGAGCTGGGGGAGGCCGACGCGATCGTCGACGACCTCGGCGAGGTGGACGGCGCGCTGGCGCGCCTCGCCGCTCGTCCTGCCTAGTCCGCCAGCGACCAGAACCCGTCGGCGCCGACGTGGTCCTCGTCGGCGACGTGGCCGAGGCGCTCGCGCGCCTCGCGGTGCTCGATGCCGCAGACGACGGCGACCTCGCGGGTGGCCAGCGGCTCGCCCGCCCACGCCAGGACCTCCTCGACGCCGCGCGGGTCCTCGCGCCGGCCGGCGGCGGGCGCGAGGTTGGCGACGGCGGCCTCGTAGGCGGCGACCGGCTGGAAGCCGGGGACCGACAGCCGCATCCCGGCGGCCGGGCCCTCGAGCGCCTCCAGCTCATAGGACGGGCAGGTGTAGCGACGACCGCCGTCCCAAGGGGCGAGCTTGTGGTCGAGAGCGAGGGCGGCCGGCGAGGGTGAGCGGGCGGCTGCCAGATCCTCGTCGAGCGCGCGGGCGACGTCCGCGCCCTCGGTCCACGCCGCAAGCGCGTCGGGGTCGAGCCCCGCCTCGCGAGCGGCGCCGGCGATCGTGCGCGGGTCGTCCAGCTGGTCCCCGGAGAAGCCCCGCACGCGCAGCCGTCGCAGCAGCGGGCGCTCGCGGCCGGGCGCGTGCACGCGGGCGGCGACGACCGCCCGGCAGGCGGGCAGGGTCGCCGCGGTGCGCGCACGCTCGCGGGCGTCGATGGGCATGCCGTGCTCGCGTGCGATGGTCGCGAACGCGCGGGCGATCACGTCGGGGGTCAGGCCCTTGGCCGCGTTCTCCTCCGGCGCGGCGGAGAGGCCGACCATCCGCAGCTCCCACTGCAGGGACTCGCCGTACAGCCACGCCAGGCGCCGGCGGGCGGGCTCGGCGCTCCAGCCCCAGGGGCAGCCAGGGTCGGTGAACTCGGTGATGCGGACGGAGGCCATTCGGGGTCACTGTAGGAACCCGCCCACCCCGGCCGCTCCGTGTCCGAGTGCCGACGCGCCATGCCCGATTGATCCTGCCTCGTTGGTTTCCGCGCCTTCCCTCCGGACAGCCCTGACCCCATGACCGAACTCTCATCACCACAGACCGGCACGGGCGGTGACCGCGGCGGAGGCGTGAAGGACGCCGCGCAGGAACGCGCCCAGCAGGTCGCCGGGCAGGCCCAGCAGGCGGCCGGCCAGGCCAAGAGCACGCTGCGCGACCAGGTCGACCAGCGGTCCACCGACGCGGGCGGCCGCGTCAAGTCCACGGCGCAGGACGTCCGATCCGTCGGCGAGGAGCTGCGCAAGCAGGGCAAGGACGGTCCGGCCAAGGTCGCCGACCAGGCGGCGGAGCGCGCTGAGCGCCTCGGGGGCTACCTGGAGAACTCGAGCGGCGACAAGCTCCTCCACGACGTCGAGGACGCGGCGCGCAGCAACCCGTGGGCGGTCGCCCTCGGCGGCCTGGCCCTCGGCTTCGCCGCATCGCGGCTGCTGAAGGCGTCCAGCTCGGAGCGCTACTCGAGCCGCACCAGCTCGGGTACGGCGTCGCCGTACGCCTACCGCAGCAACACGGGCGTCGGCCGCGACCTGCCCGTCCCGGCGGCCGGTCCCGGCGTCACGGACACGCGCCGCGGCCCCGGCCTGGGGACGTCGCCGGTGCCGGGCGGCACCGTTCCGCCCGCCGGCGCCCCGGTGCCCGCGCCGCCCGTCCCCTCGCCCACCGGGGGAGGCCTCTGATGGCCACCCCGGGCCACCCGGGGACAGACCCGCGGGATGAGTCCGTCGGCGAGCTGCTCAAGCAGCTCTCCCAGGAGACCACCACCCTCGTCCGCCAGGAGCTCGAGCTCGCGAAGGCCGAGCTCGGCGAGAAGGGCAAGAAGGCCGGGGTCGGCGCGGGGCTGCTGGGCGGTGCCGGCGTCGTCGGCCTGCTGGCCGCAGGCGCCCTGACCGCGGCGATCATCGCTCTGCTGGACAAGGGCATGGCCTTGTGGGTGGCCGCCCTGATCGTGGCCGTCGTCTACGGCGCGATCGCCGGCGTCCTGGCCCTCCGCGGCCGCGACAAGGTGCAGGAAGCCACGCCCCCCGTCCCTGAACAGACCGTCGAGACCCTGAAGGAGGATGCCGAATGGGCCAAGACCCGCAAGCAATCCGCCGCGAGATAGAAGACACCCGCGAGCGCATGGGCGAGACCGCCGATGCGCTCGCCTACAAGGCCGATGTCCCCAGCCGGACCAAGGAAGCGGTGAGCGACAAAGTGCAGTCCGTCAAGGAGAAGGTCACCGGCGTGGGTGGGCGCGTCTCCGACGCCACGCCCGACGCCGACCAGGCCAAGCAGCAGGCCAAGCGGGCCGTGGGCATCGCGCAGGAGAACCCCCTCGGGCTGGCCATCGGGTCCGTCGCGATCGGGTTCCTGGCGGGGATGCTCATCCCGTCCACGCAGGTCGAGCAGGAGAAGATCGGGCCGGTCGCCCACCAGGTCCGCGACCAGGTGACCGAGACCGCGCAGACCGCCGTCGAGCACGGCAAGCAGGTCGCGCAGGACGCCGCGCAGGCCGCGACCGAGACGGCGAAGGAGAGCGGCCAGGAGCACGCGAGCCAGGTCCAGGACGAGGCCAAGCAGGCCGCGCAGGAGACGCGTCAGCAGGTCTCGAGCTCCTGATTGGCCCCACGTCCCCGCCCGCCGGTGCGCCGGTGGGCGGGGGCGCTACCGGGGCTTCGACGCGAGCCACAGGCGCCCGCGCGCCGTCCAGGTCACCGCCGTCGGCGACGTGCCGCTGCCGGCGGCCCCGATCGAGGACCACTCGACGCCGCGGTCGAGCGTGACCGCACGACCGGGGTGCCCCGTGGCCCCGATGACCTGGGAGCGCAGCGCGCCGGACGGGGTCACCCAGAAGGCCTGCGCGCGATCGCCGACCCGACCGACCAGACCGGCGAGCCGGCCCCGCTCGCCAGGGCCGCCGAGCGGCACGGAGGCGCCGTCCGCGGTCCCGGCGGCGCCGAGCCGGGCGATGCGCATGACCCCCGGCGAGCTGTCGGCCAGCGGCGCCCGGCGCTCCGTGACCGTCCACCCGATGAGTGCGCCGTCGCTCTGCGCGGCCACGAGCGGCGGCGCGGGGGCCGTCGCAGGCGTGTCGAGGACGACGGCGGGCGCCGGGTCGCTCGCCTGCGGGCCGACGACCGTCGCGAGGACCCGCGAGGGGCCGCCGGTCGGCGACCGGTCGAGCCAGGCTGCGGCGCCGAGGCCCTGGCGGTCGACGGAGACCGTCACCCGCCCGATCACGCCGACCGATCCGTCGACGGCGTTCGCCGGGCCGAAGCTGCGCGCGGCGTCGGTGCTCACCGCGATCCGGAGCGCCCGGGAGCCCACGGCCGCCACCACCCGGCGGTCGCCGTCGCCGGCCACGGGGATCGGGAGCTGGACGCCGGTGAGCGGCAGCGCCGACGGGCCGGTCGTCACCGTGTCACGCGAGGTCCACCGGGTGCTGCCCAGCGGCCCGGTGCGCAGCGACCACGTCAGCAGCGGCCCGGGAAGGACCGAGACGAAGGTGGGGCTGTAGGCGGACGAGCCTCCGCCGCTCAGCGAGCGCACGGTCGCCGAGCCAGACCGCGTGCCGGGCGCGACGCGCGCGGCCCGGACGCGCCGGTTGCCGCTGCGGCTCGTCGAGCCCGGGACGTAGGCGAGCCAGGCGGCGACCGCGTCGCCGTCGGAGCGGATGCTCAGCGCCGGCTCGCTCGAGCCATAGGAGCTGCGCGAGAGCACGAGCGGCGAGCCCAGGGTGCCGTCGGCGCGCGTGCGGCGCAGCACGACGGCGCTGGCACGGGAGTGCGCCTGCGTGCGGATCGCCAGGACGGCGATCTCGCCCGACGGCCCCGTCGCCGGCACGCCGAACCCATAGGACGGCGGGCCGCCCGGGCCGACGTCGGCGGGCGCGGTGAACCCGCCCGCCGCGACCGCGGGCGCGGCCGGGACGGCGAGCAGGGCGGCGGTCAGCGCGAGCGCGCTCGCCGGGACGGTGCGGGGCATGACCCTGCAACGTCCCGGAGCGCCCGCCGTGACGCGGCGCGTGGGGCTCAGGTGCGCGTGAGGCGCTTGTAGGAGATGCGGTGCGGGCGGTCGGCCTCGGCGCCGAGCTGCTCGTGCCGGTACTCCTCGTAGGCCTCGAAGTTGCCCTCGAACCACGTCACCTGCGAGTCGCCCTCGAAGGCGAGCACGTGCGTGGCGATGCGGTCCAGGAACCACCGGTCGTGCGAGATGACCACCGCGCAGCCGGAGAAGGCGAGCAGCGCGTTCTCCAGCGCCCGCAGCGTCTCGACGTCGAGGTCGTTGGTCGGCTCGTCGAGGAGCAGCAGGTTGCCGCCGGTGCGCAATACCTTGGCCAGGTGGACCCGGTTGCGCTCACCGCCCGAGAGCTTGCCGACGCGCTTCTGCTGGTCGCCCTTCTTGAAGTTGAACCCCGCGACGTACTGGCGCGAGTTCAGCTCCCGCTTGCCGACCATGATGTGGTCGAGCCCGTCGGAGATCTCCTCCCAGACGGTCTTGTCCGGGTCCAGCGCGTCGCGCGACTGGTCGACGGAGGCCAGCTTGACCGTGTCGCCGATCGTCAGCGAGCCCGCGTCGGGCTGCTCCTGGCCGGTCAGCATCCTGAACAGCGTCGTCTTGCCGGCGCCGTTGGGCCCGATGACCCCGACGATGCCCGCGGGCGGCAAGGAGAAGGACAGGTCCTCGATGAGCAGGCGGTCGCCGTACCCCTTGCGCAGGCCGTCGGCCTCGATGACGGTCCCACCCAGCCGCGGGCCCGGCGGGATGTGGATCGTCACCTCGTCGAGCTTCTGCAGCTGCTCCTCGTTGACGAGCTCCTCATAGCGCGCCAGGCGGGCCTTGGACTTCGTGCGACGGCCCTTGGGGTTCGTGCGCACCCACTCGAGCTCGGCCGAGATCTGGCGCTGGCGCGACTTGTCCTGGCGGTCCTCCTGCAGCAGGCGCTTCTCCTTGGCCTCGAGCCACGCGGAGTAGTTGCCCTCGTAGGGGATGCCCTTGCCGCGGTCGAGCTCGAGGATCCAGCCCGCCACGTTGTCGAGGAAGTAGCGGTCGTGGGTCACGGCGACGACGGCGCCCTTGTAGTCGGCGAGGTACTTCTCCAGCCACGCCACCGACTCCGCGTCGAGGTGGTTGGTCGGCTCGTCGAGCAGCAGCAGGTCGGGGGCGCTGAGCAGCAGCCGGCAGAGCGCGACGCGGCGCTTCTCGCCGCCGGAGAGGTTGGTCACCTCGGCATCGGCGGGCGGCAGGCGCAGCGCGTCCATCGCGTACTCGAGCTGGGTGTCCAGGCTCCACGCGTCCGCCGCGTCGATCTGCGCCTGCAGCGCCGCGAACTCGTCCGCGGTCTCCTCGGTGTAGTTGGCGGCGAGTTCGTTGAAGCGCTCGAGCAGCGCCTTGGTCGCCGCCACGCCGTCCTCGACGTTGCCCTTGACGTCCTTGGACTCGTCGAGGTTCGGCTCCTGGGAGAGCATGCCGACGGTGCGGTTGGCGCCGAGCTGGGCCTCGCCGCGGTAGTCGTCGTCCAGGCCGGCCATGATCTTCAGCAGCGAGGACTTGCCCGCGCCGTTGTAGCCGAGGACGCCGATCTTCGCGCCGGGGAAGAAGGACAGGGTCAGGTCGTCGAAGACCGTCTTGTCCGGGGGAAACCGCTTCGTCAGGCGGTGCATCGTGTAGACGTACTGTGAGGACATCCGCGCCCAGGATAGAAGGCCGCGCGCCCGCCTCGGGCGGGGGTCCCGGTTCGCCGGCGGCTCGTGCGGAGACACCGAGGGGCGATGCCCGCGCCGTCCGTCCCGCCGACCTACGACGCCGTGGTGGTCGGCAGCGGCCCGAACGGCCTGTCGGCGGCCATCACGCTGGCCGAGGCCGGGCGCTCGGTCCTGGTGCTCGAGGCCGCGGCCACCGCGGGCGGCGGCCTGCGCACCGAGGAGCTCACGCTGCCCGGCTTCCGCCACGACGTGTTCTCGGCCGTGCACCCCGCCGCCGCCGCCTCGCCGGTCTTCGCGCGCTGGCCACTGGAGCGCCACGGGCTGCGCTGGGTCCACCCGGAGCTCGCGGCCGTCCACCCCGTCGAGGGCGGACGGGGCGGCGTCCTGGCGCGGGACCCGCACGTGACCGCCGCCAGCCTCGACGGGCTCGCGCCCGGCGACGGCGAGCGCTGGCTCGGCTTCGCGCTGCCCTGGCTCGAGCACTTCCGGGCCCTGCGCGACACGATGCTGGCCGGCTTCCCGCCCGTGAAGGGGCCGCTGCAGCTCGTGGGGCGCTTCGGCGTCGAGGGGTCGCTCGAGTTCGCGCGGCTGCTGCTGCTCGCCGCCCGCGACCTCACCGACGAGCTCTTCACGAGCGAGGGCTCGGCCGCCTGGCTGTGGGGCGCCGCCATGCACTCCGACGTGCCCCCGGACGGCGCGGGCAGCGCGATCGCCGGGGTCTACCTCCAGCTCCTCGGGCACGCGGTGGGCTGGCCGAGCCCGCAGGGCGGCGCGGGGGCGATCGCCGACGCGCTCGTCGCGCAGCTGCGCGCGTCGGGCGGTGAGCTGCGCACGGGGGCGCGGGTGGAGGGCCTCGTCGCCCGTGGCGGTCGCGTCCGCGGCGTGCGGGTCGCCGGCCACGGCGAGATCGCCGCCCGGCAGGTGCTCTGCGACACCAGCCCGCAGGCGCTGCTGGCGCTCGCGGGCGAGGCCCTGCCGGACGCCTACGCCCGCCGCCTGGCGCGCTTCCGCTCGGGCCCTGAGACGGTCAAGCTCGACTGGGCGCTCGACGGCCCGGCGCCCTGGGTGGCGCAGGCCGCGCGGCGGGCGGGGACCGTCCACGTCGGCGGGGACGCCCGGGCGATCCTCGAGACGGTCGAGGCGGCGCGCGGGCACCGGCCGGCGGAGCGCCCGTTCCTGCTGTTCGGGCAGCAGTCGGTCGCCGACCCCACGCGCGCCCCGGCGGGCCGGCACACCGCATGGGCATACACCCACGTCCCACCCGGCGTCGACTGGGCCGTCGAGGGGCCGCGGCAGGTCGAGCGCATGGAGGCGCAGGTCGAGGCGTTCGCGCCCGGCTTCCGCGACCTCATCCTCGCCCGTCACGTCCTGCTGCCCGGCGAGCTCGAGACCCGCGACGCGAACCTGCGCGGCGGCGACGTCGGCGGCGGCAGCTACGGCCTCGACCAGCTCGTCTTCCGCCCCGTCCCCTCGCTGTCGCCCTACCGGACCGCACTGCGCGGGCTCTACCTGTGCAGCGCGTCGACGTTCCCGGGCGGCGCGGTCCACGGCGTGCCGGGCAGGGCCGCCGCCCGGGCGGCGATCTGGGACGCCCGGCTGCGCCGGTGACCGCCGACCGGGTGACAGGCCGTCCTCGGTGGCGTAGCGTCGGCCGCGTGGACCGCGAACAGCTCCGGGCGACCCAGCAGCCGATCAAGGAGCGGTACCGCAGCGAGCCGGCGGCCGCCCTGGTCACGCTCCGCGCCGAGGGGGAGCTCGACGCGACCGATGTCGCATGCTCGGTCGCAACCGGCCGCGCCCTCGTGCAGGCCGGCCTGCACCCCGCGACCGGCGGGTCGGGCGCGCTGGCGTGCTCGGGCGACATGCTGCTCCAGGCGCTCGTGGCCTGCGCGGGCGTGACCCTGCGATCGGTCGCGACGTCGCTGGAGATCCCGGTGGGCGGGACGGTGCGGGCGGAGGGCGACCTGGACTTCCGCGGGACGCTCGGGCTGGGGAAGGACGACGCCGCGCCGGTGGGCTTCCGCGAGATCCGGCTCGTCTTCGACCTGGACGGCGACGCGACCGAGGAGCAGCTCGACACGCTGCTGCGCCTGACCGAGCGCTACTGCGTCGTCTACCAGACGCTCGCCGGGGACGCGCACTTGAGCGTCGTGCGCGAGCGCGCGCGCGCCTAGGACGCCTACAGCCGTGCGCGCCAGCCCGCGGCCGCGCCGGCGACCGCGGTGAGCGCCGCGCGCAGCCGGACGGGGTCGTTGGTCGCGCGAGCGCGCGCGAGGGTGCGCAGCGCCTCGGCGAGGACCGCGGGGCCCGCGGGCGGGTCGGCGCTCCCGGGCGCCGCGCGCGCGGACGCGAGCGCGCCGAGTGCCAGTCGCGCCGCCCGCTCGGCGGCCGCGGCGCGCGCCTCGGCGACGCCCCGCGCCGCGCGCTCGCGCTCCACGGCCCGCTCCCGCGAGGCCTGCGCCCGGCGGGGGGGCTCGGGGCCGCGCCGGGCGGGCCGCCGCGCGGCGGCGAGCTGGGCGTCGGCGCG
>JAXDGY010000365.1:0-7744 GCA_034664785.1 Solirubrobacteraceae bacterium
CGCACGTAGGTCGACTCGTCGCTCCATGCGTAACGGTCGCCCGTGGGGATCTGCAGGCCCTTCCAGCGCTCGTCGCCCTCGAAGACCTCGCCGTAGCTCTTGCGGAACATGTCGCTCTGCACCGCCTCCTCGACGGTCTGCGCGATCTCCCGTGTGGAGGGCCAGATGTCGCGCAGGAAGACGTCCTGGCCGCGCTCGTCCTGCCCGATCGGGTCGTTGACGAGGTCAATGTCCATCGTCCCGGCCAGCGCGTAGGCGACCACGAGCGGCGGTGACGCGAGGTAGTTCATCTTCACGTCCGGGTTGATGCGGCCCTCGAAGTTGCGGTTGCCCGACAGGACGGACACCGCCGCGAGGTCGTGCTCGTCGATCGCCTTGGAGATCTCCTCGGGCAGCGGCCCGGAGTTCCCGATGCACGTCGTGCAGCCGTAGCCGACGAGGTTGAAGCCGAGCTGCTCGAGCGGATCGGTGAGCCCCGAGCGGTCGAGGTACTCCGTGACCACCTTCGAGCCCGGCGCCAGCGACGTCTTGACCCACGGCTTGCGGCGCAGGCCGCGGGCCACCGCGTTGCGGGCGAGCAGCCCGGCGCCGAGCATCACGCTCGGGTTGGAGGTGTTCGTGCAGGAGGTGATGGCAGCGATGACGACGTGCCCGTGGTCGAGCTCGAACGTCTCGCCATCCAGGGTCACGGGCGCGCTCGTGCGGGGCCGCTCGGCCACGCCCGCGTGCTCGTGCGCGTGCCGCGGGGCGTTCGCGCGGCGCTTGCCCTCGCCGTTGACGGGCTCGGTCATCGCCGGCGGGTCGCTCGCCGGGAAGGTCTCGGCGATACCCTCGTCGACCGGGTCGTCCGCGCCGTCGCCCTCGGGCAGGTAGTTGACCAGGACCTCGCGGAAGCCGGCCTGCGCCTCGGACAGCGCGACGCGGTCCTGCGGGCGCTTGGGGCCGGCGATCGAGGGGACGACGTCGCCGAGGTCGAGCTCCAGCGTGTCGGAGAACGTGGGCTCCTCGGAGCGCTCGTCGTGCCAGAGGCCCTGCTCCTTGGCGTAGGCCTCGACCAGCTCGATGAGCTCCTTCGGCCGGCCCGTGAAGGCCAGGTAGCGCAGCGTCTCGGCGTCGATCGGGAAGATCGCGCACGTCGAGCCGAACTCGGGGCTCATGTTGCCGATCGTCGCGCGGTCGGCCAGCGGGAGGTTGGCGATGCCCTGGCCGTAGAACTCGACGAACTTGCCGACGACGCCCTTCTCGCGGAGCATCTCGGTGACCGTGAGGACGAGGTCGGTCGCCGTCGCGCCCTCGGGCAGCTCGCCGTGCAGCTTGAAGCCGACGACCTGCGGGATGAGCATCGACATCGGCTGGCCGAGCATCGCGGCCTCGGCCTCGATGCCGCCCACGCCCCAGCCCAGCACGCCGAGGCCGTTGACCATCGTCGTGTGGGAGTCCGTGCCGACGAGCGTGTCGGGGTAGGCCTCGCCGGTCCGGTCGTTGACGAAGACCGTGCGGGCCAGGTACTCGAGGTTGACCTGGTGGACGATGCCGGTATCGGGCGGGACGACCGCGAAGTTGTCGAAGCCCTCCTGGCCCCAGCGCAGGAACTGGTAGCGCTCCTCGTTGCGCTCGAACTCGCGCTCGGCGTTCGCGCGGAAGGCGTCCCGCGTGCCGAACACGTCGACCTGCACGGAGTGGTCGATGACGAGCTCGGCCGGGACGAGCGGGTTGATCTTCGCGGCGTCGCCGCCCAGGTCGGCCATCGCGTCGCGCATCGCGGCGAGGTCCACCACGGCGGGGACGCCGGTGAAGTCCTGCATGACCACGCGCGCGGGCGTGAAGGCGATCTCGTCGCTCGGCTCCGCCTTGGCGTCCCAGCGGGCGAGCGCCTCGATGTCCTCCGCGGTCACCGCGCCGTTGCCTTCGGTGCGCAGCAGGTTCTCGAGCAGCACCTTCAGGGAGAAGGGCAGGCGCGCGACGTCGAAGCGCCCCTGCAGCGCCTCGAGGCGGTAGATGGTGAGATCGCGATCGCCGACGCGCAGCGTGCCGCGGGCGTCGAAGGAGTTCGGATGGCTCATGGTCTCTCTCCGGGGGTCAGGGGACGAGCGTGAACGGCCGGCCGTCGACGGTCCGGGCCGGGCGGAAGTGGCGGTGGTCGAGTGTGGCGATGCGGTCGGTCCCGAGCAGGCGGGCCAGCGCGAGCAGCGAGGCGTCGGCGAGGCCGACCTCCGGTCGCTCGCGGGCGAGGACGAGGGTCTCGGCCATCGCCGTCGACCACCAGCGAACGGTGAAGGCGCCTTGCTCCAGGTCGGTCCAGAAGGCCTCCTGGGCGGCGCGCCCGCCGAAGCGCGGGAGCTGCTGCTCGAGCTCGGCGATGACCAGGGGCGTGGTCACGAGGTCGTCCTCGAGGGCGAGCAGATAGGGCGCGACGTCCGCGTGCGCGGCGTCGGTGTCGCTGTAGAACGCGAGGGCGACGGACGTGTCGAGCACGACAGCCACTCAGCGAGCGTCCAGCTCGGCCGACAGCAGGTGCTCCTCGTCGCGGCCGGCCAGCTGCGCCGGGCCGCTGAACGTGCCCGGCGTCGGCTTGACGCGCTTCGGGCGGGTGGCGAGGCCCTCCAGGCCGCGGCGGATGAACTCCGCCTTGCTGACGCCCTCCTCGGCGGCGCGCCGCGCCAGGACGCGGTCCAGCTCGTCGTCGAGGTAGATGCTCGTCTTCTTCAGCGCCACTCAACGTAGGGTAGCACCCTACATCGCCGCGGGGAGCCTCTCGGCGGCCCGGCCGGAGGCCTCCGCGGGGCCGCGCAGCAGGCGCGCCGTGGTGACCACGGTCAGCAGCGTCAGGACGATCGCGCTGGCGACGCACCAGATGCAGATCGCCTCGATCGTGAAGATCTCGCGGTAGGTCAGGTAGGCGCTGAAGCCGAACCCGATCCACGACAGCGCGGCCGCGCCGATGACCCCGTTCTCCCCCGGCACCAGCAGCGCGCCGAGGATCCCGGCGTAGCCGAGCAGGCCGAGCAGCGCGACGGGCACGCCGGCCAGCTTGGACCAGTCCGAGGTCTGCACCTTCTCGCAACCGTGGGAGATCTCGCAGATCGGGCTCGCACCGGAGTAGTGCACGTAGGTCAGGTAGCCCGCGATGCCGAGGCCCACCAGCGCCAGGATCAGCCCGGCCAGGCGCAGCGGATCAGGCCGCCGCGCGGCGCTCACGCCGCGACGCCGGCCTTCTGCAGCTCGGCGGTGATCGCCTTGCTGAGGTCGGTGTAGCTGCCGCCGAACTTCTTGAGGTTCGCGGCCGACGTGCCGAGCAGGAAGGTCGGGGTGCCGGTCCCCCCGTAGCGCGAGAACGCGGTGTTGGCCTCGCCGAGCTGCTGCGTGACCGCGGCGTCGTCGCGATGGGCGAGGACCTGGCTCCAGCTCAGCCCCGCGACCCCGCCGGCGATGTTCTTCATGAAGGCGTCGGTGATGTAGCCCGAGCCCTCCTCGCCCTGGTTCTTGTAGAAGAGCTCGACGAAGTTCCAGAGCTTGTTCTGCATGCCCGCCGCGGCGGCCACGTGGGCGGCCTGCAGCGACCCGGTCCCGCCGACGTTGTCGTCGATGAACGTCAGGTTGCGGAACTCGACCTTCACCTTGCCGGTCTTCACGAAGTCACGGACGATCGGCGGGAAGTAGGTGTTCGAGAAGTCCTTGCAGACCGGGCACTGCAGGTCGGCGAACTCGACCACGGTCACGGGGGCCTTCGGATCGCCGAGCGTGCGGTCGGTCTGCGGGATGCCGGCCAGCATCGAGGCGACGTCCTTCTGGCCCGGGACCGACTCGCCGGGCTGCTTCTTGGCGACGCCGGTGCTGCTGCTGCTGCCGCCGGAGATGATGATCGCGACGACGACCACGACGGCGGCGAGGGCGAGGACGCCGCCGAGGATGCCGAGGCGGCGCTTGCGGGCGGCCGCGGCCGCCTCCTCGCGCTCGCGCGCGAGGCGATCCTCGCGGGCCTGGGCCTTCCGGTCGGCCTTGGTGGGCTTGGCTGGAGTGCTCATGGGATCCCTGCGAGGGTAGTGCCCTCGGATCGGCGCCCGCCCCACCAGCCGGCCGGCGTCGCCCGAACGGGGAGCCCTCGCCCTAGCGCGGCTTCTTGCGGACCGTGATGGTCATCGTCATCTCGGTCTCGTGGAAGGTGCAGTAGATCCGGTAGACACCCGGCCGGGTGAGCTTCTGCCGGTAGCTGGCGCCGGTCGCGAACGACTCGGACTGGAACTTCTTGGCGCCTGTGGGGCCCTTCTTGAGGGCCACGTCATGCGTGTCGCCCACGTCGGTCGGCCACTTCCACGTGATCGTGGAGCCGTAGTTCACGGTCAGCTTCGCCGGGCCGTAGTAGTCGTCGGCGATCTTGACCGTCTTCTTCTGCGGGCGGCCGACGGTCGAGCCGGCCTGTGCGCCCACGACGGGCAGGAGGGCGGCGCAGGCGGCGGCGGTCGCGGCGGCGGCGGCGAGGGCGGTGCGGGCGCGGATCACGGCGGGCAGTCTGCCATCCTGCGCCGTCGATGCCCACCGCCCGACCGCTCGCCGCCGCGCTGGGCGCCTCCGCCGTCCTCGCGGCAACGGGGTGCGGGGGCGGCGGATCCGGGTCCGTGAGCACCACCGCGACGGCACCCGCGACGACCCCCGCGGCCGTCCCGGTCCCGACGTCCCCGCTGGCCACGTTCGTGTGGGACAACGGCACGCTGCAGCCGCCGCGCCTGCGGGTCCCACGTGTCCGGCAGGTCACGCTCGTGCTCATCGCGGCGGACGGCCGCGACCACACGGCGACGGTCGCCTCCCCGCTCGGCACCAAGCGCATCCGGGTCGCCGCCGGCGAGCGCAAGGAGGTCGTGCTGTCGCGGCTGCGGCCCGGGGCGCAGTATCGGGTGGTCCCCGCCGGCGGCGGGCGTGCGGCCACGCTGCAGGTCGGCTGAGCGCGGCCGACTACCCGGGCGTGAAGCCCGTGGGCCCACGCTCCGTGCTCGGTGCGGCGATCGTCGCGGCCGCCCTCGTCGTCCCGCATGCCGTCGTGGCCGGCGGCGCGTCGGACCCCGCTCCCCGGTCGGCAGCCCGCGCGACGGCGGCGGCGCAGCGCCTGGCCGCCGATCGTCATGCTTGCCTCGTGCGCTACCGGAGGGTGCTGCCCGCCGCCGCCGCCGCGATGGCGGCCCAGGCCGTGCTGGCCGCCTGCGGCGGGGAGCACGTGGCCGCGATGAAGCCCTGGCTGAGCCCGGTCCCCTACTTCGCGCCGCGCGAGCCCGGCGCCCCGGCCGCGCGGACGACACCGACCGCGACCGCCACGGCGAAGCCGAGGTCCACGGCGAAGGCTGTGACGACCGGCGCCGCGCCCGACGCGTCCGCGCCCGGGTCAGGCGCCCCGAGCGACGCCGAGGTCGCCGCGGAGCTGCGCCAGGCGTTCAAGGGCGGCGGCTCGGACGGCGTCGACACCGCGACGCTGACCGCCGACGCCCTGGCGACCGTGCCGGTGACCGCGCCCAGCCCGGTGGCCGCGATCATCCAGGCCGGCAACCAGGTCGCCTACAAGCCCTACGTGTACGGCGGCGGCCACGGCGGCGGGCCGGAGGGCGTCTTCACCGACTCGGCCTACGACTGCTCGGGGTCGGTCTCCTACGCCCTGGCCTCCGCCGGCCTGGTCAAGGAGCCGATGGTCTCCGGCGCCCTCGCGCGCTGGGGCGCCCCGGGTCCCGGCAAGTGGGTGACGATCTACGCCAACGGCGGACACGCCTTCATGGTCGTCGCCGGGCTGCGCTTCGACACCTCGGGACGCTCGGCGCGCGGCTCGCGCTGGCAGGCGACCGCGCGCAGCGTCGCGGGCTTCACCGTGCGCCACCCGCCGGGCCTGTAGCTCCGCTGCAGCGCTCAAGTCCGGAGACTCCCGGGCCGATGGACCCGGGAGCACCACGACGCCGCCGCCACTCGGGCGCCGGCACCTGAGGACCCGCGGTGACGATCACCCGGGGGAAGGAGGAGCGCCATGCGCTTCCTGTGCAGGAACTGCCTGCGGCTGTGGCCCGCGGCGCGGGTTGCCGAGCGGGCGAGCTGCCCGCACTGCGGCGGCCATCTCACCGCCCGGGCATAGTGCCCTGAGCCCGGCGGCCCCGGCGCACACCGCGTCGGGCCCGCCACGGGCCGGTGGCCTACAACGCCACCACGCGCTCCAGGCGCAGCGCCTCGCGCAGGCGCCGGTCGTGCGTCGCCACGACCAGCGCCCCGGGCCAGCCCTCCAGCGCGGCCTCGAGGACCTCGAGCGACTCGACGTCGAGGTGGTTGGTCGGCTCGTCGAGCAGCAGGCAGGTCGCCCGCCGCTGCGCGAGCACCGCGAGCTCCGCGCGCGTCCGCTCACCCGGCGACAGCGTCCCGGCCGCCCGCTCGGCGGCCTCCGCGCCGAGCCCGAAGGCCGCCAGCGCCGTCCGCGCGGCCGCCTCGTCGAGGCCCGTGAGCGCGCGCACCTGCACCCGCAGCGGCGCGTCGGCCGACAGGGCGTCGCGGGCCTGGCCGAGCTGGGCGATCACCGCGCCCGGCGCCACGCGCCGCGCGCCGTCCGCGAGCGGCAGCTCCCCCGCGAGCGCGGCGAGCACCGTCGACTTCCCGGCGCCGTTGGATCCGCCCAGCAGGACGCGGTCGCCGTGGGCCACCGCGAGGTCGAGCGGCCCGAGCGACCAGTCGCCGCGGCGCAGCACCGCGCCCTCCAGGGCGACGACGGCCCCGCCGCCCCGCTCGCCCGGACGCAGGGCGAGCTGCAGCGCAGCCGGCTCCCAGGGACGGTCGGGCACCTCGACACGCTGCGCGCGGGCGCCGATCTTGCGGGCCCGCGCCGCCATGCCGTCGGCGCGCATGGCAACCCACTCGCGTGAGTGCTTGTCGCCATCACGCGGGCTCCGGCGGACCTTCGCCAGGCTGGCCGCGGCGCGCCGCCGGACCTCGCGCTCGGCCTCCCTGGCCGCCGCGCGCGCGGCGATCGCGTCGTCGTAGGCGGCCCGCGCGGCGCGGTGGGCGGCGTCGCGCTCGCGCTCGTAGGCCTCCCACCCGCCCGCGTAGGCGGTCGCCGACCCGGTGTGCGGGTCCAGCTCGACGACCTCGGTCGTCACGTCCGCCAGCAGCGCACGGTCGTGGGTCACGAGCACGACGCCGCCGCCATGGGCGGCCAGCAGCGCGCGCAGCCGCTCGAGCCCGTCGTCGTCGAGGTGGTTCGTGGGCTCGTCGAGCAGGACCGCGTCGAAGCGCGCCGTCCGGAGCGCCGCCAGCCCGGCTCGGGCCGCCTGGCCGCCGGAGAGCGTCCGCAGGGGACGCCCGAGCAGGGCGGCGTCGAGCCCCAGCTCGACCGCCGCGGCGCCGAGCCGTGCCTCGGCGTCGTCCCCGCCGAGCGCCAGCCAGCGCTCCAGCGCGGCCGCGTGCGGCTCGACGGCGTCGAGCTCGCCGCGCGCCAGGACGCCCGCCAGGCGGTCGACGTCCCGTTCGGCCGCGGCGACGCCGATGCGCTCCAGGATGGTCGCCCGCACTGTGGTGTCGCCCGCGTCGGCGAGGTCGGCGAGCTGCGGGAGGTAGCCGACGGTGCCGCCCCGATGGACGGTCCCGGCGTCGGGTGGCTCCACGCCGGCGAGGATCCGCAGGAGCGTCGACTTGCCCGAGCCGTTGGGCCCGATCAAGCCGATGCGCGAGCTCGCGTCGACGCGCAGGTCGACCCCCTGCAGGACGGTGCGCGCGCCGTGGAGGCGGC
>JAXDGY010000366.1:0-3005 GCA_034664785.1 Solirubrobacteraceae bacterium
GCCATCCAGCCCTCGTCGCGGGCCATCACCGAGGCGATGCGCAGCGCGAAGCACTTCTTGCCCAGCAGGGCGTTGCCGCCGTAGCCGGAGCCGTAGGACCAGATCTCGCGGGTCTCGGGGTAGTGGACGATGTACTTCACGGTGGCGTTGGTCGGCCACGGCCTGTCCTCGGCGCCGTCGAGGAGCGGGTCGCCCACGGAGTGCACGCAGGGCACGAACGCCCCGTCCTTGCCGAGGACCTCGAGCGCGCCGGCGCCCATCCGGGTCATGATCCGCATGGAGACGGCCACGTAGGCCGAGTCGGTCACCTGCACGCCGACGTGGCTCTTGTCCGAGCCCAGCGGCCCCATCGAGAAGGGCACGACGTACATCGTGCGGCCCTGCATCGTGCCGCGGAAGATCTCGTCCATCTCGGCCCGCATCTCGGCGGGATCGCGCCAGTTGTTGGTCGGGCCGGCGTCGTGCTCGTCCTCCGAGCAGATGAACGTGCGGTCCTCGACACGGGCGACGTCGCTCGGGTCGGTCCAGGCGAGGTACGAGTTGGGGCGCTTGGCGTCCGAGAGGCGCTTGAACGTACCGGCCGCTACCAGCTCACGACAGAGGGCGTCGTACTCCTCCGCGGAGCCGTCGCACCAGTGGATGCTCTCGGGCTGCGTCAAGGCGGCGATCTCCTCGACCCAGCCCAGCAGCTTCTGATTCTCAGTCGGTGCGGCGGCGGCGGTCTCGCTCACTGGACAACAGCTCCTCGTGTCGATGCAAGTGACGTAGCCCGGCGGCAGAAGCCGACGGGCGATGCGGGCAGCGTATCGGGCGATCCGCGGGGGTGGGCTCCGCCTTTGCCCGGACTCGCCCTTCGGGTGGGGCGCCGGGCGCGAAACGCCGCCCGGTGGGGTATCAGTGCGTACATGCGCGCGCATTCGGCGCTCCGCGACGGCCACGCGGCGTCGCTCCTGGACCTGGATCCGCGCCTCGGCGCAGACCTGGAGGGCGACCGGGAGGCCGCCCGCCGCGCCACGATCGTGCCGATCAGCACGCTACGGCCGGGGCCGTGGAACCCGACCGACCTGAAGCCGAAGGGCCGCACGATGTTCGGGCTGCTGGTCGTCGAGGGCCTGGTGCTCCACGACCTGATCCTGGCCGACACCCCGACGACCGAGCTCCTGGGGCCGGGTGACCTCGCGCCCGACCTGGTCTCCGCGGACGCCCTGCTCCCGCTCGAGGTCCGCTGGTCGGTCGCCCGGCTTTCGCGCGTGGCCGTGCTCGACGCGCGGCTGATCCCGATCCTCGCCGAGTGGCCCACCGTCGCCGCCCAGCTGCTGCTGCGGGCCTCGCGCCAGGCCGGGCGCCTCAGCGCCCAGCGGGCGATCTCGCAGCTGCCGCGCATCGACCAGCGGCTGCTGGCGCTGTTCTGGCACCTGGCCGAGCGCTGGGGGCGAGTCGGCCGCGCAGGGGTGCTCGTGCCGATCTCGCTCACCCACGAGACCCTGGGCCGGCTGGTCGGCGCCCGGCGGCCGACCGTCAGCCTGGCGCTGAAGGAGCTGGCGGAGGACGGCACGCTGATCCGGCGCGAGGACGGCACCTGGGTGCTCCGCCACGGGTCCGCGGAGCGTCTGGCCGGCGAGGCGACCGCCGACTGGCGAGCGCCGGAGGCCAGGCTCGTCGCCCTCGCCGACCCGGCAGGCGGCCCCGGAGGCGCCGGCGGCGGGCACCAACCGCGGCGCCGCGAGCCCACCAGGGACATCACCGCGGTCGACGTCGAGACGATGAAGCGGCGCGTCCAGCGCCTTCGGGCCGGGCTCGACGACCGGCGCAGCGCCGTGCAGGCGACGCTCGAGCGGGCCGCCGCCACGCGGCGGCAGGTCGACGTGACCCGGGCGTCGATCAGGTCGGGGCGCCGTCCTCCTCCATGAGCAGGATCGCCCCGCTGACCTCGTCCGGGACGGCCCGCATCGGGAGCACGGTCACCCGGCAGCGGATCGCGCGGCCGCGCCGGTTCGTGGCGTCGAGCACCAGCACCGCGCGCGGCTCGGTCCCGTCGAGGACCGCGGTCAGCTCCGGCTCGAGCTTCCCGACGGGCAGGCCCACGTCGAGGTCCGGCAGCTTGCGCCCCGAGGCCTCGTCGGGCCGGACGCCCCACAGGTCGGCGGCGGTCTCGTTCCAGACCTCGATCGCCCGGTCGTCGTCCAGCACGGCGACGGCCAGGCCCATGCTCGTGAGGATGGTCTGCAGGAAGGCGTTGACGTCGTCGAGCTCCGCCGTGCGCCGGCGCAGCTCGTCGTTGATCGCCGCGAGCTCCTCGTTGGTCGACTGGAGCTCCTCGTTCATGGTCTCGAGCTCCTCGTTGCCGGCCTGGAGCTCCTCGTTGGTGGTCTCGAGCTCCTCGTTGGTCGACTGGAGCTCCTCGTTGGTCGTCTCGAGCTCCTCGACCGTCGACTGCAACTCCTCGTAGGCGTTCTCCAGCTCGACCCGCGAGCCGTCGAGCTCGTCGCGCAGGCGCCGCAGACCGGTGACGTCGAAGAACGAGATCGCCGCCCCGAGCACGGTCCTCCCGTCCAGGAGCGGGTCGACGTGGACCTCGAGGTCCAGATCCTCCCCGGACTCCGTGCGGAAGCGGACGTCGCCGAGGACGGCGCCGCGCCGCTGCCCGAACGCCGCGTCCAGGCTCGAGCGCAGGTCCACGGGGCGGTAGGAGAGCTCGAGGTCCTTCAGCGGGCGCCCGACGTCCCCGGTCCCGAGCCCGAACAGCACGCGCGCCCGCACGTTGGCGGCGCCGATCACGCCGTCGCCGTCCACGACGACCTGGGCGACGGGCGACAGGTCGAAGGCGGCGCCCAGCATCCCGGCCGGGGCCGCGGCCGCGGCCGCGACCGGCCGCACCAGCTCCTCGCCGAGCCGCGCGGGCACCCCGCCGTCGCCGACCTTCCTGAACACCCGCTGCTTGAGGTTGACCGGCGCGAACAGCTCCGCGTGCTTGACGAGCATCTCCGACCGGCCCAGGACCAGGA
>JAXDGY010000367.1:0-21848 GCA_034664785.1 Solirubrobacteraceae bacterium
TCGGGCTGGGACGGCACGAAGTTCGCCTCGTCCAAGACGATCTACTCCGGCAAGAAGGGCTTCGCCGGCTTCAACGGCATCGCCTTCGGGCCGGACGGCCGCCTCTACGCCGGCCTGTCGCTCGCCGGGGACAAGTACGACCACAAGAACAACCCGAACCCGCTCTCGCAGGGCGTCGTGTCGATGACCGCGTCGGGCAAGGACCTGAAGCTGGTCGCCAAGGGCCTGCGCCAGCCCTTCCAGCTCGTGTTCCAGAAGGGTGCCAAGTACCCGTACGTGTCCGACCTGGCGCAGGACGGGACCAAGCAGATCCCGCTCGATCAGATCGTTCAGGCCAAGCCGGGGCAGGACTACGGGTTCGCGACGTGCGTCCGGCTGACGACGACGAGCTGCGCGACGTACGACAGGCCGGCGGTCCTGTTGCCGAAGCACTCCTCGCCGATGGGCATCGGCGCGATCGGCAGGACGCTGTACGTCTCGCTGTTCGCGGGCCTCGACGGCAAGCACCCGATCATCGCCACCGTCCCGACCACGGGCGGCACGCCGAAGCCGTTCCTGACCGGGTTCGTGGCGCCGGTGATCGGCCTCGGCATCCACGCCGGGACCGTCTACGTCGGCGACCTGACGGGCACGATCTACAAGGTCGCGGCCTAGCCGCCTCCGCTGGGACGGGGCGCCGCCGGTGGCGCCCCGTCCTTGCTCAGCGGTGGAGCGTCAGCGTCTTGGTGTAGGGCGTCACGCCGGTGCCGGTCACGGCGAGGACCGCGGTGAGCTTGCCCTTCGACCTGCGCAGCGCGGCACGCGTCTTCGGGCCGAGGCGCAGGCTCGCGACGCCGGGCTTGGTCAGCGTGACCTTGACGAGGCGGCGCTGGTGCAGGTGCGCGCGCTTGGCCACGGACGCGGGCACGGTCAGCGCGACCGTGAGCGTCCGGCCGGAGGGTCCCGTGACGGTCACGGGGAAGCCCTTGACCAGGGAGCCCAGCGTCAGCCGGCCCAGACCGCGCACCGCGGCGAAGGCGTTGACGCTGTTCTGCGTCGTGGTCGTACCCGGCGTGCTCGGGTCGGGCGCCGGCGCGGGCGTCGTGGCGGTGGTCGCCGTCGTGGTCGTGGTCGTGGTCCCGCCGCCCGCGCCGCCGCCGCCCGTGGGCGGGTCAGTGGTGGTCGGGCCGACCACCACCGGCGGGTTCTTCGGGATCGGCGCCGTGACGACGACGTCGGCCGTCTTGGTGGCCGGGCCGCCCGTGTTCGTCACCGTGAGCGAGACCTTGTACGTGCCGGCCTTCGCGTAGGTGTGGAGCGGGGCCTGCTGGGTGCTCGTGGTCCCGTCACCGAAGCTCCACTGCCAGCTCGTGACCTGCGGGATGGCCGTGGAGATGTCCTCGAAGGCGACGGCCAGGGTCGACGGGTCCTGCGTGCCCTCGAAGTCGGCCGTGGGCGGCTTGGGGGCGGGCTGGGGCTGCGTGACCGGCCCGGGCGACCCGTTGTGGCAGGTGGCCGAGCCGGAGTCGCTCGCGCCGGAGCCGACGAACTGCCAGTCGGCCGAGTTGGCGTGCAGCGTCATCTTCAGCAGCCCGCTGCCGTTGGCGTCGTCACCACCCGTCCCGATCACGGCCTCGCGGGGCCCGTTCGGGTCCGGGTTGCCGTACGGGTTGATCGGGTGCGGCGCCGTGTAGTGGTGGATGTGACCGGTCAGGACGAAGTCGACCCCGGCGGTGTAGAAGTCCTGCCACATGTCCTGCTCCTTGGCCGCCGAGCCGAGCGGGTGGTGCCAGTAGGCCAGGACGCACGGCTGCTGGTTGAGCGCGAGGTCGTTGCGCAACCACGTCTCCTGCGCCGAGCCGGAGGCGCAGCTGACGGGCGTGCACTGGTTGCTCGAGTTCAGCGAGACCAGGTGCCAGGTCCCGATGTTGAACGAGTACCAGCCGTTGCGGCCGCCGGTCTGCACGCCCTTGGAGGCGAAGTAGTCGAAGTATCCGGCGGCGCCTGAGACCTTGTACTCGTGGTTGCCCGGCGCCGGCTTGACCACGCTGTTGAGGCGCCCCCAGCTCGGGTCGTAGTAGGCGTTGAAGTTGCCCAGCGTCCCTGCGTCGTACTGCTCGTCGCCGATGGCGAGGACCGCGGCCAGCCCCTCGGGACTCAGCTGCTGCTGCAGCGCGAGGTTGGACGTGTAGACCTGGCTGCACTTGCCCGGGCTCGCGCTGCCGGGCTGCGAGCAGGCGATGTCCCCGGCGGCCATGATGACCGGGTCCGCGGCGGCGACCGCGGGGCCGGCGGCGAGCGCCAGCAGCAGGGCCACGGCCGACGCCAGGGCGAGGCGTCGTGCGGCAGGCTTGCGACGGGGCGGCGACCAGGCATCCATGTCCCTCCAACGGGGCACACGAGGCGAATCTCACGCTTGTGCCGAGCGGGGCGGCGCTACGCGTCGTGCGCCCAGCGGCCCAGCGCCCGCCGGACCTCGGGGTCGATCGCCTGCTTGGAATGGGTGCCGACGTCGACGAAGACGTGGACGAGGCGCCCCTGCACGAGCTCCTCGCCGTCGCGGCGGACGCGCAGGTCGCTGACCATCGAGGTGGTGCCGAGGTGCTCGACGGCCATGGCGATCTCGAGCTCCTCGTCGAAGCGCGCGGGGGAGAGGAACCGCGCCGAGGCCTCCGCCACGACCACGTCGCTGCCCCGCTCGAGCATCGCCCCGTAGGAGCCGAACGCCGCGCGCCACAGCTCGGTCAGGGTCACGTCGAACCACGTGAAGTAGTTCGCGTTGAAGACGACGCCCTGCGCGTCGCACTCGTGGTAGCGGACGCGCAAGCGGTGGACGAAGGGGGTCATGGCCGGGATCCTGACGACCTCGTCCGCCGTGGCCGCCACCGAAAAGGCTGCACGGGCCGTCACTCCTGAATAGGGTCGGTCCGATGAGCGGTCAACGGGTCGGCAGGGGGCGGTGGGCATGGGTGCCCGCGTCCGTGATCGCGATGCTGGTCGCCGTGGGCGTCGGCGGCGCCGCCCCCGCGGTCGCGGCGAAGCCCCCCATGCTCTGCAACGGCGATGCCTCGCTGTGCGATCGCACCTTGGACCGCGTCGTGCTCGCCGCCACCCACAACTCGATGTCCTCGGCGGCCGACGGCTGGGCCCTGCCCAACCAGCCGGTCGGGATCGCGTCGCAGCTGCGCCTCGGCGTCCACGGCTTCCTCATCGACGTCCACTACGGCCATCCGAATCCCGATGGCACCGTGGCCACCGACCAGACGCAGACCGCGGCCAGCCGCGTCTACCTCTGCCACGAGCTCTGCGAGATCGGGGCGAGCCCGCTGCGCGCGGCGTTCAAGGCCATGCGCAAGCACCTCGCCCGCCAGCCGAACGAGGTCCTCGTCCTCGACGTGGAGGACTACGTCAGCACGGCCGACCTCGCGCGCGAGCTGCGACGCAGCGGCCTCGCGCCGCGCGTCTATCGCGGCCCCGCGGGCCCCTGGCCGACGCTGCGACAGATGATCGCCGCGCGCCAGCAGGTCGTGGTGCTCACCGAGCACCGGGCCGACGGCGTCCCGTGGATCCACCTCGACTATGCCGGGATCGTCCAGGAGACCCCGTACACCTGGGTCACGCCGAACCTGCTGACCGATCCGGCGCAGTGGGTGGCGAGCTGCCGGCCCAACCGCGGCGGGACCACGGGCTCGCTGTTCCTGCTGAACCACTGGTCGCCGCCGCTCGCTCCGACCCCCGCCGGCGCCGCGGCCGTCAACGCCGCCGAGGTCCTGGTCGGTCGCGCGCAGGCGTGTGCCTACGTGCGCCGCAAGGTGCCCAATCTGGTCGCGGTCGACTGGTTCAGCGCCGGCGGCCTGTTCGACGCGGTGCGCCGGCTGAACGTGCTCGCCGGGGCGTCGTAGACGCACCGCGGCGGGCCGGTCAGCGCACGATCCTGAACGAGCCCGTCGCCGGGCCGACGCGGTTGCCGCGGGCGTCGAGCGCCGTCGCCGCCAGCCGGTAGGACCCCGGCTTGAGCGCGGCGCTCGCCCCGAACGAGGGGGTCAGGGTGAACCGCGCCACGGTCCCGCCGGCGCGCAGCGTCCGCCGCCGCGCCAAGGCCACCCAGCGGCTGCACCGCGCCCGGCGGCGGTTGGCTCGCGTCGGCGCCCGGCAGCTCGAGCCCTGGCGGCGCCCGGCGCGCCGCTGCTGCACGCCGACCGCGAGCACCGCGGGGACGGTGAGGGTGACGGTGGCCCGGGTGCGGGTGGCCGGGGACGCCTTGCGATGACGGCGCGGGTCCCGGCGCCGCGCGAGGTGGAGGCGGTGGGTGCCCAGGCGCACGCTCGTGATCCGCACGGGTGCCGGCACCGCGGGAGCCGGCGCCGCGGCGACCGGAGGCGCCGGGGGCGGGGCGGCGGCGAAGGACGCCGTCACGTCCGCGTCGCCGCTCAGGGCCACGCTGCAGGCCGGCGTCGCCGCCGCGGCGGCGCACGCCCCGCCCCAGCCGGCGAACACCGAGCCCGCCGCCGGCGCGGCGGTGAGCGTCACGGTCCGGCCGGTGCCGTAGGCCTGGCGGCAGTCGGTCACGCAGGCGATCCCCGGCTGATCGCTGACGACCGTCCCGCGGGCGAGCTGGTCGATCGCGACCCGCAGCGTCGACTGCGGCGCGGGGCCATGGCCCGGGGCGTCGAAGCGCAGGACGCGGTCGTTGCCCGCGTCGGCGACGACCAGCGTCCCGCCGTCGGGGCTCACCGCCAGGCCCGCCGGGCTGATGACCTGGCCCGTCCCGGCGCCCTCCGTCGCCAGCGTGTCCCAGGTGAAGGCCCCGCCGCCGGCCGGGGTGCCGCGCAGCACCCGGGCGCCGTCGGGCGTGCCGGGGCGCCGCTCGCTGACGTACAGCGTCCCGGCGGCGTCGACGGCGAGCCCGCTCGGGTGATCCCATGGCGCGCCGCCCGGCGCCGGGACCGCCGCGCCCGTCGCCGCGTTGCGGACCGACGCGTCGTCGGCGACGAAGGGCGTGCCGTCCGCGGCGACCGCCACCGCGGCCGGGGCGGCGAGGCCGGAGCGCACGACGGTGGCGCTCCCGTCCGGCGCCAGGAGGACGACGCGGCCGTGGCCGGTGTCGGCGACGTAGGTCCCGGCCGGCGCGGTGGCGACGGCGAGCGGGCGCGCGAGCAGGCCGGGCGGGGTGGTGCGCAGGACCCCGCCGCCCGGGTCGAGCTGCACGACGCGGTCGTTGCCGGTGTCGGCCACCCACAGGTTGCCGCCGCCGTCGTAGGCCGCCCCGCTCGGGAGGCTGAACTGGCCCGGCGCTGAGCCCTGGAAGGCGTACCCCGTCACCGAGCTGACCAGCCCGCGCTGTCCGCCGTAGGTCCCGTCGGGGGCGAAGAGCGCCACGCGCTGGTCGAACGCGTCGGCGACGGCGATGCTCCCGTCCGCGGCGACCGCGACGCCGCCCGGCCGCGTCACGTAGCCGGGGCCGCGCCCGGCGAGCCCCCAGGCCGCGGTCACGGCGCCGCTCGCGTCGAAGGCCTGGATGCGGTTGTTCGCCGTGTCGGCGACGTCCACGCCGCCGCCCGGGGTGTCGGCGAGGGCGCCGACGGAGCGGACGATCTCCAGGTTGCCCACCCCGGGCCCGTAGGCCATGCGCCCGAAGGTCCCGAGGAACGCGAGGCTGCCGGCGTCGAGCACGTCGACGCGGCCGTTGAGGTTGTCGGCGACGTAGAGCTGCGGCGGGTCGTGCGCGTCGACGGCGACGTCGTAGGGGTTCTGGAACTGCCCCGGCCCGGTCCCGAAGCCGCCGGCCTGCGCGGTCAGGGCGAGGGAGGAGGGGTCGAGGACGACGACGCGGTGGTTGTCGTCGTCGGCGACGTAGAGCCGGGTGCCGGCGGGGTCGAGGGCCAGGCCCTGCGGCGCCGCCAGGCCGAGGCCTGGCGGGCTGATCCGCGGGGGCCCGCTCGGCGTCAGCGTCCCCGGGTCCAGCTCGAAGCGCTCGACGCGGTCGTTGCCCTGGTCGGCGACGTAGACGACGGGCGCGGCCGAGGGGGAGGCCTGCAACACGGCCAGCCCGCTCGCGCTGATCCCCGCCCCGGTGGCCGGGTCGCCCCCGATGAGGTCGAACGTCGAGGCGTCCCCGAAGCTCGCCAGCGGGTGCCCGTCGGCCGCGGAGAAGACCTGCACCCGTTCGTGCTCGGAGTCCAGGACGTACAGATGGCCCGCGCGGTCCGTCGCCACGCCGCCGACCACGCCGAGGCGGCCCGGCTCCCGCCGCGCGGCGCGCGCCCCGACGTCGAAGCGCGGCGTGCCGTCCGGGCCGAAGGCCTGCACCACCCCCGAGTACTGGTCGCCGACGAAGACCGTCGACCCGCCCGGGGACACTGCCACCGCCTGCGGGAAGCGGAAGACCCCGCCGCCGTGCGGCGGCTCTCCCACCACGGACGGCGCCAGCGATGGGGGCGCCGCGAGCGCGGTGGCCGCCACCGGTCCCGCGCCGGCCATGGCCGTGGCGACGGCCAGCATCCGCACCAGCTGCGACAGCCTGACGCAGACCGGGCGACGGATCGCGCGTGATCGGTGCATCCCAACGCCAAACGTACGCGCGGGCCTTTAGGTTCGCAGCATGGGTCATGAAGATGTCCGCGCGTGGACGGCGGCGGCGCCCGTCGTCCCGGGGCCCGTCTCGCTGCTGGTGGCCGTCATCGCCCGGCCCGGGAGCCCGGCGCTGCCCGCCTGCCTCGCGGCGCTGCGCGCCGACGGCTGCCCGCAGCCCCTCGTCGTGACGGTTGGCCACGACGGCCCGGCGCAGGCGCGCAACGCCGCGCTGGAGGCCTGCGGCTCCACCGTCCTCGCCCTCGTCGAGGACGACGTGGTCATCGCGCCGGGCTGGCTGCGGGCGGTCGCCGGCGCGTGGTCGGACGAGCGGACCGCGGTCGCCGGTGGCCCGCTCGACGGTCCCCACCTGCGCGTCGACGGCCCGTCGCCGACCTATCCCGGCGCCAACGTGGCCTTCCGGGCCGCGGCGCTGCGCGGGGCCGGCGGCTTCTGGCCGGCCCGCGGGGACGCCGACCAGCGCGACTGGTTCAGCGAGGAGCACGAGGCCCAGCGCGAGCTCGCGCGGCAGGGCTGGGGCTCGGCGTGGGCGCCGCGGATGGCCGCCGGGCGCGTCGGGGACGAGCCGACGCTGCGCCAGCGGCTGCGCACGGGCGCACGCCGCCAGGCCGTCGGCGAGCCGCGGCCGGCCGCGGAGGCCGCGCGCGCGCTGGTGACGGCGCTCGGCGGCGCGGCGCTCGGCCGCCGTCGCGAGCGCCTGGCCCGCGCCGCGGAGAACCTGGGCGTGCTCGCGGGCCCGCGCCTCGTGCGCGCCGAGCTCGAGCCCGTCGCGGCCGCGACGCCGTTCCGGGCCAGCGTGCCGCGCCCGGCCCGCCCGGCCCGCTCGGCCCGCCCGACCCGCCGCGGCGCCGCCGCCGCCGCGCCGCCCGTGGTGCTCGTCTACCACCGGATCGCCGACCTCGCCGAGGACCCGATGGGCCTCGCGGTCTCCACGCGCCACTGGGCGCAGCAGCTCGAGGTGCTCCGCGCGCGCCGGGTCGTCCCGCTCGAGGCGCTCGTCGCCGGGGACGCGCCCCCGGGCGCGCTGGCCGTCACGGTCGACGACGGCTACGTGGACGCCCTCGTGCTCAAGGACGCGGGGATCCCCGTGACGCTCTTCGTGAGCACGGGCCACGTCGAGGACGGGCGCTCGTTCTGGTGGGACCAGGTGGCGGCCGCCTGCCGGGCCCGGGAGGGGGCGCTCACCGGGACGGAGGACCGCGCCTGGATCCTCGGGCCGGCCGCCCGCCCGCACCTGACGGCGTGGCTGCAGGCGCGCTCACCGGAGGAGATCGAGCAGGCGCTCGGCGCCATCGAGGCGCCGGCGACCGACCGACCGCTCACCGTCGACGAGCTGCGCGACCTGGCCGGCCACATCACCCTCGGCGCCCACACGCGCACCCACCGCTCGCTGCGGCACGCCGCGCCGGCCGACCAGCGCGCTGAGGTCGAGGGCAGCCGCGACGACCTCGAGCGGTGGACCGGCCGGCGCCCGACCGCGTTCGCCTACCCGTTCGGCATCCCGGGGGAGGCGTGGGACGCGACGAGCCGCGCGGCGGTCCGCGACGCCGGCTTCACGTGCGCGGTGCAGATCGGCCCGGGACGCGGCGGCGATCCGTTCGCCGTGCCGCGGCGCGTGGTGCCCGATCTCGGCGGCGAGGCCTTCGCGCGCTGGCTCGACGGCGACTGAGCACGATGGCGGCGCCTGGTCGCGACGGGACGCCCCGTGGGCGTCAGCCGCCGCCGGAGTCCCGCACCCGTGCGCCGAGGCTGCGCGCTCCGGGCTGCTTGCAGCCGCCATGCCCGTCGCTGCCGTAGGCGCAGAAGTGGTTGACCGTCTCGCAGCCCCTGACCTTGAAGGCGCCGTTCAGGCGGATCCGCACGGTGTCCTTGCCCGGGCCGCAGTCGATCGTGCCCTTGCCGTAGAAGGCCCAGATGTAGTCCTTGCCGGGGCCCGCCTTCACCGTGGTGGTGCCGTGGCTGGGATAGATCCAGTCGTTGCCGGCGCCGCCGCGCAGGACGTCGCGCTGACGCGTGGTGTTGTTCTGCGGGTCCCAGTCGCCCCAGAGCACGTCGTGGCCGGGACCGCCGGTGATGTCGTCCGAGCCGTGGTGGCCCAGCAGCTCGTCGTTGTCGCTGCCGCCGACCCAGTCGCTGCTGCGCGAGTCGAGGACCTTCCAGAGGACGCCGGTGATGGCCGGCCAGCCCTTGTGGCTGACCTTCTCCCCGCCGCCCGCGGTCTGCCGGCCGCCGCCCTCGCCGCACTGCTCGCCGGAGCGCGCGGCCTCGCACGTGTCGGCCGCGGCAGCGACCGCCACGGCGCTCGCACCAAGGCCTGCGGTCAGCGTGGCGGCGACGAGCGCCGCCCTGATCTGCTTGGTCATGTCCCTGTCCCCCTGTCGACGGCTCGGTCGTCCGGCGACGGGCAGGATGACGGAGATCCGGTGCGTCGGCATACGGGAAGCCGCACTCTTCGCGCGCCTCAGCCGTCGTCCAGCAGGTTCTGCAGCGGCCCGAGCAGGCGCCGGCTGCGGCGCGAGACGCCGGGCAGCGCGAGCAGGCCGTGGGTGGGGGGCGCGCCCGACTCGCGGCGCTCGAGCTGCTCGCGGGCGATGGGGATCCACTGCTCGTCGACGAGCTCGCGCGGCGTGCGGCCCTGCAGCGCGGCCACGGGGAGCTCCAGGTGGCAGGCCCAGAGCCGCTCGCGCGTGGCGCGCACGAGGTCGGCGTCGGCGGTGACGACGTTCATCTCGGTGTCGTTGAGCAGCGAGTGGGCGTTGAGGTTCGCGCTGCCGACCGTCATCCAGCGGTCGTCGACGATGCCGACCTTGGCGTGCACGTAGAGCGGGTCGTCGCGCGTCCCGGTGCGGCTGCGCAGCGTGGCGGCCAGCAGGCGGCCGCGGCCGTCGTCCGCGGCGGCGAGGACGGCGAGCTGGCCGACCGTGTCGTCCTGCCCGTTGTTCGCCTTGGCGGGGAGCAGCACGACGAGCCGGAAGCCGTCGGTGGGCGGACGGCGCAGCTTGTCGGCGAGCAGCGAGACGATCTCGGGCGCCCACAGGAACTGGTTCTCGAGGTACACGAGCTCGCGGGCGCCCCGGAGCGCCTGCCGGTAGGACTCGAGGATGCGGAAGTCGCCGCGGGGGACATGGCGGTACATGTCCTCCGCCACCGTGCGGACGAGCTGGACCGTGCTCGGGCCCGCGGGCGCGGCGGGCGCGGCCACCTCCAGGCGCTCGCCCGCCACCTCCTGCCAGCGCATCGCGAAGTGGGCGGCGACGTCGGCCACGGCCGGCCCGCGCAGGCGCGTGCCGACATCGTGCCAGCCCAGCCGCCGGCGGGCGGGATGGTCCTGGACGTCGAAGCGGTCGCCGCCGAAGTCGGTCAGGTCGATGCCGCCCACGAAGGCGATCTCGTCGTCGATGACGATGGTCTTCTCGTGGTGGCAGTGGAAGGGGTGCTCGCGCGGGTCGCGCTCACAGCGGATCCGCGTGGCGCGGACGAGGTTCGCGACCCCGGACTCGACCTCCGATCGCGTGGGGTGGAAGGCCGGGACCGGCGCGCCCGCCCAGACCACCACGCGGACGTCGATCCGCTCCGCCAGCTCCGCGAGCAGCGCGCCGAGCACCACCGGGCGCTCGCCACGCACGAGCTCGAAGTGGGCCGCCAGGTGCCACCCGGTGACGTGCACGTGCGAGCGGGCCCCCTGCAGCGCCGAGGCGATCGCCGGCAGCGCCTCGGCGCCGTCGATCAGCACGTCGAGCTGGTTGCCGGGCCGGGGCGGCGGGTCCCCGGCGGCCCAGCGCGCCCCCGGCGACCCGTCGAGCGCGTGCTCCCAGCCCAGCCGCCGCAGGCGCCGTCGGTGATGGACCTGGACCCCGGCCTCGATGGCCGAGCCGACCAGGGCATCCGCGCGCGACAGCGGGCCGGGCGCCGGCATCGGCCGCCCTAGCCCCCGTCCCGCAGGCGTTGGATGCCGCTCGTCGTGCCGAGGTAGGCCGAGCCGTCCGCGCCGAGCGCGAGGCCGGCGTAGTTGTTGTTGAAGGCCAGCCCCGAGCCCGCGTAGCGCTTGAAGGCGGTCTTGCCGGTCGTGGCGTCGATCGCGGTCCAGAACCAGGGCTGCGTGCCGTTCGGGTCGTCGTCGCGCGTGTAGGAGTAGACGAGGCCCGTCCTGGTGGAGAGCTTGGGCACCACGGACGGGGCGCGCTCGGTGGTGTTCGTCCAGCGCTTCGTGCAGCCCTTGCCGTCGGCGTCCACGTCGACGCGGGCGAACCCGGGCTCGGTCAGCGCGCCCGTCGTAGGCCCGAACGGGTCCTGATAGCCGTAGTTGTTCTCGACGATGAGCGCGCGGCCCGCCGTGAGCAGCGAGTTCTCCGTGGCGCTCGCGCCCTTGGAGAAGACGGGCACCTGGCAGACGACGCGCCGGACGCCGGTGCCCAGCTTGCGTGCCTTGCGGTAGACGACGATGTTCATCGGGTCGGCGTTGTCGGTGATGGCCACGTAGCCGCCGGCCATGACGGTCGGCGTCGTGCCCGAGCCCGCGTCGACCTGGCTGGGCTTGACGATGCCCGAGTTGGCGTAGGTGACCTTCCAGTCGATCCGCGGCTTGCCGTCCTTGCCGGCGCTGAAGCGGTACATGCGCTTGTCGGAGACGATGTAGACCGCGTCGCGGTCCACCGCGAAGGAGTTCTCGACCTCCTCGCCGAGGCGCAGGACCCGGATGCGCTTCGTCTTCGGGTCCAGCACGCCGATCCTCCCGCTCTGCTTGGAGACGAACCAGATGCGGCCCTGGAAGTCGGGCAGCGCCGAGGTGACCCGCTCGCCGGAGGTGACCGCCGGGTTGAGGTCGTAGTCGGCGGTCTTGACGAGCTTCGTCCCGTCAGACGACTCGGAGAGCACGACGAGGTGGTTCGTCTTGGTGGCGCTCCAGATGCGGTCCTTGGCGTCCAGGTAGAAGTAGCCCCCGCCCGCGAAGTTCTGGAACTCCTTGGTGCCGGGCGGCGTCGGCGCGTTCGGGAGGTCGTAGGTGGCGACGATCGCGAGCGTCTCGGGGTCGATGATCCGGGCCTGCGGCGCGGCGACGATCGACGGGCACACGCTGACGATCCGCCCGCGCTTGTCGAAGGCGAGCGACCCGCACAGCGCGGGCGGCATCGCGCCCGAGGTCACCTCCGTCCCGCGGCCCACCGGCCCGGCCGTGGCGTAGGCGTCGGTCATCCACGTGTCGTCGTGGATGTTCGAGAACGGGTTCCGGGCGAGGAACGGGTTCTGCGGCGGCTTGGTCGCCGGGATGGCCTTGGGAACGGCCGGGCCGCCGGAGGACAGCGGCAGCGAGGTCGGCGGGCCCGGCGGGATCGGCGCTCCGGCCGCAGCGGGGGCGAGGACGGCGGCGACGGCGACGGCGACCAGACCGGCGCGGAGCGGGACAACGGGGGAACGCATGGCGTGAGTCCTACCGGTCCGGACGCCGTCGTGCCACCAGGGTTGCTTTGACCGATGCACCGGGAGCCGGTGCTTGCGCCGATGTTTAGGGTACGCACGTGCGCGGTACTGCTAGGGGTCCTCGACTTTCGCCCTGGGGCCGTCTCGTGGCCCTCTCTGCCGTGCTCGTCCTCGGCAGCGCGATCACGCTGGTGACCTGGGCCTTCGCCACGCGCAAGGAGCGGGTGACGAGCTACTCGGTGCAGGGCGCGCTCACCTCGGTGGACCTCGACATGGGGGACGCCGACGTCACGGTGGCCCGTGGCCGGGACGACGCCACCGTTCGGATCCAGTACACCGACCACTCCACGTTCGGCCACGGGGCGACCACGTCCCGGACGCTGGTCAACCGGTCCCTCCGCGTCCGCTCCCGCTGCCCGACGAGCGTCCCGGACTCGTGCTCGGTGAGCTACCGCGTCGAGGTCCCCGACAACGTCCTCGTCGACGTGATGACCGGCGGCGGGAGGATCTCCCTGCGGGGCTACCGGGGGCGGGCGGTCCTCGCGACGCGCTCCGGCGCCATCGACGTCGAGGGCTTCTGCGGGTTCCTCCTGCAGGCGAGCACCCAGAGCGGCGACCTGGACACCAGCACGGCGTGCGCACCGGAGCGGCTGACCATGCGCTCGAGCTCCGGCTCCGTGCACGCCGTGGTGCCGGCGGGGCGCTACCAGCTCGACGCCGAGAGCGCCTCGGGCAAGCGGGTGGTCCGGGGCATCGCCGCCGTGTCCGAGGCGCCCTACGCCATCCAGGCGTTCAGCAGCTCGGGCGACGTCGTCGTGGAGCGGCGCCCGTGATCGCCGAGCTCCGCCTCCGCCGCCGCCTGGATCGCGCGGGCCGTGCGGTCGGCTACCTCGCGGCCGGCCTGCCGATCGCGGTCCTCGGCGTGCTCGCCGTCGCGGCGCTCGCCCTGGGGGCGGCACTGAGCGTCGTCGGGATCGGGCTCCCGCTGCTGCTGGCCTCCGCCGCCGTCTGCCGCCGCCTCGTGCGGCTGGACCGCCGCGCGGCCAACCACTTCCTGCAGACCCAGATCCCGGCGCTGCCCAGCGGCGTGCGCACCACGGGGAGCCCGTGGCGCCGCTCGCTCGACGTGCTCTCGGACCGGACGCTGTGGCGCATGGTCGCCGTCCTGGCGCTCAAGCCCGTCATCGGCCTGGGACTGCTGGCCATGGGCCTCGCGCCGGTCGTGCTGCTCGCGCAGCTCATCTCCCTCGGGGTCCAGGGCGTGGGCGGCTTCGGGGACGTCGAGTTCCTGGGCCCGTGGGCCTTCGGCCCGGTGGTCGGCGTGGTGCTGTGCCTGCTGGCCGTGCCCGCGGCCGTCCTGGCGATCGCGACGCTCGAGGCGCTGCGGACGGTGCTGTGCACGATCCTGCGCGCACTGCTGCTCCCGCGCGCCGCGGCGAGCGGCCCGGTGCGCGAGCTGCTGGCGGAGAGCCTGGGGGACCGGTCGGTGTCGATCGCCTACTGGCTGCCCGATCGCGACGCGTTCGTCGACGAGGTGGGCCGGCGCGTCGAGCTGCCCGAGGCCGGATCGGGTCGCGCGTGGACGGCCGTCGAGCGTGACGGGCGCCCGGTGGCGGCGATCGTGCACGACGCGTCGCTGGACACCAGCCGGGAGCTCGTCCAGGCCGCCGCCGCGGCGTCCTCGCTGGCGATCGACAACGAGCGCCTGAAGGCCGACCTGCGGGCGCGGCTGCAGGAGCTGCGCGTCTCGCGCCTGCGGATCGTGGAGGCGACGGACGCCGCCCGCCGGCGCATCGAGCGCGACCTGCACGACGGCGCGCAACAGCAGCTCGTCGCGCTGTCGCTGGAGCTGCGCCTGCTCCGCGGGCGCCTCAAGGACCCCGACGCGATCCCGCTCGTCGACGGGATCTCCGAGCGCCTGGCCGCCGCGCTGGTCGAGCTGCGCGAGCTCGCGCGCGGCATCCACCCGGCGCTGCTCACCGAGCGCGGCCTCGGGCCGGCCATCGCCGGGCTCGCCGACCGCGGCCAGGTGCCCGTGGAGCTCGACGTCCAGGTGCAGGAGCGCCTGCCCGCGCCCGTCGAGGCCGCCGCGTACTTCCTCGTGGCCGAGGCGCTGACGAACGTCGCCCGGTACGCGCAGGCCCAGCGCGTCGTCGTCGAGGTCGTGCGCCAAGGCGCGCACGTGCTCGTGCGCGTGGCCGACGACGGCGTCGGCGGCGTCGTGGTCTCCGCGGGCAGCGGCCTGCGCGGCCTGCAGGACCGGCTGGCCGCCGTCGACGGCACGCTGCACATCGACTCCCCGCCCGGGGGCGGCACCCGCCTGGAGGCCCGGATCCCGTGCGCCGCCCCGCGCGGCGACGACCACCACTCCCACGTCCCCGCCCTCGACGAGGCCCACGCATGAGGATCACCGCCACCGCCGTTCTCCTGCTCGCCTTGCTCGCGGCCCTGGCCGGGTGCGGCTCGAAGACCGTCACGGTGGAGAAGCCGCTGGCCGTCACGGGCGGAGCCCCGGCGGCGACCACCCCCCTGCGGGAGGACGCATCGACCGCGAGCCAGGTGCGCATCGCCGTCGTCACCCACGGGCAGGCCTCCAGCCCGTTCTGGGCGATCGTCCGAACGGGCGTGCGCGCCGCGGCGCGGCAGATGGACGCGCTGGTGAGCTACAACGCGCCGGACATCTACTCGGTGGACCGCATGAACCAGCTCATCGACCAGGCGATCGCGACGCACCCCGACGGCCTGGTCGTCTCGATCCCCGAGCTGGGCGTCGCCCCCGCGATCCGGCGCGCGGTGCGCGCGGGCATCCCCGTGGTCTCGATCAACTCGGGCAACGACGTCTACAAGCGCCTGGGGATCCTCGCGCACATCGGCCAGCCCGAGCTGCGGGCCGGCCTCGAGGCGGGCCGGCGGCTGCGCAAGGCCGGGGTCAAGCAGGCGCTGTGCGTCAACCAGCAGATCGGCAACGGGGGCCTGGACGACCGATGCCTCGGGCTGGCCCGGGCGATGCGGGAGGCCGGCGGGCACGCGTCGGTCCTGGGGGTCGACGACCAGAGCCCGTCGACGCCGCGCCGCATCGCCGACGCGATCCGCTCGCGGGGCATCGAGGGGGTGCTCGCGCTCAACGCGACGACGGGCCTGCAGGCGGTCAAGGGCGCCAACCAGGCCGGCCGCGGCAAGTTCATGCCGATCGCGACCTTCGACCTCGGGCCCGAGGTGCTGGAGGCCGTCCGCGACGGCCGCCTGCGCTTCGCGGTGGACCAGCAGGCCTACCTGCAGGGCTTCCTGCCCGTCGTCCTGCTGACGGAGCGGGCGCGGTACGGGATCTTCCCCGCGCAGGGCGACGTCATCCCGACGGGCCCCAACTTCGTGACCAAGGACAACGCGGCTCAGGCGCTGGAGCTCAGCCGCCGCTTCATCCGCTGAAGTCGTCTCAGACGGGGTCGGCGGCCGGCTCCCGCGTGCGCGCCACCGCCAGCACCGCGCGCAGCGCGCCGGCCGTCTCGACGACGGCGTCGTGGGCGGCTGGGCTCACCGCGGTCATGTTGATGAAGGCGTGGATCAGGCCGGTGAAGCGGCGCAGCACGACGGGGACCCCGGCATCGCGGAGCGCGTGCGCGTAGGCCTCGCCCTCGTCGCGCAGGGGGTCGAATCCCGCCGTGACCACGACGGCCGGCGGCTGGCCGGCGAGGTCGGCGGCGCGCAGCGGCGAGAGCCGGACGTCGGTGGGGTCGTCCGACGGCGACGTGTAGTTGCCGTGGAACCAGTCCATCTCGGCCTTCGTGAGGTAGAAGCCGTCGGCGAACATCCCGCGCGACGGCGTGTCGTCGGCGGCGTCCGTGACGGGGTAGATCAGCAGCTGGGCCGCCGGCAGCGGGCCGCCGTCGCGCGCGGCGAGCTGGCAGACGACGGCGGCGAGGTTCCCGCCCGCGCTGTCGCCGCCGATCGCGAGCTGCTCTGGATCGGCGCCGAGTTCGGCGGCGTGCTCCGCCACCCAGCGCCAGGCCGCGACCGAGTCGTCGACGGCAGCGGGGAAGGGGTGCTCGGGCGCCAGGCGGTAGTCCACCGAGAGCACGTGCACGCCCGCGTGGCGGCAGAGGAGCCGGCAGACGCCGTCGTGCGTGTCGATCCCGCCGACCACGAAGCCGCCGCCGTGCAGGAAGACGAGCAGCCCGTGCGGGCCGCCCGGCTCCTCCGGCACGTAATGGCGCACCGGGAGCGGGCCGGCGGGCCCGGGGATCTGCAGGTCGCGCACGCCGCCGACGCTCGCAACCCGGCCGGCGACCACCGCCGCCTGCCGTGACGTGCGCGCGCGCGCCTCGGCCGGGGGCAGCGTCTCCATCGGCGGGTCCCCGCGCTTCTCGAGCAGGGCGAGGGCGAGCTGGATCTCGGGGTGCAGGCGCTGCCCGTCGATCTCGACGGGCGGCTTGCCGGACAGGCGCACCTGGGCGCGGTGCGGCAGCCGGGCGAGGGCGCGCGCGAGCCGGAACTCGGCGCGCTCGCGGGCGGTCATGCGCTGAGCGGTGGGCATGGCCGCAACCCTACCCTCAGACGACGTGGGCGCTGAGCCAGTCGCTCGCGAAGAAGGCGACGAAGAGCGGGACGAGCAGCCACATCAGCCCGTGGATCTCGCGGGCACGGCCCTGCGCCGCCATCACCACGACGTAGCCGATGATCCCGAACCCGATGCCCGCGGAGATCGAGAAGGTCAGCGGCACGCCGGCGATGACGAGGAACGCGGGCAGCGCGCTCTCCGTCGTCGTCCAGTCGATCGCCTCCACGAGGCGCATCATCAGGTAGCCCACCATCACGAGCGCCGGGGCGACGGCGGGCACGACGGTCGTGTCGCCCACGTAGGGGACCGACTGGCCGACGACCGCGATGAGCGGCACGAAGAAGATCGCCAGCGCGAACAGGCCGGCGGTCACCAGCGACGCGAGGCCCGTCCTGGCGCCCTCCGCCACGCCCGCGCCCGACTCGACATAGGTCGTCACGCTCGAGACGCCCATCGCCCCGCCGAGCGCCGCGGCGCCCGAGTCGACGAGCAGCACGTTGCGTATCCCGGGAAGCTCGCCGCGCTCGTCCGTCAGCCCGCCGGCGGTCCCGACCGCGACCGCCGTGCCGACCGTGTCGAAGAAGTCCGTCATGAACAGCGCGAAGATCGTCGGGACCAGCGCCCAGGTCAGCGCGTCGCGCAGGTTGTCCGGCGCCAGCGCGTCCCCGATCGTCGAGAAGTCGCTGCTCTTCGGCCAGCTCGCGATCGCGCTCGGCCCGTCGAGGATCCCGAACGCGAGCCCGAGGACGGTCGTGGTCGCGATGCCCGCGAGGATCGCGCCGCGCATGCCCCGCGCGGTCAGCGCCGTCGCCGCGAAGATCCCGGCCAGGGCGATGAGCGGCGGGCCCGCCGACAGGTCGCCGAGGGCGATGCCGGTCGCCGGGTCGTTGACGACGATGCCGCCGTCGCGCAGGCCGACGAGCGTGATGAAGAGCCCGATGCCCACGCCGATCGCCAGCTTGAGGGACGTCGGGACCGCCCGGACGACCGCCTCGCGCAGGCCCGCGAGCACGAGCACGAGGGCGACGAGGCCCTCGATCACGACGCACGCCATCCCGACCTGCCACGGGACCTTGCGCGCGAGGACGATGTCGAAGGCGACGACCGCGTTGATCCCGAGGCCGCTGGCCAGCGCGAACGGGTAGTCGGCCAGCAGGCCCATGGCCGCCGTGGCGACGGCCGCCGCCAGCGCGGTGGCCACCGCGACGGCGCCGAAGGGGATGCCGGCCGCGGAGAGGATCGCCGGGTTGACGAAGAGGATGTAGCTCATCGTCAGGAAGGTCGTCAGGCCGCCCGCGGCCTCTCGGCGGAGGGACGTTCCCCGCTCCGACAGCCGGAAGCGGCGCTCGAGCAGGGAGGGGACGACCGTCGTGGTCATGGCCCCGGGACACCTAGGCCGGGACGGCGACGGCGCCAGGGCACCGCGCAGCCGGCCCAGCCCGCCCTCGACCGCGGGGACAACGCGGGTGGGCCGATTTCGGCCCGGCGGCGGGAGTGCGCGCCGCCGCGGCAGGGAAGGCTTGACCCCGTGTCCGCCCGAGCACGGCCGCTCATCGCGGTCACCACGTCCGAGATGCGCGACGCCCCGCGCGTCTCCCCGGCCACGCAGGCCGACCCGCCACGCCGCGAGATGGCCCTGGGGATGGTCTACCTCGAGGCCATCCAGCGCGCGGGCGGGCTGCCCGTGGTCGTCCCGCCGCTGCAGCCCGACGCCATCGAGCCGTTCCTGGACCGCGTCGAGGGACTGTGCCTGTCGGGCGGCCCCGATCTGCACCCCGAGGCCTACGGCGCCGCGCCGCACCCCGCGCTCGGCCCGACCGAGCCCGAGCTCGACCGCTTCGAGCTGGACCTCGTCCGCGCCGCCGACGCCCGCGCCATGCCCGTGCTGGCCATCTGCCGCGGCATGCAGGTGCTGAACGTCGCGCGGGGCGGCACGCTGCACCAGCACGTGCCGGACGTCGTCGGCGACGCGCTGGAGCACCGCCAGTCCGCCGCCGGCGACGAGCCGACGCACGCGGTCACGGTGCTCCAGGGCAGCCGGCTGGCCGCGCTGGCCGGGCACGGGGAGCTGGCCGTGAACTCGTTCCACCATCAGGCGGCGTGGGGGCTGGGGGCCGGGCTGACCGCGACGGCGTGGGCGCCGGACGGGACGGTGGAGGCCCTCGAGGCGGTCGACCGGCCCTTCCTGCTCGGGGTCCAGTGGCACGTGGAGTGCCTGGCCGGCCGCGCCGACCACGCCGCGCTGTTCGCGGCCTTCGTGGCCGAGGCGCGCGCCCGCGCCGCGGACCGCGGCGGCCGGTGGCTGGCCGAGTCGGCGTGATGGGCGGCGGTGCGAGCCCCGCAGCCTGGGATGAGGCCTACGCCGCGCCGGGCGTGCCGCGCGAGCCCTACGCGGAGCTGCTCGACGTGCTCGAGCACGCCGACCTGCGAACGCTGTGCGAGTCGGTGGCCGGCCACCTCGCGCGGCGGGGGGTGACGTTCGGCGGCGAGACGGAGGCGCGGCCGTTCGCGCTGTGCCCGCTCCCGCGGCTCCTGGAGGCCGCGGAGTGGGACCGCCTGGCCGCCGGGCTCGAGCAGCGGGTGCGGGCGCTCAACGCGTTCGTGACCGACGCCTACGGGCCGCGGCGGATCGTGGCCGCCGGCCTGCTCACCGACGAGGAGATCGAGGCCGCCGAGGGCTACGAGCCCGACCTGATGGGGTCCTTCCCCGCCGGCGCCGCACCGGTCGCCGTCGCCGGCCTGGACGTCGTGCGCGACCCGGAGGGCGAGCTCCTGGTCCTCGAGGACAACCTGCGCACGCCCTCGGGCTACGCCTACGCCGCCGCTGCGCGCGAGGCGCTGGAGGCGACGCTGCCGGGCGTGCCGCGCGCGCCGCGCGCCTTCGCCGAGGAGATGCTGCCGGCCCTCGGGGCGGCGCTGCGGGCGGCGGCCCCCGACCCCGAGGACGCCTCGATCGTCGTGCTCACCGACGGTCCCGCCTCGTCGGCGTACTACGAGCACGCCCAGATCGCGCGGCGGCTGGGCGTGCCGCTCGTCACGCTCGCCTCCCTGGAGCTGCGCGGCCGCGAGCTGCACCTCCGGGACGCCGGCGGGATGGGGCGGCGCGTGGACGTCGTGCTGCGCCGGTGCGACGAGGACCGGCTCCGCGACGACCGCGGCGCGCTCACGCCCGCGGCCGAGCTGCTGCTGGAGCCCTGGCGCACGGGCCAGGTTGCGGTCCTGAACGCCTTCGGCACCGGCGTGGGCGACGACAAGGTCATCCACGCCCACGTGGAGGAGATGATCGGGCTCTACCTCGGCGAGGAGCCGCTGGTGCGCTCCGTGGAGACGTTCGCGCTCGGCCGCGATCCCCACGCGGTGGCCGCCGTCCTGGCCGCGCCGGAGGACTTCGTCGTCAAGCCGCGCGGCGGCCAGGGCGGCCACGGCGTCGTCGTCGGCACGCAGGCCTCCGCGGAGGACCTCGCCGCGCTGGCCGGCGCGCTGCGCGCCGACCCGCGGGGGTGGGTCGCCCAGCGGATCGTGCCCCTGTCGCAGATGCCGACGGTGGTCGATGGCGGCTGGGCCGTCCGCCACGTCGACCTGCGGCCCTTCGTCGTCAGCTCGCCGACGGCGACCCTGGCGGCCCCGGGCGGCCTGACCCGCGTGGCCGGGCAGCCCGGCAGCCTCGTGGTCAACTCCTCCCAGGACGGCGGCGGCAAGGACACCTGGGTCCTGCCCTGAACGGGAGCCCGCTACGGGATCGCGCGCACCACGCCGCCGTCGACCCGCAGCGCCGCGCCCGTCGTCGCCGAGGCCAGCGGGGAGGCGACGTAGACGACCATGTTGGCGACCTCCTCGGGGTCGGCCAGGCGGCCGAGCAGCGAGGTCGGGCGCGCGGCGGCGAGGAACGCGGCCCCCGCCGCCTCGATCGTGTCGTGACCCTCGTCGCCGGCGGCCATCTGCTCGAGGAAGGCCCGCACGCCCTCCGACAGGGTCGGCCCGGGCAGGACGCTGTTGATCGTCACCCCGGTGCCGGCCACGGACTCGGCCATCCCGCGCGCCACGGCGAGCTGCGCGGTCTTCGACATCCCGTAGTGCACCATCTCGGCGGGGATCTGGAGCGCCGACTCGCTCGAGATGAACACGACGCGGCCCCAGCCCCGCCCGACCATCCGCGGCACGTGGTGGCGCGCCAGCCGGACCCCGCTGAGGACGTTCACGTCGAACATCCGCCGCCACTCGTCGTCGGGGATCTCGAAGACCGGCTGCGGCCGGAAGACGCCGGCGTTGTTGATGAGGACGTCGACGTCCGGGACGCGGGCGAGGAGCTCCGCGCAGCCCTCGGCCGTGCCCACGTCGGCCGGGGCGCCGCGGACCCGGCCGGCCGCGCCGGCCTGCTCGGCGACGTGCTGGACGGCCGCGTCGACGCGCTCGGCGGTGCGGCCGTTGACCACCACCTCGGCGCCCGCCCGCGCCAGCCCGGTGGCGATGGCCAGGCCGATGCCGGCGGTCGAGCCGGTCACGAGGGCGGTGCGTCCAGCGAGGTCGATCGGCAGCATCACGCCGACGTTACCGGCCTCCTGCGTGATCCTTAGCGGGCGTTGAGGCGGACGAAGCAGGATGCCCGCCATGGAGCCCACCCGAACCGACGACACCCTCCACGCCGCCCGCCTGCGGCGCATGCTCGAGGACACGGCGATCTCCGCCGTCGGTGGCGGGACGCTCGTCCGCCTGGACCTGAAGCCGACCGCGGACGGGACCTGGGAGGCCGAGGTGCGGCGCGGCGACGGCACGCTCGTGGCGCTGAGCCTGAACCCCCGCCGCCGGACCGCGGTGCTGCGGTCGGCCGCGGCCGCCGCGCGCGACCGCAAGGTCGCCTAGCAGCCTCAGGCGACGGGCCGCAGGTGGCGGAAGGGCTCGCCGCCGCGCAGCTCGGAGACCACCGCGTCGACCATCCCCTCGCCGTCAAGGCGGCGCCCGTCGGTGACGGCCGCGACGATGCTGCGCTTGCGCTCGATGAGGCGCGCCATGGTCTCGTCGATCGTGTCCGCGGCGAGCAGGTACCAGGCCGTCACGGCGTCGTGCTGACCGATGCGGTGGCAGCGATCCTCGGCCTGGTCGTGCATCGCCGGCGTCCACTCGAGCTCCAAGAAGGCCACGTTCGACGCCCGGGTCAGCGTGATGCCCTGCGCGGCGACACGCGTGGCGCACACGATGAGCGGGGGGCCCGACGGATCCTGGAAGGCCTGGATGGACGCCTCGCGGGTCTCGACCTTGTCGCGGCCCAGCAGGTGCAGGGCGTCGGGGAAGCGCTCGAGCACCGCGT
>JAXDGY010000368.1:0-3643 GCA_034664785.1 Solirubrobacteraceae bacterium
GGCGGGACCTCGCCCACCACTGCATCACCTGCGGTGACGACGGGGTCCCGATGCGCGTGCTGCGGGTGGACGACGAGCGCGGGCTGGCGCTGTGCGAGGCCGGCGACGGCACGCACGCCTCCGTCGAGATCGCGCTCGTCGACGCGGCGCCCGGCGACACCCTCCTGGTGCACGCGGGGACCGCGCTGACGCGGATCGAGGTGGCGGCATGAAGTTCGTCGACGAGTTCCGCGACGCAGAGCTCGGCCGGGTGCTGCAGGGCGAGATCCTCGCCACCGTCGAGCCCGGCCGGCACTACAAGCTCATGGAGGTGTGTGGCGGTCACACCCATTCGATCTACAAGTACGGCGTCGACGACCTGCTGCCCGAGAACGTCGAGCTCGTCCACGGCCCGGGCTGCCCGGTGTGCGTGATCCCGATGGGCCGCGTCGACGACGGCATCGCGATCGCCCACCAGCCGGGCGTGATCTTCACCTGCTTCGGCGACATGATGCGCGTGCCCGGCTCCAACGGGACGCTGCTGGAGGCCAAGGCGGCCGGCGCCGACGTGCGCATGGTCTACTCGCCGCTCGACGCGCTGCGGATCGCGAAGGCCGAGCCCGACCGCGAGGTCGTGTTCTTCGCGATCGGCTTCGAGACGACCGCGCCGTCGACCGCCCTGACGCTCAAGCGAGCGAAGGCGGAGGGCGTCCGGAACTTCTCGTGCATGTGCAACCACGTGACGATCGTCCCGCCGCTGCGCGCGCTGCTCGACTCGCCCGACCTGCGCCTCGACGGGTTCGTCGGCCCCGGCCACGTCTCCACCGTCGTGGGCGCCAGGCCGTTCGAGTTCATCCCGGCCGACTACGGCAAGCCGATCGTGGTCTCCGGCTTCGAGCCGGTGGACATCCTGCAGTCGGTCCTGATGATCCTGCGCCAGCTCGGCGAAGGCCGGTGCGAGGTCGAGAACCAGTACAAGCGCGTCGTGCCCTACGAGGGCAACCTCCGCGCGCTGGAGGTCATGTCCGAGGTCTTCGCCCTGCGCCCGCACTTCGAGTGGCGCGGGCTGGGGTTCATCTCCCACAGCGGCCTGCGCCTGTCGGACGCCTATGCCGACCTCGACGCCGAGGGGCGCTGGCCCGTGCCGGGCGTCCGCGTCGCCGACCCCAAGGCCTGCCAGTGCGGGGAAGTGCTCAAGGGCGTCATCAAGCCGTGGGAGTGCAAGGTGTTCGGCACCGCCTGCACGCCGGAGCGTCCGATCGGCACGTGCATGGTGTCCTCCGAGGGCGCCTGCGCGGCGTACTACAACTACGGGCGGTTCGCCCGCGATCGGCAAGTGGTCTGAGTGACGTCGTCCGCGACCGACCGCGAGCAGCGGATCCTCGGCATCATCGAGACGGCTCGCTCGAAGCGTCCGAAGTTCCGCGACGAGCGGATCACCATGGCCCACGGCGCGGGCGGCAAGGCGACCGCGGCGCTGATCGAGGGCGTCCTGCTCCCCGCCTTCGCGTCCGAGGCGCTGGACGAGCTCGGCGACGCCGCATCGCTGGAGATCGGCGGCGCGTCGCTGGCGATGACGACCGACAGCTTCGTCGTCAAGCCGATCCGCTTCCCCGGCGGCTCGATCGGCGACCTGGCCGTCAACGGCACGGTCAACGACCTCGCGGTCGCCGGCGCGCGACCGCTGGCCCTCAGCCTCTCGCTCATCCTCGAGGAGGGCCTCGACGCCGGCGTGCTGCGGGCCGAGGTCGACGCGATCGCGCGTGCGGCCGAGGTCGCCGGGGTCAAGATCGTCACGGGCGACACGAAGGTCGTCGAGCGCGGCCACGCCGACCAGATGTACGTCTGCACGACCGGCGTCGGGCAGCGCGACCGCCGCGCCCGCCTCTCCCCCGCCGCCCTGCGCCCCGGCGACCGGGTGCTGGTGTCCGGGCCGATCGGGGAGCACGGCACCGCGATCATGCTCGCGCGCGGCGAGTTCGAGCTCGGCGCGACGATCGAGTCCGACACGCGGTCGCTGTGGCCGGCGGTCGACGCGCTGCTCGAGAGCGTGGGCCCGGGCCTGCGCTGCATCCGCGACGCGACGCGCGGGGGCGTCGCCTCGGTGCTCAACGAGCTCGCGCGCGCGTCCGGCGTGGCGCTGCTCGTGCGCGAGGCGGCCGTGCCGGTGCACCCGATGGTCGCGGGCGCGGCGGAGATCCTCGGGATCGACCCGATGCACGTCGCCAACGAGGGCGTGCTCGTCGCGGCCGTGGCCCCGGAGCACGCGGACGCCGCCCTGGCGGCGCTGCGGGACCTCGGTGGGCAGGGCGAGTTCGCGCAGGCGGCGGAGATCGGCGAAGTGAAGACGGAGCCTCCCGGGATGGTGCTCGTGGAGACGTCCTTTGGCGGCAAGCGGGTCATGGACCAGCTCGTGGGCGACCCCCTGCCGCGGATCTGTTGAGAGGAGCAGCGATGGCGACGCAGGAGATCGAGTTCACGCCGGGCCAGGCCACGACGGAGGCGATCACGGCGCACGTGCTGTGGATCACGGTCGGCTTGTCGTGCGAGGGCGACTCGGTGGCGATGACCTCGGCCACCAACCCGAGCCTGGAGGACATCATCACCGGGGCGATCCCGGGGCTGCCGAAGGTCGTGATCCACAACCAGGTCATCGCCTACGAGGTCGGCATGGGCTTCATCCAGGCCTGGTTCGACGCCGAGGCCGGCAAGCTCGACCCGTTCGTCCTCGTCATCGAGGGCTCGCTCGGCAACGAGAAGATCAACGGCGACGGCTACTGGACCGGGTTCGGCGTGAACCCGGAGAACGGCCAGCCGATCACGGTCAACGAGTGGGTCGACCGGCTGGCGCCGAAGGCCGCCGCCGTCGTCGCCGTCGGCACGTGCGCGACCTACGGCGGCATCCCCGCCATGAAGAACAACCCGACGGGCGCGATGGGCCTGCGCGACTACCTCGGGTGGAACTGGAAGGCCAAGTCCGGCATCCCGATCGTCAACATCCCCGGCTGCCCGGCGCAGCCGGACAACATGACCGAGACGCTCGTGCACCTCGTGTTCGCGCTGGCCGGCATGGGCCCGGTGCCCGAGCTCGACGATGCGGGCCGGCCGGTGTCGCTGTTCGGCCGCACCGCGCACGAGAGCTGCAACCGCGCCGCGTTCTACGAGGAGGGCGACTTCGCCACCGAGTACGGGGCGGACCACCGCTGCCTGGTCAAGCTGGGCTGCAAGGGCCCGGTGGTGAAGTGCAACGTGCCGCTGCGCGGCTGGCAGAGCCACATGGGCGGCTGCCCGAACGTGGGCGGCATCTGCATGGCCTGCACGATGCCCGGCTTCCCCGACAAGTACATGCCGTTCATGGAGGAGGACCAGATGGGGAAGCTGTCGTCCAACCTCGCCAGGGTCACCTACGGCCCGCTCCTGCGCTGGGGGCGCCACATGAACGTCAAGCGCAAGTACGACAAGGAGCCCGAGTGGCGGCACAACCGCTCCGAGCTCACAACCGGCTACGCCAAGCGCTGGTAAGGGGAGGCACCCGATGGCCACCGTTCAGTCTCCACAGGAGCAGAAGGTCACCGTCAAGGAGATGTCCTGGGATCCCGTCACCCGCATCGTCGGGAGCCTGGGCATCCACACGGAGATCGACTTCACCAACCAGCAGGTGCTC
>JAXDGY010000369.1:0-23767 GCA_034664785.1 Solirubrobacteraceae bacterium
CCCTCGAGGACGACTACAAGCTGCCCGGTCGCGCGCACGAGGCCCTCGTCCTCAACCGCCCCGACGTCATCGAGGGCGTGCACGCGTCGATGGTCGAGGCGGGCGCCGAGGTCGTGGAGACCGACTCGTTCCAGGCCAGCCGCCTGAAGCTCGAGGAGTGGGGCCTGGCCGAGCACACCCTCGAGATCAACGTCAAGGCTGCCGAGATCGCCCGCAAGGCAGTGGGCCCCGACCGCTTCGTGGCCGGCTCGATCGGGCCGACGGGCTACCTGCCGGCGTCGGACGACCCGACGCTCGGCGCGATCCGCTTCCGCGACCTGGTCGCCGTCTTCACCGAGCAGGCCCAGGGCCTGATCCGCGGCGGCTCGGACCTGATCATGATCGAGACCGCCCAGGACATCCTGGAGGTCAAGGCCGCGATCTTCGGCGCCCGGGAGGCGATGAAGCTCGAGGACCGCGCCGTCCCGATCCAGACGTCGGTCTCGCTGCTGCCGAACGGCGGCAAGATGCTGCTCGGCACCGACATCTCGTCGGTCCTGGCGACGCTGGAGGCGCTCAAGGTCGACGTCATCGGGCTGAACTGCTCCACGGGCCCGGAGGACATGCGCGACGCGATCCGCTTCCTCGGCGAGTTCTCGAGCATCCCGGTGCACTGCATCCCGAACGCCGGCCTGCCCCTCCAGGGGCCCGACGGCGAGACGATCTTCCCCGAGGAGCCCGGCCCGCTGGCCGAGGTGCTCGGCGACTTCGTGGAGCGCTACGGCGTCTCCATCGTGGGCGGCTGCTGCGGCACCACCCCGGAGCACATCGCCGCGATCAAGGAGCGCTGCAGCGGCCGGCGCAGCGACTTCACGCGCCCCGCACCGCGGCCCCCGCACGTCTCGAGCATGATCACGGCGGCGCCGCTCGTGCAGGAGCCGGCGCCGACGCTGGTCGGCGAGCGCGTCAACTCGCAGGGCTCGCGCAAGGCGAAGGAGATGCTCCTCGCCGACGACTACGACGGCCTCCAGCAGATCGCCGAGGATCAGGTCGAGGGCGGCGCCCACGTCCTGGACCTCTGCGTCGCGCTGACCGAGCGCCAGGACGAGGACGAGCAGATGCGGCAGGTCGCCAAGCGCGTCTCGCTGACCCAGCCCGCCCCGATCCAGGTCGACTCCACCGAGCCGGACGTCATCGCGACGGCGCTGGACCAGATCCCCGGGCGCGCGATCGTCAACTCGATCAACCTCGAGGCCGGCCGCGACAAGCTCGACAAGGTCGTGCCGATGGCGATCGAGCACGGCGCTGCGCTGATCGCGCTGACCATCGACGAGGTCGGCATGGCCAAGACCGCCGAGCGCAAGGTCGAGATCGCCAAGCGCCTGGTCGAGCTGTGCTGCGACGAGCACGGCCTGGACCCCGAGCTGCTGATCTTCGACGTGCTCACGTTCACGCTGACCACGGGCGACGAGGAGTGGCGCCCGTCGGCGGTCGAGACGATCGAGGGCATCCGCCGCGTCAAGGCGGAGCTCCCGCACGTGAAGACGTCGCTCGGCGTCTCCAACGTCTCCTTCGGCGTCGGGCAGCCCGCCCGCGCGGTCCTGAACTCCGTCTTCCTCTACCACTGCGTCGAGGCGGGCCTGGACCTCGCGATGGTCAACCCCAACCACATCACGCCGTACTCGGAGATCCCCGAGAACGAGCGCGAGCTCGCCGACGACCTGGTCTACAACCGGCGCGAGGACGCGCTTGAGCGCTTCATCGAGCACTTCGAGTCCAAGGGCGAGACCGCCGAGGACGAGAAGGCCGACCCGACGGCCGGCATGGAGCCCGAGGAGGCCCTGCACTTCCACATCCTGCGCCGCAAGAAGGACGGCGTGGAGGACTGGATCGACCGCTCGGTCGAGAAGATCGGCGCGGTCCCGACGCTGAACGACGTCCTGCTGCCCGCCATGAAGGAGGTCGGGGACAAGTTCGGGGCCGGCGAGCTCATCCTGCCCTTCGTGCTGCAGAGCGCCGAGGTCATGAAGAAGGCCGTCGCGCGCCTGGAGAACTACCTCGACCGGATCGAGGGCTACACCAAGGGCACCGTCGTCCTGGCGACCGTGTTCGGCGACGTGCACGACATCGGCAAGTCGCTGGTCAACACGATCCTGACCAACAACGGCTACACCGTCGTCGACCTCGGCAAGCAGGTCCCCGTCGGCAAGATCATCGACGCCGCCAAGGAGCACGACGCCACCGCGATCGGCCTGAGCGCGCTGCTCGTATCGACGTCGAAGCAGATGCCGCTGGCCATCCAGGAGCTCCACTCCCAGGGCCTGGGGTTCCCGGTGCTCATCGGCGGCGCCGCGATCAACCGCGACTTCGGCTCGCGCGTGCTGTTCCCCAACGGCCGCGAGGACGACACGGTCTACGAGCCGGGCGTCTTCTACTGCAAGGACGCCTTCGAGGGCCTGTCGAAGATGGACCAGCTCGTCGACGAGGAGGCGCGCGACGCCCTCCTGGTCAAGACGCGCGAGACGGCGTTCCGGCTGCGCGAGAAGGGCCCCGAGCCGGAGCTCGGCGACACCACGGACTCGTCCGTGCGCTCCGCCGTGGTCACCGACAACCCCGTCCCCACGCCGCCGTGGTGGGGCGTGCGCGAGGTGCCCGTCGTCCTCGACGAGGTCTACCCGCACCTCGACACCCACGTGCTGTTCAAGCTCCACTGGGGCGGCCGCGGCGTCAAGGGCGAGGCCTGGCGCAGGCTCGTGGAGGGCACGGACGAGGACGAGGGCTTCCTCCCCCGGCTCGAGCGCATGTGGGCCGAGCAGGACTACCTGCACCCGCGCGCGAAGCTCGGCTACTTCCCGGCCGCGGCCGACGGCAACGAGGTCGTCGTCTTCGACCCCGAGGACCCCGAGCGCGAGCTCGAGCGCCTGGTCTTCCCGCGCCAGCCCAAGCACGACCGCATCTGCATCGCCGACTTCTACCGCCCGCTCTCCAGCGGCGAGCGCGACGTCCTCGCGCTGCAGGTCGTCACGGCGGGCGACCAGGTGACCGAGGTCATGGCGCGCCTGGAGCAGGAGGGCGAGTTCGCCGAGCAGCTCTACACCCACGGGCTGGGGGTCCAGACCGCCGAGGGCATGGCCGAGTGGCTGCACGCGAAGGTCCGCAGCGACCTCGGGATCCCGGCCGTGCAGGGGCGCCGCTGGTCCTGGGGCTACCCCGCCTGCCCGGACCAGTCCGAGCACGAGAAGGTCTGGCGGCTGCTCGACGCGCCGTCGATCGGGATGCGGCTCAGCGGCGGCTACGCCGTCGAGCCCGAGCAGTCGACGGTGGCGATCATCGCCCACCACCCGCAGGCCGTCTACTTCGGCATGAAGTCCGGCTTCGTCCCGAAGGGCGTCGCCAAGGACGAGGTCATCGCCGGGACCGAGCGCGACCCGCGCAAGCAGGTGCTCCCGCCCGAGGACTTCGCCGAGGACCAGGAAGGCGATGGCACGCCCGCCATGGCGGAGGCCTAGGGCCGGACAGGGACGGACCGGTGCGCATCCTGTCGATCGACGGCGGGGGCATCCGCGGGATCATCCCCGCGCTCGTGCTCGCCGAGGTGGAGGCGCGCACGGGCCGGCGCGTCGCGGAGCTGTTCGACCTCGTCGCGGGGACGTCGACCGGCGGCATCCTCGCCTGCGCGCTGACCATCCCGGGCGCACGGCCGGCCGCCGAGGTCGTGGAGCTCTACCGCACGGAGGGGCCGCGGATCTTCCACCGCTCGCTGTGGCAGCGCATCCAGAGCGCCGACGGCCTGATCGACGAGAAGCACGACGACGCCGGGCTGCGCGCGGCGCTCACCGACTACCTCGGGATCGCCCGGCTGAGCGACGCGACGACGCGCGTGCTCGTGACGGCCTACGACCTCGAGCGCCGCGAGCCGTACTTCTTCAAGAGCTGGCGGCCCGACCGCGACGCCCCGATGGTCGACGTCGCCCGCGCCACGTCGGCGGCCCCCACCTACTTCGAGCCGATCGGCCTTGACGGCCTCGCGCTCGTCGACGGCGGCGTCTTCGCCACGAACCCCGCGATGTGCGCCTACGCGGAGGCGGTGCGCCTCGCGCAGGAGGCCGGGGCCCGCGTCGACGTCCGGATGGTGTCGCTGGGGACGGGGCAGCTCACGCGGCCGATCCACCTCGCGGAGGCCCGCGGCTGGGGCCTGGTCGAGTGGGTGCGCCCGATCATCGACGTCGTCTTCGACGGCGTCGCCGACACGGTCGAGTACCAGCTCGCCCACATCCTCGGGCCCGAGGCCTACGACCGCTTCCAGACCCGCTTGGACGACGCCAGCGACGCCCTGGACGACGCGAGCGCGAAGAACCTCGCGGACCTGGAGCGGGAGGCGACGAAGCTGATCTCGGCCCGCTCGGCCGACCTCGACCGGGTCTGCGCGGCGCTCGTCGCGCCCTGAGAAGCTGTCTGAGCGGCGCGGCCCGACCGGCCGCTCAGCCGCTTGCGACCAGCGCCAGCTTCGCCGCCCGCGGCAGCGCCTTGATGCGCGCCTCCTCGCGGCGCGCCGCGGTGCGGTCGGCCATCGGGAGGGCGACGGCGAGCGCGACGGGCCGCCGGCTGCGGGTGTAGCGGCTGGCGGTCCCCCGCGCGTGGGCGGCGAGCCGTCGCTCGAGGTCGCTCGTCCACCCGGTGTAGAGCGATCCGTCGCGGCAGCGCAGCAGGTAGACCCAGGCGGCGGGCATGCCCGGAGCTTCGCCGGCGGGGCGCGAGTGCCTGCTCCCGCCTCAAATGCCGCTTTTTCCAATCAGGTTTGTGTAGATTAGGGGACATGCTCGCCATCGACGTCCACCAGCACCTGTGGCCCGAGGGGCTGCTGCTCGGCCTCGCCCAGCGGACGACGCCGCCGTGCGCGCGCTGGTCGCGGGGCCGGTGGACGATCGAGCTGCCGGGCGAGCCCTCCTTCACCGTCGACCCGGCCGAGCACGATCCGGCCACCCGTGCCGAAGCGGTCCGCGCCGCCGGCCTGGACCGCGTGCTCGTGGCGCTCTCCTCCCCGATCGGGATCGAGGCGCTCCCGGCGGGCGAGGCCGAGCCGCTCCTCGCGGCCTACCACGACGAGGCCCTCGCGCTGCCCGACGCGCTCCAGACGTGGGCGGCGCCCGCGCTCGACGCGCCCGATCCCGCCGCCGTCGACGCGCTGCTCGACCGCGGGGCCGTCGGCCTCTGCCTCCCGGCCGGCGCGCTGGCGTCGCCCGAGGGCCTGGACCGGGTCGGGCCCCTCCTGGCCGTGCTGCAGGACCGCATGGCGCCGCTCTTCGTCCATCCCGGACCCGCGCCGTGGCAGCCGGCGCCCGCGACGTCGGCCGCGCCGTGGTGGGCGCCCGCCACGCGGTACGTCGCCGACGTGCACGCCGCGTGGCATGTCTTCCACGCCTGGGGCCGGCCCGCGCTGCCCCGCCTGCGGGTCGTCTTCGGGCTGCTCGCCGGGCTGGCGCCGCTCCACGCCGAGCGCGTGCGCGGGCGGGGCGGCCCGGCCGGCGAGCCGGACCCGCTGGTCTTCTATGACACCTCGTCCTACGGCCCGCGCGCGCTGCGCGCGGTGGCCGCGGAGGTCGGGACCGGCCAGCTCGTCCACGGCACCGACGTCCCCGTCCTGCCGGCGCCGACGAGCCGGCCGCTCGGCCACGAGGCCCACGAGCTGATGCGCACGGACAACGCCGCGCGGCTGCTCGGTCACGTGTGGGTGGCGGCATGAAGCCGGTCGAGGAGCTGCGCGAGCTCGTCGAGGGCCTCGCCGCGCACCCGGAGCTGTGGGCCGACCAGGTCCGTCACGACCCCGACGAGCGGGTCTGCGTGAGCCTGCTGCGGACCGATGAGGTCGAGGTATGGCTGATCTGCTGGCTCGACGGCCACGACACCGGCTTCCACGACCACGATGACGCGGGCGCGGCGATCACGGTCGTCTCGGGCGCGGTGCGCGACGAGCGCCTGTCGCTCGGCGGCCCCGCCCTGGCCACGACCCAGGGCGCGGGCGGGACGTTCACGGTCGACCCGGGCGGGATCCACCGGGTCCGCCACGCCGACGACGGGCCCGCCGTGACGATCCACGCGTACTCGCCGCCGCTGCAACGCGTGGGGACCTACGTCACCGCCCCCGACGGCCGGCTGCTGCGCCTGCCCAGGGACGGCAGCGAGGAGCTCCAGCCGGCCGCGGACGCCTCCGCCTCGTTCTGAGCCGCTACGCCTCGGCGCGGTGCTCGGTGCGCCGCCCGGCGGGCACCGGGGACAGCTCGACCGGCGAGGCGTGCATCGCCCGGAGGCGCACGTCCTTCCACGTGAGGCCCTCGCGCAGCAGGGCGGGGCCGCCCATGATGATCGCGGTGGCCAGCTCGACGGCCTGGAGGATGATCCCGTAGCCCAGCGCGTCGGCGGAGCCGATCCCGTAGGCGCCCGTGAGCACGGCGACGCAGGCGGCCTGGAACACGCCGAGGTTGGACGGCGTGGCGGGCAGGACGGCGGTCACGTTGACCGCGAAGAGCACCGCCGCAGCGGCGCCGAGGCCCGCGCGGCCGTCGAGGCCGAAGGCGACGAGCAGGATCCAGCACGCGGCGAGCTGGATCGCCCACGCGCTGAGCTGGGCGATCGTGGCGATCGCGCCGAGCCGCGGCTCGCGGAAGACCTTCAGGCCGTCGCGCACCTGGGTCAGGGCGTCGCGGCCGGCCTGGGCGAACCGCCGCAGCGGCGAGCGCCGCAGCGCGCCGCTGCGCAGCAGCGCCGGCGCCGCGAGAACGGCCGCGAGGATCGCCACCGGGGCGGCGGCGAAGAGGACCAGGGCGGTGTGCCGGCCGTCGAAGTAGTGGACCGTCGCGAACATGGTCGTGCCGAGGATCACCAGGGCCACGATGTTCAGCAGCGTCTGGGACACCAGGGTCCCCAGCACCACGGGCAGGGTCTCGCGCGGGCGCCCGGCGCGCCGCGCCACGACCATGGCGCGGGCCGGCTCGCCGAGCCGGGCGGGCAGCGTCGCGGACATGAGCACCCCGATGGACGTCCCGGCCAAGGCATCGGCGTGCTTCACCGGCGAGCCGGGCAGCGCCGCGCGGAGGATCGCGTGCCACGACACGGCCCGGACGACCATGGACAGGCACATCAGCCCCAGGGCGACCAGCACCCACGTCGGGCTCGACGCCAGCAGGGACTGCGCGATGCGGTGCACCCCGATCTTCTGCAGGGCGTAGAAGACGGCGTACGCCGTGGCGCCGCCGACGACGGCGACCGCGGCGCGCCGGGCGAACCGGCGCCCGGCCTTGCTGCCGCCGGTGGGGTCCGGCTCGGGCGAGGGCAGGCGCCGGGCGGGGAGCCTGGGCTGCAGGTCGGCCGGCCGCGCGCCGACCCGCACGGCGAGGCGGGCGCCGGCGGTGGCCGGCGCCGGGACGGCCACCGCGTCCTCGTAGGCCTTCACGACCTCCTGGGCGACGGCGGGCCACGCGTAGCGGTGCGCGTGCCCTGCGGCCTCACGCGCCATCGCGGCGCGGTGCTCCGGCGCCAGGGCCAGGTCGCGCAGCGCCTCGGCCAGCGCGGTCGCGTCCCCGGGCGGGACGAGCACGCCGTCGACGCCGTCGGTGACGACGTCCTGGTAGCCCGCGATGCGCGAGGCGACGACGGGCGTCCCGGCGGCGAAGGCCTCCGTGAGGACCATGCCGAAGCTCTCGCCGCCCAGCGACGGGGCGCAGAGCACGTCGGCGGAGCGCAGGACCGCGACCTTCGTCGCGTCGTCCACCTTCCCGAGCGCGGTGATGCCGCGCAGGTCGGAGAGCACCGCGCTGACGTCCTCGGGCTCGGCGCCGACGATGGTCAGCGTCGCGGGGACGTGGTCGCGGAGCGCCTCGAAGGCCCGCAGCAGGATCGGCAGGCCCTTGCGCTCGACCGCCTGGCCGACGAAGGCGATCCGCAGGACGCCGCCGGGCGAGGTCAGCCCGCCCGGCCGCAGCGCCAGGGGGTCGGTAGGGACGTCGACGCCGTTGGGGATGATCCGGTAGCGGCCGCCGAAGAAGCGATGCCCCGTCCACGCGGCGGCCTCGGAGACCGCGATGCGCACCTTGAGGCGGTTCAGGCGCCGGCGGGCGCCCATCAGGTTGGCGATCCCGTTGGAGACGACGTTGTCGGAGTAGCAGTGGAAGGTCCCCACGAGCGGGATGTCCGTCGCGCAGAGCGTGTCCCAGCCGGCGGTCGGGGCCACGGGCTCGTGGAGGTGGACGACGTCGAACCCGCCCCGGGCGATCTCGCGACGCAGGGCGGCGACGGAGGCCGGGGTGCCGGTGAGGTTCGAGACCGCGCCGTTGGCGGGGAAGCCCATGGAGCGCCCGAGCGGGATGACGTGCTCGGCCGGCGCGCGGTCCTCCGGCCAGTGGCCGCGGTGCAGGCGGGCCGACCGGCGGTCGGCCGGGTCGTAGGGCGTGAGCACGCGAACGTGATGGCCTGCGGACAGCAGCTCGTCCGACAGGGCCTCGATGTGTCGCGTGACCCCGCCGGGGTACGACCAGGAGTACGGAGACACGAGCGCGATGCGCATCAGCGTCATGGTACCCAGCCGTCCTGGCGGACGGCCGGGGGATAACGCGACTCTAACGCGGGCGCGCGCGACAGGGGCGCCTGGAGGCTCACCGACTACCCTTTCTGGGGTGACCGGCCGATCTCCTGCCGCTGCCGAGCGGCACGTCGTGAAGTACACGTTCCTGAAGGTCGATCCGGCGTGGCGCCGGCTGCCCGCCGAGCAGCGGGCCCAGGACAAGGCCGAGTTCATCGCGGCCTGCGAGGACTTCGGGACCGACCACCTCCTGCAGAGCTTCTCGCTGGTGGGCACGCGCGGCGACGCCGACATCATGCTCGTCGCCGAGACGGAGAACCTCGACCGGATCCACGAGTTCCACGTCGTGCTGGCCCAGAGCGGGCTGGCCAAGTGGTGCACGCAGCCGCACTCCTTCCTGGGGCTGCGCAAGAGCAGCGAGTACTCCGACGAGCAGCGCTTCGTGGCCCGGCCGTTCACGGGCAAGTACCTCTTCGTGTACCCGTTCGTGAAGACCCGCGCGTGGTACGCCCTGCCCGCCGACGAGCGCTGGCGCGTCATGCAGGACCACATCCGGATCGGCAAGGAGTACCCCAACGTCGACAACCACACGACGTACTCCTTCGGCCTGGACGACCAGGAGTTCGTCGTCGCCTTCGACACCGACGACGTGGGCGCCTTCCTCGATCTCGTGCAGCGCCTGCGCGGCACGGAGGCCTCGGCCTGGACCGCCCGCGACACGCCCTCCTTCACCACGATCCGCACGTCGCTCAAGCGCGCCGTCGATGCCCTCGACGGCGAGGCGCTGACCGCATCGCTGCCGTGAGCGCAGGCGGCGCGGCCGCCCACCTGCGGGCGGCCGATCCCGTCCTGGCCGGGCTGCTGGACGACCTGGCGCGCGAGGGCGCCCTCGGCATCGTCGACGACCCGTCGCGCGGCGGGCGCTACCCGGTCCTGGAGCACTACGGTGCGCTCGTGCGCTCCATCGTGGGCCAGCAGGTCTCCGTGCACGCCGCCCGGGCGATCAACGGCCGCCTGGCCGAGCGCTACGGCGGCCGCTTCCCGACGCCGGAGGAGGTCCTGGCCGAGGATCCGGACGAGCTGCGCACCGCGGTCGGGCTGTCGCGCAACAAGACGACGTTCCTCCGCTCGCTCGCGGAGCACGTCCGCGACGGCGAGCTCGAGCTCGACCGGCTCGACGAGCTCGACGACGACGCCGTGATGGCCGAGCTCGTCGCCGTGAAGGGCATCGGCGCCTGGACGGCCCAGGTGTTCCTCATGTTCCAGCTGCGGCGGCCCGACGTCCTGGCCGTCGGCGACCTCGGCATCCGGCGCGCGGTGCAGCGGGCCTACGGCATGCCCGACCTGCCGACCCCGGACGAGCTCACGGCACTCGCCGAGCCGTGGCGCCCGTACCGCAGCGCGGCCTGCCGGCTGCTGTGGAAGTCCCTCGATTTGACCCCGGACGCGTGATCGACCTGCTCCGCCGCGGGCGCCGCCCGGGCCAGCTCCGGCTCGGCGGCCTCGAGCCCGTCTCGCGCACCTTCGGGTTCGACCGCGGCAAGCCGATCGACCGCTGGTACATCGAGCGCTTCCTCGCCGCGAGCGCGGCCGACGTGCGCGGTCGCGTGCTGGAGGTGGCGGAGTCGACCTACACCCAGTGGTACGGCGGGGACGACGTCGCGAGCTCCGACGTGCTGCACCGGACCGGCGCCGGCGTCCCCGAGGCCTCGGTCGTCGGGGACCTGACGACCGGCGAGGGCCTGCCCGCCGCGGCCTACGACTGCTTCATCTGCACCCAGACGCTGCCCTTCATCTACGACCTCCCGGCCGCCGTGCGGGGCATTCGCGCCGTCCTGGCGCCCGGCGGCGTCGCGCTCGTCACGCTGCCCGCCCTCTCCCCCAGCTCCCGGGAGGACCGGCGCGACTGGGGCGACTGGTGGCGGTTCACCTCGATGAGTGCCGAGCGCCTGTTCACCGACGCGTTCGGGCTCGGCGCCGTCACCGTGGAGGCCCACGGCAACGTGCTCACCGGCGCGGCCTTCCTCTACGGGCACGCGGCCGAGGAGCTCACGGACGCCGAGCTCGCCCACGCCGACCCGGACTACGAGCTGCTCGTCACGGTCCGCGCGACACGGTCGCCGGACTGACGTACGCTCGCCGACATGGCCGGTGCCGGCCCCGCCGAAGCCCCACCGCCGTTCGAGCGCCTGGACTTCCTCTACGTCCCGAGCGCCGACGTCGGCGCGGACGTCGAGCACTTCGCGCAGGTCCTCGGAGCGCAGGTCGTGTTCGCCGTCGAGGCCTACGGGACGCGGGTGGCGATGGTGCGCCTGAGTCCCGCGGAGCCCGCCGTGCTGCTGGCCGACCACCTCGCGGGCGAGCGGCCGATCCTGGTCTACCGCGTGGCCGACCTCGAGGCCACGCTGGCGGCGCTGGAGGGCCGTGGCTGGGAGCCCCAGCCGCGCTTCGGCATCCCGCACGGCCCGTGCTGCGCGTTCCGCACGCCGTCGGGGCATCGCCTGGCCGTCTACGAGCTGTCCCGGCCGCAGGCCGCCGAGCACCTGGCGGGGCGGCGGGACTTCTGAGCGCGGGCGAGGGCGCGGCCGGCCGCGAGGTCGACCACCGCGGCGCTCCGCGGGCGCAGGCGGACCGCGACGCGGCCGCGCCGGGCCACGAGGCGGAGCGGGCGGGCGGACGGGAGGCGGCCGTCCGTGCTCCACGCCGGGAAGGCACGGCCGCCGAACGCCGTCCGGCGGCCGGGGACGAGGCGAAGGAGGGCCGCCGCGGGCCGCCCGCCGGTCGCGACGAGGACGTCGCGGGCCACGGGCGCGTCGTTGACGAGCACGACGTGCGTCGTCCCCGTCGCGTCGCGGGTCGCCCAGGTGCCCACCCCCTTCACGCGGCTCGTGTGCAGCAGCCGCGTGCGGCCGTGCAGTGTGTGGGCGAAGGCGAGCATCGCGACGAACGTGGGCTGGGCGTGGACGGCCCAGCCCTCGCCCACGCGCCGCACGACGAGTTGGTCGTAGGCGCCCTGGGCGTTGTGGAGGTCGATGCCGCTGACGCCGTGCCCGGCGAGCGTGAAGAACAGGCGCAGGGCCCACAGCGCGCTGGCCGGGGCGTCCGACACGCCCGGCGCACCGCGGCACGCGACCGAGCCGCCCTCCTGCAGGCGCAGCGGCAGGCCGCGGGCGCGGGCGGCCCGCTGCTCGGCCCTGATCCCGTCCACGAACCTCCGCGCGGCCTTCGGGGCGAGCAGCCGCGCGAGCGTCGGCCGGGCCCGGTGCGCGCAGCGGCTCAGCGCGTACTCGTGCGCGGCCACGACGTCGATCTGGGGGGCACCGCGCAGGATCTCGGCGGTGCGGTGCGCCCAGTGCGGGCCGCCGAGGCCTGGGCCGGCGAGCGCGAGCCCGCGCAGCGGGCGGTGCAGGGCGCGCAGCGCGGCGCGGTAGTCGCGCAGGAAGGCGCGGACGCCGTACTGCGGGTCGCGGGCGGGGAGCGGCGCGCCGCTCGGCGCGCGGCCCCACGGCTGGGTCGGGTAGAGGTCGGGCTCGTTGCCGATCTCCGCGCCGCGCAGGTCGCGGGCCGGCAGCATCCGGCGGGCCAGCGCCAGGACGCGCGCGTCCGCGGCGAACCGGCGGTGGGCGAGGTCGAGGCCGAGGACCACCCGGGCGGGGTGGGCGCGCAGGACCGCCCCGAACGCGGCCAGCGTCCCCGGCGTGAGGACGTGCTGGATCCCCTGCGGGGGCGGTGGGCCGGGGCCGATCCACGTGCGATCGGCCGAGTTGCCGCCGATGCGCAGGACGGGGGCGCCGTCCGTGGCCAGCAGGCTCCACATCCGCCCGACGGCCTGGTCGGCGCCGACGGGATCCTGCCCCAGCCAGGCCGCGAGCGTGTCCCACTCGACCGACATGCCGAGAAACGACGGCGCGATCAGGCGCCCGGGCGTCCCGACGCGCACCACGGGGGGTCCCGCCGAGCGAGCCGGGGGATCGTCGCCCGGCCCGAGCAGCCAACCGCAGGCGACGACGGCGACGAGAGCCGCGACGCGCAGGCGAACGGACCGGGGGCGGAAGGCCACGCGGGGACATGCTGCCCAGCACCGCGCGAGCGTTCCACTGCACGTCCGGACACCCGCAAGACTCTCAGGGGACAGTGGACATCCACATATTGTGGAACAATCCCGCCGTGTCCCGCCTCTGCGTCCTCCTCGCCGCCGTCTGCTTCGGCACGACCGGCACCGCGCAGGCGCTCGGGCCGGACGGGACGGATCCGCTCGGCGTCGGCGCGGGCCGCATCGTCCTCGGTGCGGCCTGCCTCGCGGTCGTGGCCATGCTCGCCGCCCGCCCGTCGGGCGCACCGTGGGACCGGCGGCGCCTGGCGATCGGCGGCATCGGCGTGGCGGCCTACCAGCTCGCCTTCTTCGCCGCCGTCAAGGACACGGGCGTCGCGGTCGGGACCGTCGTGGCCATCGGGTCGGGCCCCGCGTTCGCAGGCCTGCTCGCGCGCCTGACCGACCAGACCCCGCTCACGCGGCGCTGGGCCGCCTCGACGGCCCTGGCCTGCGCCGGCGTGGCGCTCCTCGTCCTCGGCGGGGACAGCGCCGCGGTGTCGGTGCCCGGGGTCGCCCTCGCCCTGGCCGCCGGGGCGGGCTACGCCACCTACACCGTCACCGCCAAGGGGCTGCTGGACGACGGCCACGCCCCCGAAGCCGTCATGGCGGCGACCTTCGGCGTCGGCGGCGTGCTCCTCGTGCCGGTCCTGGCCGCCACCGCCGGGGACTGGCTGCTGACCCCGGGCGGGCTCGGCCTCATCGCCTACCTCGCGGTGATCCCGACGGCGCTGGCCTACGTCCTCTTCGCCCGCGGCCTGCGGCACCTCGCCGCCGGCGAGGCCGCGACCCTGACGCTCGCCGAGCCCCTGACGGCGACCGCCCTGGGGGCGCTCGTGCTCGCGGAGCGCCCGTCCGCGCTCGCCCTCGCCGGCGCCGGCCTGGTCCTCGCCGGCCTGGCCGCGCTCGCGCTGTCCCCGCGAACCGCGCAGCAGCGGGGCGACGCGGTGCCGCCGGCGGCGCCCGTCGAGGTGCTGGCCGGGGGGAGCGCGCGCTGAGCTCCCGCCCGCAGGCCGCCGAGGCGCTCGCCGCCGCGCTGCGCGCAGCGATCCTCGACGGCCGCCTCGGCGCCGCGGAGCGCCTGCGCGAGGTCGACCTGGCCACGACCCACGGCGCCGCGCGCCACACCGTCCGGGCCGCGCTGCGCGCGCTCGCCGCCGAGGGCCTCGTGGTGATCGAGCCCAACCGCGGCGCACGGGTCGCCGGGCTCGGGCAGCTGGAGGTCGCGGGGCTGCACGCGCTGCGGGTGATCCTCGAGGTCGGCGCGGCCCGCATGGCCCTCGAGCGCGGCGGCGGGCGGCTGCCTGCCGCGGTGCACGCCCGGGCCGATGCGTTCGCCGCCCTCTGCCGGCGCGACCCCGAGCCCCCGTGGAGCGACATCGTCACCGCGCACGGGGAGCTGCACGAGGCGCTCGTCGCGGCCGCGGGTCACCCGCGGGTGACCGCCGCGCACCGCGGGCTGTCCACCGAGCTGCGGCTGTTCCTCGTCCAGGCGCGCCCGCACTTCAGCGCCCGGGGCCTCGCCGATGACCACCTCGCGCTGCTGGCCGGCCTCGAGGCGGAGGGCACGGACGCGCTCGAGCGCCACCTGCAGGCGTCGGCACGCGCGCTGACCGGCGCTCCGCCTAGCAGCCCGGCGGCGGCGCCGGCGGCCCCGGCGTGTCGGGGCCGGCCCGTGACCATCTGAGCCACAGGTCGTAGGTCGGGTAGGTCCGCGTCAGCCCGGCGTCGGCGAGGCCGACGGGGTAGGCGGTGTCCTCGCGGAAGGTGTACTGGAAGGCGGCCTGCACGCGAGGGTCGGCGTCCCAGCGCTCCAGCGCTGCCGCCTGCGCGTGGCACTGGGCGGCCAGCGCCGCGGGCGAGCTGTCCCGCGGCGCCCCGGAGCGGGCGCCGCCGACCCCCGTCTCGGTGACCCAGATCGGCCGTGCCGCCGTGCAGCGGCGCCCGGCGAGCGCCCGCTCGAGCTCGCCCACGGCGTCCGGCGCCCGCCCGTCGGGCTGGCTGTAGGCGTGCTGCGCCCACACCGAGCCGGCGCAGGCGACGTCGTCGGGCAGCGCACGGACGAACTCCCCGACGCCCGTCGCCCGCGGCGTCGGCCCCGCGAAGCCCGCGAGCTCGCCGAGGACCAGGCGGCGGGACGGCCCGAGCTGGGCGCGGGCGGCCCGCACGAGCTGCGCGTAGACGGCCGGCGAGAGGGTCGGGGACGACGTGGTGCACGCCGCGCGCTGCGGCGAGATGAACGCCGGGTGGTTGGGCTCGTTCCACGGGCTCCACCAGTCCAGCGCCACCCCGGTCCGCCGCCCGATCGCCTCCAGCTCGGTCAGGAGCGCCTGGTAGCCGGCGATCCCTGCCGCCGTGATCGGCCGCGAGCGCGGCGACGCATCGGAGCGCTCGCAGCCGCCCGCGGGCGCCGCGGCCCAGTCGGGGACGCCGTAGATGACGACGACGACCTCGAAGCCGCCCTGGGCGAGCTGCGCCTGGCGGATCGCCCGCAGCTCGGCCTCGACGCCGGCGAACGCGCCGCACGGCGGTCTGCCGCGCAGGCAGCCGTCCTGCGCCAGGCCGAGGTCGGCGGCCTTCGCCGGATCCGGCTGGAGCTTGGACCAGTCGACGGGCAGGCGGTACCAGCGCGGGTGCAGCGCGAAGAGGCGGTCGCGCCAGGCCGCGAAGCCCGGGGCCACGCCGCCGGGCGAGAGCAGCGAGGGGTTCGCCTCGCTGATGCCCAGCGACAGCCGCTGGGGCCGCGGGGCGGGCGGAGCCGGCTGGGTCGGCGTGGGAGCGGCGGTGAGGGTGGGCGCGGACGACGATCCGCAGCCCACGACGAGGACCGCCGACAGGGCGACGGCGAGCCCGAGCAGCGCCGCCGCGGCGAGCTTCGCAGGGCAGACGGGAGGCCTCGGGCGACCGGCGCGCGAGGCCTGCGGCGTCAGACCGCCGAGACCTCTTCCTCGTCGGCGACGCGGAAGGAGGAGCCGCAGCCGCAGGCGGCGACGACGTTGGGGTTGTTGACCTGGAAGCCCGCGCCCTGCAGCGAGTCCACGTAGTCGATCGTGGAGCCGTCGACGTACGGAAGGCTGGCGCTGTCGACCAGGATGCGGAGGCCGTGATCCTCGAAGATCACGTCGCCGTCACGCTGCTCGTCGAACGCGAGCTGGTACTGGAAGCCGGAGCAGCCCCCACCGCGGACGCCGACGCGGAGCCCGGCGGCGGACACCTCCGCTCCGCTCCCGCTCTGCGCGCTGAGGAACTCGCTGACCTTCTGTGCTCCGGGCTCCGAGAAGACGATGCCCTTGGCGTGGTAAGTGACCTCGGTCGTGCTCACTTCACGAAGTATAGCGAGGCTCTACCCTGTCGGGAACACCGTGCCGAGCCCGAACGACATCAAGAACCGCATCGAAGCCGCGCTGCCCGGCGCCCGGGCCGAGGTCGAGGACTGGACCGGCGGCGGGGACCACTTCCGGGCCACCGTCGTCGCCCCGCAGTTCACCGGCTTGAACCGCATCCAGCAGCACCGCCTCGTCTACGACGTCTTCGGCGACGAGGTCGGCGGCGCGATCCACGCGCTGAGCCTCAAGACCCAGATCCCCTAGGAGCCCCACCATGTCCGACAGCCCGATCCGCGACGCGATCGCCGAGGCGATCGCCGACAACAAGGTCATCCTCTTCATGAAGGGCACGCCCGAGGCGCCCGCGTGCGGGTTCAGCGCCCGGACCGTCGCCGCGCTGCAGTCGCTCAACGCCCCGTTCGCCGCCGTGGACATCCTGCCCGACCCGCGCATCCGCCAGGAGCTGAGCGCGCTGTCGAACTGGCCGACGATCCCCCAGCTGTTCGTGGGCGGCGAGCTCGTGGGCGGCTGCGACATCGTCACCGAGATGTACGAGACCGGCGAGCTCGCCCAGGCCCTCGGCGTCGAGGCCCCGGACGACACGCCCGGGGACGCGCCGCAGGGCGCCACGCCGCAGGCGCCGGGGCTGACGATCGAGAACCGGCTGGCCTAGCGGCCAGGAGCACCCGAGGACGGGCGGCCGGCCGCGCTACGGTGCGGCCATGGCCGTCCGCGGGATGCTCACCACCGCCCTGCGCTGGGACGGCCAGAGCCTCGCACTGCTCGACCAGACGCTGCTGCCGGGGCGCGAGGCGTGGATCACCGTCCACGGCGCAGCGGACACGGCCGCAGCGATCCGGCGCCTGGCCGTCCGCGGGGCGCCGAACATCGGCATCGCCGGTGCCTACGGCCTGGCCATGGCGGTCGCGGCCGATCCCGCGCGCCTCGACGCGGACGCGGCGCTCCTGCGCAGCGCGCGGCCGACGGCCGTCAACCTGTCGTGGGCGGTCGACCGCGTGGCGACCGCCGCGCGCTACGGCGGCCCCGAGGCGGCGCTCGCGCAGGCCGAGGCCCTCCACGCCTCCGAGCACGCGGCGAGCGCGGCGATCGGCGCGCACGGGGCCGACGTGCTCGAGCGGGCGGGTGCCCGGCGGATCCTCACCCACTGCAACGCCGGCGCCCTGGCCTGCGCCGGCGAGGCGGGCTCCGCACTGGCCTGCGTGCTGGAGCTCGCGCGGCGCGGCGTGGGGGTCGAGGTGCTGGCCTGCGAGACGCGCCCGCTGCTGCAGGGCGCCCGCCTGACGGTCTGGGAGCTCGAGCGGCTCGGCCTCCCGCACGCGCTGCTGCCCGACGGGGCCGCAGCCGGCCTCATGCGCCGCGGCGAGATCGACGCCGTCGTGGTCGGCTGCGACCGCGTCGCGGCCAACGGCGACGTCGCCAACAAGGTCGGCACCTACGCGCACGCGCTCGCCGCGCGCGCGGCCGGGATCCCCTTCGTGGTGGCCGGCCCCGTCTCCTCGATCGACCTCGCGCTGCCCGACGGGGACGGCATCGAGATCGAGGAGCGCGACGCGGACGAGGTCCGGCGCACCCCGGGCGGCGAGCTGCTCACGCTGCCCGGGACGCCGGTGCGCAATCCGGCCTTCGACGTCACGCCGGCGGCGCTGGTCAGCGCGCTGGTGACCGAGCACGGCGTCGCCGAGCCGCCGGACGCCGCCGGCGTCCGGGCGCTCGCGACGCGCTGACCCACGTCCCCGCGCGGACGCGCCCCCGTTTTGCCCTGCAAGCACCGGGGAATCCAGTCTGCATGCTCCTCCGCCGCAGGCACACCGACGACGACGTCGTGGTCGAGAAGGGCCCGGGGCTGGCCCGCGGCCCCGCCCACGTGGTGGGCTCCATCCTCCTCGCCTTCGGGCTGGCGGCGATGATCGGCCACAACGACTTCCCGCCGGCCGCCGCCCAGTTCCCGGACGGGACGGCGACGGGCGGCACCGCGCTGGGCTTCGAGGTCAACGGCTGGACGAACCTGTTCACCGCGGCGGCCGGCGGGCTGCTGCTCTTCGCCGCCGCCCAGCACCTGCTGGCCAAGGCGATGTCGCTGATGGTCGGGATCGCCCTCGGGGCCTGCGCGGTCATCGCCCTCATCGACGGCGACGTGCTCGGCCTCGCCGCCGCGAACGGCTGGACCGAGCTCGGCTGGGGCATCGCCGCCGCGGTCCTGCTCGTCAACGCGCTGCTGCCCCGCGCGCGCCGCGAGCGCCGCGTCGCGCGCGCCGACGACATCGGCGGGAGGGACGCCGTCGCGTCGCGCACCGTGACGCGCGAGCACGACACCGTCGTGCGCGAGGAGGGGACGCCGGTCGGCACCGCGCACGGCGCGGACCCGCGGGGCTCCGACCGCTGACGGCTTCCCGGGCCGGGGCGGCGCGCGGGCTCAGGTCCCGCCGTCGTCACGGTCCGCGGCACGCCGTCAGGGCACGATCCGGCCCAGCGCCCCGGCGGCCTGGCGCAGGCCGAAGCCGGCGACGCGCAGGGGCAGCGGCTGACGCGCGCCCGCCGGCGCGACGGTGGAGGCATCGCGCTCGCGGTACCACGCGATGGTGCGCTCCAGCGCGTCCTCGTGGTGGCCAGGCGCGTAGCCCAGCTCGCGCTTGGCCTTGCCGGAGCTGAACGCCCACCAGAGCGAGGCGATGCGCACCTCGTTCTCGGTGACCAGCGCCGGGCCCGGCAGCGCCTGCGCGGCCCGGGCGAACGCGAGGGCGGCGCGCACCGGCAGCTTGACCGCCGGCGGCTCGACCCCCGACATCCGGCCGAGGTCGGCGAAGAGCCGGTCGAGCGTGAAGTTGCGGTTGCCGAGCACGTAGCGCTCCCCCACCACGCCCTGCTCGTCGGCGAGCAGGTGCCCGCGCGCGACGTCGACGGCGTCGACGATGCACAGCGCGCCGTCGACGTAGGCCGGGATCTCGCGGCGCAGGAAGCGGCGCACGAGCTCGGTCGACGAGCGGTGCAGGTCGCCACGCCCGAAGACGTGCGCCGGGTTGACGATGACCACGGGCAGGCCCGCAGCCGCCAGCCGCAGCGCCTCGCGCTCCGCCTCGTGCTTGGCGTTGACGTACGGGATCCCGAAGCGCCCCGCCCGGAACACCTGACGCTCGTCAGCGCGCGTGCCCCGGGGCGCCGGGCCGATGGCCGCCACCGAGGACGTGAACACCACGCGCTCGACGCCGGCCTCCAGCGCCTCCTCGAGCACGATCCGCGTGCCCTGCACGTTGACGCGGAACATCGTGTCCGCGCCGGCGCGCAGCGAGGTCATCCCGGCCACGTGGAACAGCCGGTCGACGCCCTCGAGCGCGCGGCGGACCTGGCGGCGGTCGGTGACGTCGCACGGGACGAGCTCCACGTCGAGGTCGGCGATGTTGTCCAGCTTCGAGCGCGGCCGGCGGGTCACGCGGACCTCGTCGCCGCGCTCCACGAGCGCACGCGTCACGTGGGACCCGATGAGCCCCGTCCCGCCCGTCACGAGCGTGGTCGGCACGGCGCCAGTCTGCCAGGAGGCGACGGGTCGCGGGGAGGGGCGTGACCGTTCGCCGCAGTAGGCTCGCCGCCCATGTCCCCGGTCTCGATCGTCACCGACTCCACGCACTACCTGCCGCGCGAGCTCGTGGCCGACCGGGGCGTGCAGGAGGTCTCCCTGTACGTGTCCAGCCAGGGCGGCACCGTGCGCGAGTCCGACATCGACGACTACGGCGCCTTCTACGAGGAGCTGCGCAGCTCGGACAGCCTCCCGACCACCTCGCAGCCGTCGATCGGCGACTTCCTCGCCGTCTACGAGCCGCTGCTCGATGCCGGCCAGGACATCGTCTCCCTGCACATCTCCGGTGGGATCTCGGGCACGGTGGAGTCGGCGCGCCAGGCGGCGACGGAGGCGCTGCGCGAGCGGCCCGACCGGCGGATCGAGGTCGTCGACACGGGCAGCGCGGCGGGCGGGATGGGGCTCATCGTCCTCGCCGCGGAGGCGGCCGCGCGCGGCGGCGCGGACGTTGCGGGGGGCGTCGTGCGCAGCGGGGACGCGATGCGGAGCTCGAAGATCTGGTTCGCCGTGGACACGCTGGAGTACCTGCGGCGCGGCGGGCGGATCGGGACCGCCCAGGCGTGGGTCGGCGGGGCGCTGAAGATCAAGCCGATCCTCACGCTGCGCGACGAGATCGTCCCGATCGAGCGGGTGCGGACCTCCGGCCGGGCCTTCGAGCGCCTCTACGAGTACCTGCAGTCGCGGCAGTCCGACGGCGCGACGGGGTGGGCCGTGCAGCACATCCAGGCGCTCGACCAGGCCGAGCGGATGGTCGACCGCGGGCGCGAGCTGTTCGGCACGGAGCCCGAGTTCGTCTCGGAGATCGGGTCGGTGATCGGCGCCCACGCCGGGCCGGGCCTGCTGGGCGTCGCCGGCGTCGATCCGGAGCTGCTGCGGTGAGCACGCAGGCGCAGCGCGCCGACACCCTGCGGGCCCTCCACGTCCCGGGGGATCCGCTCGTGCTCGTCAACGCCTGGGACGTGGCGAGCGCACGGGCGGTCGCCGCCCACCCCGCCTGCCGCGCGGTGGCCACCGGCAGCGCGGGCGTCGCGGCGAGCCTCGGCTGGGACGACGGCGAGCAGATGCCGGTCGACCAGGCACTGGCCGCGGTGCGCCGCATCGCGGCGGCGGTCGACCTGCCGCTGACCGCCGACCTCGAGGCGGGCTACGGCGACGCCGCGGCGACGGCGGCCGGGGCGATCGCGGCCGGCGCCGTCGGGATGAACCTCGAGGACGCCGACCACGCGGCCGGGCCAAGGGCGCTCGTCGATCCGGACGTCCACGCCGCGGCGGTCGCGCGGGTCGTCGCCGCCGGCCAGGCCGCCGGCGTCGGCGTCGTCGTCAACGCGCGCAGCGACGTCTTCCTGCGCGAGGTCGGCGCCCCCGAGCACCGCGTCGCCCTGGCGGCGGAGCGCCTCAACGCCTACCTGGCGGCCGGCGCGGCGTGCGGGTTCGCGCCGGGCCTGATCGACCCGGACGCCATCGCCGCGCTGGTCCGGGCCGTCGACGGGCCGGTCAGCGTCCTGGCGCGCCCGGGCGCCCCGAGCGTCGCACAGCTGGCCGCGCTCGGCGTGGCGCGCATCAGCGTGGGCTCGCACCCGTTCCGCTGGGTGCTCGCCGCGACGGCGCGCTACGCCGCCGAGGTGCACGAGCGGGGCACCTGGCCGGACTGAGCGCGGGGCTAGCGCCGGCGGCGGAACAGGCCGCCGACGGCGGCGATGCCGCCACCCAGCACGAAGCCCGTCACGGCGGCGCCGATCAGGACCTGCTTCTGGTGCTGCTTGAGCTGCTTGCGCCAGTCGGTGATCTCGGCGACCTCGTTGCGCAGCCGGCCGAGGGAGACGGCGAGGTCCTTGCGGTTGGCCTCGATGGAGGCGCGGATCTCCTCCGGCGTGCGCTGGCGGGCGGTGGAAGCCATCTAGATCGTGTTCTCCGGCTGGGAGGACTGCACGGTCGCCCGGATGCGCTGGGCCTCTTGGAGGGCCAGCTCGGGCTTGGGCGGCGAGCCCTTCTTGATGAGGCGCAGCGCCACGAAGGCGGCGAGTCCGCCGAGCAGGAACAGCAGGAAGGCCATGATGAAGAAGCCCCAGAAGTAGGCCTGGCTGCCCTGGTCGGTGACGAGCCAGTAGGCCAGCCACGCGAGGCCGTTGAGCACCATGCTGAGGCCGACGAGCGCGAAGACGCCGCCGACGATGCCGGCCACCGAGCCGCGGACGAGGGTCTTGACCTTGCCCTGGATCTCGGTCTTGGCGAGCTCGATCTCCTCGCGGACGAGGAGCTGCGCCTTCTCGGAGACGTCCTGGAGCGCCTGCGCGATCGCGGCGGTGGACTCGTCGTCCGGGCGGGTGGTGGGGTCAGCGGCCAAGGCGCTTGAGGATCATGGCGGCCACGAGGCCACCGGCGAATGCGGCGCCGGCCAGGACTTCGGGCCGGTCGGAGAGCGCGTCGAGGTCGACGCCGCCGGCGGCCCCCGCGGGGGCCGCGGAGCCGGGTGGGGTCGAGTACGAGGCGTCGGAGGTCCCGACGGTCGGGGTCGGCTCGGCGGCGGAGGACGTGGAGCCCGCGGCCTCCGGAGCGACCGGACCGGCGGTGGCCGATCCCACCGCGGGATCGGGCCCGGCGGGCGTGGGGCGGTGCGGGTCCGTGCTCACTCGGGAGGGTCCTCGTCGAAGGCGCGGCGCCAGATCGTGGCCGCCACCTTGGTGGTCGCGACGCTGGCGAGCGCCCCGAGGGCGGCCAGCAGCCCGGACCAGAGCAGGCGCTTGGTGAGCTCGTTGTCCATGCGGCGGTGATCCTATCCGGCCTGACGGACCTCCGAAACTCTCGCTTAGGCTGCGAGGCCGCCGAAGATGGTCTCGATGACGAACCCCTTGGCCCGCTCGTACTCCGCCTCACCGGTCGGGAGCATGCCGAAGATCCACCCCGTGAGGACCTGCTCGATGGCGCCGTAGAAGGCCATCGCGGCGAACTGCGGGGTCACGACGTCGCGGAACTCGCCGGAGGCCATCCCCTTCTCGACGATCACCGCGATGCGGTCGTAGGCCAGCCGGATCTGGTCGAGGTGGGTGCGCCCGAACGAGTTCGCCGCCCGGGTCACCTCGACGATGATCACCTTCATCAGGTCGGGGTCGTGGCGGTAGGAGTCGACGATGAACGAGGCGATCGCGTAGAGCTTGTCGCGGGCCGGGAGGTCCTGCTGGTCGACCTGGCCGATGAGCTCGACCATCACGTCCCAGCGCTCGAGGAAGAGCGTGTCCAGGACCTCGTCCTTCGAGCGGAAGTAGTGGTAGACGAGGCCGTAGGCGACGCCGGCCTCGTCGGCGATGTCGCTCACGCGGCAGGTGTGGAAGCCCTGGCGCGCGAACACCCGGACGGCCGCGTCGAGGATCTGGCGGCGGCGGTCGGCGGCGGGGACGCGGGCGGTGGCCATCAGGCGTAGACCTCGGGGCGGCGGTGGGACAGGACGGGCAGGGTCGCGCGGACGCGCGCCTGCCCCTCGAGGTCGAGGTCGGCCACGATGAAGGTCTCCCGGTCGGGCGCCTGGGCCAGCACGACGCCCCAGGGGTCGACGATGAGCGAGCGACCGCCCGAGCGCAGGCCCGGGGCGTGCTCGCCGATCTGGTTGGCCGCCACGACGAAGCAGGCGTTCTCGATCGCGCGGGCGCGGACGAGGACCTCCCAGTGGTCGCGAGTGGTCGGCAGGGTGAAGGCCGCGGGGATGGTCAGCACGCGCGCTCCGCGGACCGCCAGCGCGCGGTACAGCTCGGGGAAGCGCACGTCGTAGCAGACGGTCAGCCCGAGCTCGACGCCGCCGGCCGTCGTGGTGACGACGAGCTCCTCGCCGGGGGCCTCGTGCTCCGACTCGCGGTAGACCGTGCCGTCCACCTCGACGTCGAAGAGGTGCACCTTGCGGTAGGCGCCCTTCACCTCACCGTCGGGGCCGACGTGGACCGACGTGTTCGCGAGCTTGGGCGAGCCCTCGACGCGCTCGGAGAACGAGCCCGCGACGAGGTCGATCCGCAGCTCCGCCGCCAGCGCGCGCGCCCAGGCCATGACCGGCCCGTCGAGCGGCTGGGCGACGGCCTGCAGGACCGCGCCCGAGCCGAGCCCGGTCCACTTCTCGGGCAGGACGACGAGCTGGGCGCCGGCCGCGGCGGCGCCGCGCACGAGCCGCTCGGCGGTCGCGCGGTTGGCCTCGACGTCGTCGGTCGCGGTGAGCTGGATGG
>JAXDGY010000370.1:0-3802 GCA_034664785.1 Solirubrobacteraceae bacterium
GCGACCTTGCAGTGCCCGCAGGTCATCCCGGCAACCACGTAGCTCAGCTCGTCGGAGGGCTGGGCGGCGGTCGCGTCGCGGGGAGCGATGCCGCGAGTCGGGGACGAGCTGGAGCCGGAGGGGCGCATGGACGGTTCCTTTCAGAGTGTGCAGCTGCGCCCACTATACCTATACCCCCCTTGGGTATGTCAAGCCGGCTGCCGCACCCCCGGGGGTATTCAAGGGGTGGTGGTCCCCAGCTGCCATCCGCGGGGCTAGCCAGCGAGCGGGATGGCGGCGGCGACGAGCGTGCCGCCGTCGACCGGGCTCTCGACCCGCAGCTCGCCGTCGAGGGCCGCGAGCCGGTCCGCCAGCCCGATGAGGCCGCTGCCGCCGCGCCGCGCGCCTCCGATGCCGTCGTCGCGCACCTGGACCGCCAGGGTGCCGTCCTCGATCCGCGCCATCACCGCGGCGCGTCTGGCCTGAGCGTGCTTGGCGACGTTGGTCAGCGCCTCGGCGATGACGAAGTAGGCGGTCGCCTCCACCGCGGTCGGGAGCCGGCCGACGGACGCGTCGATCTCGACCGGCACGGGCATCCGCGCCGCCAGCGCGTTCACGCCCGCGCGCAGCCCGCCCTGGGTGAGGACGTTCGGGAGGATCCCATGGGAGAGCTCGCGCAGCTCGACGGTCGCCTGCTCGGCGTGGTCGAGCGCCTCGGTCAGCAGGGCGGGGACGTCCTGCCCTTCGTTCCGCAAGTCGCGCTGTGCCAGTTTCAGCGTGATGATCGTGTGGACCAGGCGCTGCTGCGCTCCGTCGTGCAGATCGCGAACCACGCGCCGGCGCTCCTCGTAGGTCGCCGCCAGGATCCGCGCCCGCGAGGCCGCGACCTCCGTTCGTGCTTCCGCGTTCGCGATCGCCGTCGCCACCAGCTCCGTGAACGAGGCGAGGCGCGCCTCGGTGTCGGCCGGCAGCACCTGTTGCTGCATCGAGCCGGCGGCGATCACGCCCCACAGGCGGCCCTCGAGCACGATGGGCGTCGCGAGCGACGAGTTGATGCCCGCATCGTGGGCGGCGCCGCCGATCTCGCCGGAGGCGCTCGCGGCGTAGTTGTCGATCCGCGCGGGACGGCCGGTCTCGAACACGATCGTGCCGAGGTTGTTCCCCCCGAGCATCCGCCGGCTTCCGACGGGAAACTGCTCGCCTGCCTTGCCCCAGGCTGCGACGAAGGCAAGCGCACCGTCGGGCTCGTAGCGGGCGATGCTCGCCAGGTCGATCGGGAGCACGCGCCCGACCTCCTCGACGACCGCCGCGAACAGCTCCTCCGGCGGCGTTCCGCGCGCCACGAGGGTCGCGACCCGTCGCAGCGCCGCCTGCTCCTCGGCGAGCCGCGCGAGACCGGCCCGGCTGTCGGCGTTCGCGATCGCGGTTGCCAACAGCTCCGTGAAGGCCGCGATCCTCGGCTCGGCGTCCGCCGGGAGCCACCCGTCATCCTTCGATGAGGCGATCATCACGCCCCAGAGGCCCTGGTCGACGACGATCGGGGCGCCCACCGACGAGCGCAGGCCCTGCGCCCGGCCCAGGTCCGCCGCGGCGCCGGACGCATGCTCGCGGCCATGCAACCGTGCCGGCCGCCCGGTCTGCAACACCACCCCGGCGATGCTCTCGCCCTCGGGATCGATTCGCCTCCCCGCCGGCATGTGGTCTCCCGCAGAGCTCCACGCAGCGACCCCGGTGGCCGTCCCGTCGGCCTCGTAGCGAGCCATGTGCGTCGCGTCGACACGAAGGATCCGGCCGACCTCACGCACGACCGCCGCGAAGACCTCGGGCGGTGGGACCCCACTGGCGACCAGCGTCGCGACGCGCCGCAGCGCGGCCTGCTCGTCCGCCAGTCGCGCCGATCGCCGCGCCTCGCGCTGCGAGCGCGCGGCCAGCCGGCTGACGATCAGCGACGACACCAGGAACGCCACGACCACGGACCACCGGTCGGCCGTGCCGGGATTCAAGCTGTACCGGGGAGGCAGGAACAGGTAGCTGAACAGCGCCATGCTGGCCACCGACACGGCGCCGGCGGCCGCCAAGCCGTAGACGAGCGCGACCGGGAGGACCGCCAGCAGATAGAGCACGCCCAGCCCCAGGCCCGGGACGCCCGGATCCAGCAGCGCGATCACCGCGGTCACCGCGGCGACCAGCACGACACTCGAAAGGGCCGCGCTCAACCAGCGGGGGAGCGGACGCGCCACGCCCCGATCATCCTCGCGCGGCGCGCGTCGTGCAGGGCTTTCGGGCCACCTCCCACCTGCCCTGCTGTCAGGCGGGAGCGTTCACACCGGGTCGGCAGGCAGTTCGCTCAGCACCCGGCGATCTGAGCTCGAGCATGCATCGCACACCGGCATCCTGCCTCAGCGACCCACCCTGCGGGGCCCGTCACCCCTCCCGACGTGCGATCGGCACATACGCCAGCGCCACGAGGCCCGCGAGCGCCGCCGCAGCGAGGAGCGGAGGGACGAGGCTGATCTTGAGCAGCAGCGCTCCGGCCACCGCGCCGGCCAGCATGGCCAGCACGGCGGCGAGCCTGCGCACCGAGCCCTGGCCTGAGCCGCCCCCGAGCCGCGACTCGGCGGCCAGGCCGGTCAGGGTCATCGTCAGCACGGTGGTGGTCAGGTCGGGCACCCCGAGGCGCCTGACGGTGGCGTTGCGGACGCCCATGGCCAGCGCGAGCAGTGCGATCACCGTGTCGGCGGCGAAGGTGCTCGGCCGCACGTCGGTCGCCGCGGCGATGATCGTGGCGCCGAGGATCAGCACGATCTCGATCCCGAGCGCCCGGGCGACGTGCTGGGCGTGACGATCGGCGGTCCTCACCGCCAGCACGCCGCCGGCGGCCGAGCCGGCGAGGAACGCCGCGAGCGACACGAGCGGCGCGACGACGGGCAGTCCCGCGCTGCCGGCGACGCCGAACCCGAGCAGCACGACGTTCCCGGTCATGTTCGCCGTGAACACCCGCCCGAGGCCGAGGTAGCTGACGGCATCGACGAGCCCCGTCGAGAACGTCATCACGAGCAGTGCGCGAGCCAGCGGATGGCGGACGCTGCGTGCGGCGAGGCGTCCGATGGGCTCGCGGTCGGGCGGCGCCGCTGCCGGTGTTGCGCTCATGCCCAACCTCCACGTCTCGGAGAGCGATCGTCGCCAGCATGACCGGACCACGGCCTTCTTCAAGTGCCCGCCGGGCCGTGTCCTGCGCGCCCGCCGGGTCAGGTGACGCCGGTCACCTCGGGCTCGACGAGGCCGCAGTCGCCATCGTGGCGGAGGTAGAGGACCTTCGGCCGCCCGCCCGCGGCGTCGACGAAGTACCGGAACCGCCGGTCGCTCGCCTCCAGCGGCGCGGCAACCGAAGCGCCGCGATCTGGGGGTCTCGCGTCGAAGCCGCAGGACGTCGACGGCGGATCCATGCTGCGACGTACTTCGTCGAAGCCCAGCTCCCAGGTTTGTCCGTCACGTCGCGGTTCGACGAGCAGCACCCGGGAAACCGCTCGTCGCGGCCCCCGGAGACGTCCGGGGGCCGCGCGCAGTCGGGGCGAACGGGAGTTCAGCGGGCTGCGTAGCGCCGTGCTCATGAGCGAGCCGCACCCGCACACACCCGGAGCTGGCCGAATGGATGGGCGGTCCTACCTGGCGGCGGAGGCGGGCCCCGGAGGGCCTCTACGCCCGCCTCTACGTCGAGCAGTTCTCCCGCGACGGCGACCAGCGGCCGCCGTACGACGACCGGCGCGCCGACGTACCGCTCCTACCGCGGCCGGGGGTCATCGCGTGAACGTGAGGTGCGTGA
>JAXDGY010000371.1:0-9873 GCA_034664785.1 Solirubrobacteraceae bacterium
GCGAGGACGCGCGCTTCATCGCCCGCCGCATGGTCATCCTGGCCAGCGAGGACGTCGGCAACGCCGATCCGCAGGCGCTCGTGGTCGCCGTGGCCGCCGCCCAGGCGGTCGAGCACGTCGGGATGCCAGAGGCCATGCACGCGCTCGCCCAGGCGGCGATCTACCTCGCGCTGGCGCCGAAGTCCAACGCCGCCTACGCGGCGATCGCGGCGGCGCGGGCCCACGTTCGCGAGCACGGCGCCGCGTTGCCGCCCGCCCAGCTGCGCAGCGCCAACCGGCGCGAGCCCGGCTACGACTACCCCCACGACCATCCGGGGCACGTCTCGCCGCAGGAGGTCCTCCCCGACGCGCTCGCCGGGACGCGGTTCTACCGCCCCGACGACGCCGAGGCCGCCCAGCGCGAGCGCCTGGCGGCCATCCGGAGGGCCCGCGGCCGGCCGGAGTGAGCGCGTGTGACACCGGTCACGGATGGTTGAAGGTTCACGCCCTCCTTGCGCCGAAGCCCCATCCTGTCCGTAGGACCCAGGATGCGCCACACCCTCGACGCCACCACCTCGCTCCCCGACGGCACCCGCGTGCGCCTGCGGCTGCCCCATGCCGCCGACCGCCCCGAGCTGCACGCGCTGCACGCCCGGCTGGGGCTGCACGCCGACGAGCTCGACGTCGCGCGCGTCCTGCGGTTCGACCCCCGCCGGGGCGCGGTCGTGTGCGCGACCGCGTGGACCGATCGCGGGCCGCTCGTCGTGGGCTACGGGGCGATCGCCCACGGTGGCGCGCACCCGGAGGTGCTCGTGGCCGACGAGGCGCGGGCCCCGGGCCTGAGCGAGGTGCTGGGCGACGTGCTGCGCCGCCGCGCCGCCGAGCGCCCCGCGGCCTGATCCAGGCTCACGCCGCCTGGACGGCGCGCGCGCTCGGGATGAACCGCACGCGCCCGGGCAGCAGCGGGAGGACGAGCCGCTTGGCGTACTCCGCGCCGCCCGCGAGGGCCAGCGACCGCGCGGGGTCCCAGCCCAGGCGATAGCCGCGTCGCAGCCGCGGCGGGAGCAGGCCGACGGTGATGAAGTTGACGAGCTCGCGGACGGGCCGCCCGTAGAGCGGGACCGGCGGCTCCAGGACGATCCTGCGGCCCACCTCGCGCGCCCGGTCGGTGACCCAGAGCTCATCGCCGTCGAGCATCGCGGCCATGTAGGCGTCGAAGTCCTCGATCGCCGCCGGCAGGTCGTCCGCGGCGAGGCCGAAGCAACCGCCCACCACCTTGTAGTCCTGCCACAGCGCGTCGCGCTGGTCGCGCGACATCGTCGTCACGTAGCGGTCGTAGGCCAGCAAGGAGGAGTCCACCAGGCAGGCGAGGATCCACAGCAGCAGCTCGGGGTCGTCGGCGCGGTAGGGCGTCCCGGCGGGGTAGGGGCCGGCGTCGTGGGGCAGCCTCCCCTCGAAGGACGCATGCGCCGCCCGCACGTGGGCCGTGTAGCGGTCCGCCTTGTCGCGGCGCCCCCAGACGATCTCGTCCAGGACCTTCGCCGTGCGCTCCAGGCGGGCGTAGGGATCGTCGAGCGCGCCCGTCGACATGAAGAAGCCCTCGAAGGCCACGGGGTGCGCGGCCATCATCAGCAGGGCACGCGGGCCGCTGAACGCGACGGCCCATTCCCGCAGCACCGTGCGGATCATGGCGTCCTGCGCGAAGTACGACTCGTGGCCCATCTCGTAGGAAGGTACGGCCCTCTACCCTGGGATGGACCATGCCAGCCGCCGCCTACGCCGGGAAGGAATGCGTCTGCCAGTTCAAGCGCGGGATCTGCGACCAGACCTGCGTGCGGGACATGCTGGCGACGCCGTTCTACATCGCCTGCCTGAAGCTCCGCAACCGCCGTTGCCTGGTCGTCGGCGGAGGTGACATCGGCCTCGAGAAGGCCGAGGGCCTGCTGGCCTGCGACGGCGACGTGGTCGTCGTCTCCCCTGAGGCGGGCCCGCAGCTCGAGGCGCTGGCGGCCGAGGGCTCGATCGCCTGGGAGCAGCGCGAGTACCGCCCCGAGGACCTCGAAGGCACGTTCATGGTCATCGCCTGCACCGACGACACGGACGTCAACATCCGCATCTACGAGGACGCCGAGCGCCGCGCGATGCTCGTCAACGTCGTCGACGTCCCGCCGCTGTGCAACTTCATCCTCCCCGCCATCGTGCGGACCGGGCCGCTGGCCATCGCGATCTCCACGGCCGGCGCCTCCCCTGCGCTGGCCAAGCGCATGAAGGCCGAGGTCTCCGAGCTGTTCGGCGAGGAGTACGCGACGCTGGCGATCATGCTCAACGACGCCCGGGGCTGGGCGAAGGGCACGCTGCCCACCTACCAGGACCGCAAGGCGTTCTTCGAGTCGATCGTCAACGGCCAGCCGGACCCGATCGCCCTGCTGCGCGACGGGGACGTCGCGGCCGTGCGCGACCTCATCAGCGCGGCACAGCGGACGCACCAGCCGGCCTAGGCTGCCCGCTGGGCCCGGTGGCGACGCGCCACACCTCCAGCACCACGAGCACGACGGCGACGGGCACGGTCGCCGGCAGCGTGTCGTAGACCCAGAAGAGCAGGTCCCACGCGAGGCCGACCACGAGCAGCAGCACGGCCGCGGGCAGCTGGCGGCGGCCCTCGGCGGCGAGCACCGCGCCGAGGACGCCCGCGGCGAAGAAGTCCCCGTAGCCCAGCGAGGCGCCGTGCAGCATGGCCGACTGGAGCTGCGGCAGCCCCGGGCCCGGGCTCGCGGCCACGAGCACCGCGTTGGGCTGCTGGAGCGCGTTGCCGAACACGAGGATCGCGTCGACGACGGCCATCGCCACGAGGCCGAGCTTGAGCAGCGCGAGCGGCGTGATCCCGGCGAGCAGGCGGCCCACGGTCACCACGCTGCCCACGATGAGCACGGTGCGCGCGAGCTCGCCGGAGAGCTCGTGGGGCCAGATCCACACCACCGCGAGCAGCACCGGCGCGAGCACCGCCAGGGCGGGGCGGGCGCCGTGCATCGCCCAGCCGAAGGCGAGCGCGCAGCCGAGCGGGACGCCGATGAGCGCGATCCACGTCAGGACCTCGGCGCTCGTCGGCAGGACGGCGATCGCGCCGACCACCAGCCCGATGGACAGCGGCGCGACGAGCGCCCACCCCGGCGCCCGGGCCCACGCCAGCCACCGCGGCAGCCCGGCCGCCGGGAGGGCGACGCAGATGGCCTGCGCGGCGTCGAGCGCGACGCTGCCGGAGCCGAAGGGAAGCACGGTCCCCGCACTCCAGCACACGGATACGGTGTGGGCGTGCGCACCGCCGTGCTGACCGTCTCGACCAGCGTCTCGCGCCGTGAGAGCGAGGACGCCTCGGGTCCGCTGCTGGCCGAGGCCGCCGAGGCGGCGGGCTGCGAGATCGTCGCGATGGAGGTCGTGCCCGACGACTTCGCCCTCATCGAGGATCGCCTGCACCACTACGTCGACGAGGACATGGCGCTCATCCTCACCACCGGCGGGACGGGGTTCACGCCCGACGACGTCACGCCGGAGGCCACGCGCGCCGTCGTGCGCCGCGACGCCCCGGGCCTCGCGGAGGCGCTGCGCGCCGAGGCCGGCCGGCGCCACCCGATGGGCATCCTCACGCGCGGCGTGAGCGGCATCGCCGGCCGCACGTTGATCATCAACTTCCCCGGGAGCCCGCGGGCCATCGGCGAGCTGTTCGGGGTCGTGGCCCCGGTGCTGCGGCACGCCGTCGACACCCTGCGGCGCGAGGGTGGCCGCCACGCCGGCCATTGAGCTCGAGGGCCTGACGCGCCGCTACGGCGAGCGCGTGGCCCTCGACGGGCTGACGCTCACGCTGGAGGCGGGGCGCACCCTGGTCGTCTTCGGGCCGAACGGCGCGGGCAAGACGACGCTGCTGCGCGTCCTCGCCACGCTCCTGCGCCCCCATGCCGGCACGGCCCGCGTCCTGGGCCGGTCGATCCCGGACGAGAGCTGGGCCGTCCGCGGGCAGATCGGCCTGCTCACCCACGAGCCGCTGCTCTATCGCGACCTCAGCGCCCGCGACAACCTGCGCTTCCACGCGCGCCTGCACGGGGTCGCGCCAGAGCGCGTGGACGAGCTGCTCGACGCGGTGCGGCTGCCGGGCCGCGCCGACGAGCCGCTGCACGGCTACTCGCGCGGGATGGTGCAGCGCGTCGCGGTCTGCCGGGCCGTCCTCCATGACCCGCCGCTCCTGCTGCTCGACGAGCCGCGGGCGAACCTCGATCCCGCGGCGGCCGATCTCGTCGAGCCCCTGATCGGCGCCGCGAGCGGGCGCACGCGCGTGGTCACCAGCCACGACCCGGCGGGCGGCCTGGCCGAGGCCGACCTCGCGCTCGGCCTGCGCGCCGGGCGCACCGCGCTGCTGGCGCCCGCGGCCGACATCGACACCGCGGCGATCGGGGCGCTCTACGCCGACGGCCCGCTGCCGGCCCGGGCGGGACGGCCGTGAGGTCCCGCGACGCCGTCGGCGCGCTGCTGCGCAAGGAGCTGCTGCTCGAGCGCCGCGTCCCCCAGGTGATCCCGGGGATGGCGCTGTTCAGCATCGTCACCTACGTCGTGTTCCGCTTCGGGCTGGACCGGACGAGCGTCGAGGGCTCGCTCGCGGCCGGCGTGCTGTGGGTGACGCTGCTGTTCGCCGCGATGCTCGGGGCCAACCGGCTGTACGTGACCGACCACGAGGAGGGCGGCTTCGACGCCTTCCTGCTCGCGCCCGTGGACCGGACGACGCTGTTCGTCGCCAAGGCGCTGTCGTTCGGGCTGTTCCTCGTGCTCGTGGAGGTCGTCGCCGTCCCCGCGTTCGCCGTCCTGCTGCTCGGGCCGGGGCTCGGGCTCGGCGAGCTCTGGCGGCTGGTCGCCGTCCTGGCGCTCGCGGACGTCGGGATCGCGGTGATCGGGACGCTCGTCGGCGCCCTGGCGATCCAGACCCGCGCGCGGGACCTGATCCTGCCGCTCATCGCGCTGCCGATGCTCGTCCCGGTGATCATCAGCGCGGCGAAGGCCACCGCGCCAGTCCTCGCCGCTTCGGGCGGCGGCGCGCTCCCCGGTCGCTGGATCGCGGTCCTGGGGCTCTATGATCTCGTCTTCGGGCTCCTCGCGTACGCCGTGTTCGACTTCCTGCTCGAGGACTGACGGCCGGTCCGCGGGGTCCTCTCGCTCCCCATGTACGGCACCCGCCTGCGCCTCCTGTCCCTGCTGACCGCCGCGGTCCTGCTCGCGGCCTTCGCGCTGGCGGCCTTCACGGCGCCGCTCGACGCCGACCAGGGCTTCTCGCAGAAGATCTTCTACGTGCACGTGCCGATGGCGATCGTCGCCCTCGGCGGCTTCGTGTTCGGCGGGATCATGGCCGTGCAGCACCTGCGCACCCGCGACCCGAGCTATGACCTGAAGTCCTACGTGGCGATCCACCTCTCGGTCGTCCTCGGCGTGGGCGTCCTGATCACCGGCTCGATCTGGGCCAAGGCGGCGTGGGGCGTGTGGTTCGAGTGGCGCGAGCCCACGCTCGTCTCGTTCCTGATCGTCTTCCTGTTGTACTGCACCTACCAGCCGCTGCGGTTCTCGATCGAGGACCCGGACCGCCAGGCGCGCTACGCCTCGGTCTTCGCCATCACGGCCGGCGCCTTCGTGCCCTTGAACTTCCTCGCCGTCCGGCTGGCCGACCCCTTCATCCACCCGCGCATCCTCAACACGACGGGCGGTGCGCTGCCGATCGGGATGAAGGTGCCGTTCTACCTCGGACTGCTCGGCATGGCGCTGCTGTTCACCACGCTCTGGAAGTACGAGATGACCCACAAGCACGCGCGCGCCCAACTGCGCTCCCTGCGCCGGAAGCTCGGTGGGGAGACGCCCGGCCCCGGGCGCTCCGCGGCCCCACACCTCCACACGCCGTGATCCTCGCCGCCACCCTGCCCGACAACGCCGGCTACGTCGCCGCGGCCTACCTCGTGTTCTTCGCGCTGGTCCTGATCTACCTCGCCATCATGGCCGCCAAGCTGGCGCGCCTGGAGCGCGAGCTGGGCGAGCTCAACGAGCTGGCCGACGACCTGGTCGAGCGCCGCGGGCCGGCGCAGCCTGACAGCGTGGGCGCCCCCCGCGAGGAGGTGGCCCCGTGAGCGCCCCGTCCGCCGAGCTGATCGCCCTGGGCATCTCGCACAAGACCGCGCCCGTCGCGCTGCGCGAGAAGCTCGCGCTCACCGAGCTCCAGGCCGAGCGCTTCTGCCAGGAGCTGGCCGAGCCGGGCGTCGTGCAGGAGGCCGTGGTCATCTCCACGTGCAACCGCACCGAGTTCTACGTCGTCGCCGCCGACGCGGTGCAGGCCGAGTCCGAGCTGCTCACGCGGCTGGCGCGCCGCACGGGCATCCGCCCGACCGAGCTCGCCGCGATGGTCTACACCCCGCGCAACTGCGACGCCGCCCGCCACCTCTACCGCGTCACGAGCGGCCTGGAGTCGATGATCGTCGGCGAGGCCGAGGTGCAGGGCCAGGTCAAGCGCGCCTACGAGGCCGCGCTCGGCGCCGGCACGACGGGCCCGCTGACCAACCGGCTGTTCACGGCGGCGCTGCAGACCGGCAAGCGCGTGCGCACCGAGACGGAGATCGGCGCCTCGCGCCTGAGCGTCTCCACCGTGGCCGTCGAGCTGGCCCAGGACGCCGTCGGGGAGCTCGCCGACCGCGACGTCGTGATCATCGGCGCGGGCGAGACCGCCGAGCTCACGGCGCGCGCGCTGGCGGACCAGGGCGTCACCACGATCTTCGTGGCCAACCGCCATGCGCAGCGCGCGCTGTCGCTGGCCGAGCGCTTCAACGGGCGCGTCGTCTCCCTCGACGAGCTGCCCGACCGCCTCGAGCAGGCCGACATCGTCGTCTCCTCGACCGCCTCACCGCATCCCATCGTCGGGGTCGAGGAGCTCGAGCTGGTCATGGCGGCCCGCGGCGGGCGCCCGCTCGTCCTGATCGACATCGCGGTCCCGCGTGACATCGAGGCCGCCTGCGGCGACCTCGACGGCGTCACGCTCTACGACATCGACGACCTGCAGGCCGTCGTGGCCCGCAACCTCTCCGTGCGCGAGGGCGAGCGCGACCGCGCGACCATCATCGTCGAGGAGGAGATCGTCCGCTTCGCCCGCTGGATGGGCCAGCTCGATGTCCGCCCGACGATCGCGGGCCTGCGCGAGCACGGGACCGCGATCGTGGACACCGTGCTCGCCGAGAACGCCGGGCGCTGGGAGTCCGCGTCGCCGCGCGACCTGGCCCGCATCGAGGCCGTCGCGCGGTCGGTCATGCAACGGCTGCTCCACGAGCCGACGATCCGCCTCAAGGGCCTCTCCGAGCAGCCCGGCGGCTCGGGCCACGGGCGGCTGCAGATCGTCCGCGAGCTCTTCGGCCTGGAGGGCGCGCACGACGGCGACGGCGACACGGCCGCGCACCCGGGTGAGGTGCACGACATGTCCGAGCGCCGCGGGCGCAGCGCCGGCACCGGATCGTGAGGATCGGGACCAGGGGCAGCGCCCTGGCCCTGGCGCAGGCCCGGCTGGCCGACGCCGCGCTCGGCGGGCGCCACGAGATCGTCCCCATCACGACCGCCGGCGACCGCGACCGCGCCGCGGAGGACAAGGCCAAGTGGGTCCGCGAGCTCGAGCGCGCGCTACTGGCGGGCGAGATCGACGTCGCCGTGCACTCCGCCAAGGACGTGCCCTCCGAGCTGCCCGACGGCCTCGCGCTCGTCGGCGCGCTGGAGCGCGAGGACCCGCGCGACGCGCTCTGCGGCCGCCTGGCCGGCCGCATCGGGACGTCCTCGCCGCGCCGCGCGGCGCAGCTGCGGGCCACCGTGGAGGACGTCGAGGTCGTCGAGGTCCGCGGCAACGTCGACACGCGCCTGCGCAAGCTCGCCGACGGCGAGTACGACGGGCTCGTGCTCGCCGCCGCCGGCCTCAAGCGACTCGGGCGCGAGGAGGACATCGACGCGCTGCTCGACCTCGTGCCGGCCGCCGGCCAGGGCGTCGTGGTCCTCGAAGGCCGCGCGGGGCTGGACGTCGGGCTCGACGGCGGCCCGACGTGGGACTGCCTGCGGGCCGAGCGCGCCGTGGTGCGCGATCTGGAGGCCGACTGCCACAGCGCGGTCGGCGCCCTCGCCGTCCCGGGCGAGCTGCACGGCCTGGTCCTGCGCGCCTGGGTCGGCGCGCGCGACGGCTCGGCCTGGGTGACCGACGAGCTGCGGGGCGACGATCCGGAGGCCCTCGGCACCCTGGTGGCGGGCCGCCTGCTGGCCGCGGGCGCGGGGGAGCTGCTCGGCCCGTGAGCACGGCGGGCAGCGTGGCGCTCGTCGGCGCCGGGCCCGGTGACCCGGGGCTCCTGACCGCCCGGGCGCTCGAGCTGCTGGGTGCCGCCGACGTGGTCCTCCACGACAACCTCGTCCCCGCGGCGGCGCTGGAGCTCGTCCGCCCCGGCGCCGAGCTCGTCGACGTCGGCAAGATCGGCGGCGGGCGCCAGGTCCCGCAGGAGCAGACGACCGCGCTGCTCGTCGAGCACGCGCGGCAGGGGCGCCGCGTGGTGCGCCTGAAGGGCGGGGACCCGTTCGTGTTCGGCCGGGGCGGCGAGGAGGCGCAGGCGTGCGCCGCGGCGGGCATCCCGTTCGAGGTCGTCCCCGGCATCACCGCGGGCATCGCGGCCCCGGCCTACGCGGGCATCCCGGTCACCCAGCGCCTGCTCGCCTCCGCCGTCGCGTTCGTGACGGGCCACGAGGACCCGGCCAAGCCGGAGACCCAGATCGACTGGCCGGCGCTCGCCGCGTTCCCCGGGACGCTGGTCTTCTACATGGGCGTCCGTCAGCTCGAGCGGATCGCCGACCGCCTGGTCGCCGGCGGCCGCTCGCCCGACGAGCCCGCCGCGATCGTCGAGCGCGGCACGCTGCCCGACCAGCGGGTGACCCGCGCGACGCTCGCGGAGCTGCCGGCGGCGGCCGCGGCGGCCGGCGTGCGCGCCCCCGCGATCACGCTCGTCGGCCCCGTCGCGGCCCTGCACGAGGAGCTGGCGTGGCTGCCGGCGGCGCGGCCGCTGGCCGGCGTGTCGGTCGCCGTGACCCGCGCCCGCGCACAGGCGAGCGCGCTGGCCGGGCGCCTGCGCGCGCTCGGCGCGCGGGTCGTCGAGGCGCCCGCGATCCGCGTCGAGCCGCTCGACCCGCCCGTCGGGGACCTCTCGGAGTTCGACCTCGTCTGCTTCACCTCGCCCAACGGCGTCGAGCGGTTCTTCGCCGCCGACGGGGTACGGGACGCGCGGGCGCTCGCGGGCGCGACGGTGGCGGCCATCGGGCCCGGCACCGCGCGGGCGCTGCGGGCCCAGGGGATCGCGGCGGACGTCGTCCCCGAGCGCTCCGTGGCCGAGTCGCTCGTCGAGGCCTTGCGCGACGTCCCCGTGCGCCGGGCGCTCATCGCCCGCGCCGAGGAGGCCCGCGACGTACTGCCGGACGCCTTGCGCGAGCGCGGCGCGGAGGTCGAGGTGCTGGCGCTGTATCGCACCGTGGCGGAGGACCTCGGCGCGGACGCCCGCGCGGCGGCGCTCGGCAGCGACTACGCGACCTTCACGAGCGCCTCCAGCGCCCGCTTCTTCCACCAGGCGGCAGGGACGCTGGACGGTCCGCGCCTGGTCTCGATCGGCCCGATCACCAGCGACGCGCTGCGCGCGCTCGGGCGCGAGCCCGACGTCGAGGCCACGGCGCACACGCCCGACGGCCTGGTCGCGGCGCTGCTGGCGGATGTCGCCGGCCGGCGCTGAGGGCGGCCGGCGTCCGATCAGCCGGAGTTCGGTGGGTCGTTCTCGGCGATGCCAGGGAGGGCGTCCTCGTCCGGCACGGGCGGCG
>JAXDGY010000372.1:0-10830 GCA_034664785.1 Solirubrobacteraceae bacterium
CCGCCCGGACGAAGGAGGCCGTGCGCATCCTGCGCGAGCTGGGCACGCCGCTGCTCATCCACCAGCCGTCCTACTCGATGTTCAACCGCTGGATCGAGGGCGAGCTGCTCGACGTGCTGGAGACCGAAGGCGTCGGATGCATCGCCTTCTCGCCGCTGGCGCAGGGCCTGCTGACCTCGCGCTACCTCGACGGGATCCCGGAGGGCTCGCGCGCCGCGGAAGGGCGCTTCATGGACGAGGGCTTCCTGACCGAGGACCGTCTCGCCCACGTCCGCGCGCTGAACGCGATCGCGGCCGAGCGCGGTCAGACGCTCGCCCAGATGGCGATCGCGTGGGTGCTGCGCGACCCTCGCGTCACCTCGGCGCTCGTCGGCGCCAGCAGCGTCGTGCAGCTCGACGACTCGCTCGGCGCGCTGGACCACCTCGACTTCACCCCCGAGGAGCTCGCCGCGATCGACGAGCACGCGGTCGACGCCGGCATCAACATCTGGGCCGCCTCCAGCGAGCACTGAGCGCCGCGTCAGTTCAGGCGCGACTTGAGGCCGCGTGCCTGCATGGCGAGCGCGTCGTGGACCGCCTCGCCCGCCGGCAGCGCCAGCCGCAGCTCGGCCGCGTGGATCGCCGCGCCGAGGTCCCCGCGCCGCTCGTAGGACGCCAAGAGGTTGTTCAGCATCCGCATCGCGACCTCCCGCGCGCTCCAGGGGCGCAGCGAGGCGGCGTCGGCGTCGTCGGCTGCGAGCCCCGCCCCGCGGGCGAACGGGTCGAGCAGCAGGGGCGGGGTCGTGCCGAAGTGCCCGACCACGAAGTGGCCGGGCAGGCCGACGCCCCGCAGCGGCACCCCGGCGCGGCGGGCCGCCTCGACGTAGACGACCGACAGCAGGATCGGCAGTCCGCGCCGGCGCGACAGCACCACGTCGAGCATCGAGTTGGCGGGATCGTCGTAACGCTTGCGGTCGCCGGCGAAGCCGTGCTCGCCCCCGAGGACGTCGGCGCACGCCGCCGCCTGGGCCTCCGGGACCCCGGCCGTCTCCTCGACGGCCTGGCGCACGTCGGCGCCGAGCGCGTCGAGCAGCTCCAGCGCGGCGGGCGCGTCGACCGGGCGGAACTCGGCGGCGAGGGCGAGCGCGAGCTCGTCGAGGGACGGGTCGGGATCGGCGGCGAGCTCGGCGAACGCGCGCATGGCGCCATCCTCGCAGTGCCACCCTGCCGGACGTGGCCCCCCGATCGGGGGAGCGGTGGCACGCCGGCGCGACAAGTTCGCCACCATGGTGTCGTGACGGCCGTCCCGCCGAGCCAGCCCCTGTCCTCGTCGATCGCCCCGGCGCTGGAGCTGTTCGTCGACGTCCTCGCCCAGGCCGACGCCGACGCGGTCTCCGACGACTTCTTCTCCCGCCTGGCCGGGGCGGTGTGCCGCCTGACCGGGATGCGGCGGGCGGTGATCTTCCACTACGACGACGCGCGGCGCCGGGTGCGCGCGGTCGGCGCCCACGACGTCCCCCTCCAGCGCTTCCACGAGCGGCACATCAGCCTCGAGGACGCGCCGCCGGCCCGCCAGGCGCTGCTCGAGGACCGCGTGCTGGAGGCCGGCCCGGGCGCCGCCCAGGACATCAGCCCGCCGTTCGCCGAGCTCGCCGGCGACCACGGCCTCGTCTACGTCCCGATCGCCGCGTCGGGGAGCTGGATCGGCGTCATCCTCCTGGACCCGGGGACGGAGGCCACCGCGCTGGATCCGGAGCGCCGGGACCTGCTGTGGACGCTCGGCAAGACGCTCGCGCTCGCCTTCACGTCGCGGACGGCGACCGCGCAGCGCCAGCGCGCCCACCAGCTCGAGGAGCGCATCGGGCTCGCCCGCGACGTGCACGAGCACGTCGTGCAGCGGCTGTTCGGCGTGTCGCTGGCGCTGTCCTCGGAGGGCCCGCTGTCCGACGAGGCGCGCGCCCGCTGCTCCGAGGAGGTCCTCGCCGCGCTCGGCGAGCTGCGCGCGGCGCTCCAGCGGCCGCTCGGGCGCCCGTCGCGCCCGAGCGGGACGACGCTCGCGGCCGAGCTCGAGCGCCTCCAGGGGCAGCACCCCGACCTGCGGCTCGCCGTCGAGGGCCCGGTCGCCCCGGTGCCGCCCTCGATCGAGCCGCTGGCGCAGTCCGTGCTGGCCGAGGCCGTGCGCAACGCGCGCAAGCACGCCGATCCGGAGCGGGTCGTCGTCCGCGTGCAGCGGCGCGACGGCACGTTCATGCTCGAGGTCGAGAACGACGGGGTCGGGCCGCGCCGCCCGGGGCACGCGGGGATGGGCCTGCGCCTCGCGGCGCTCGAGGCGCTGAACCTCGGCGGCGTGGTGGAGTTCGGCCGCCAGCCTGCGGGGACATGGCTCGTGCGGCTGCTGGTCCACGGTGAGGCGGCGGTGGCGGAATGACGGTGACCGAGGAACACGAGAAGCGCTTCCGGGTGCTCGTGGTCGACGACCACGACGTCGTCCACTGGGGCTTCCGGCTCATGCTCGGCGAGCTGCCCTGGGTCGAGCGCTGCCTGTCGGCGCGCCAGTCCGCCGAGGCGATCGAGCTCACCCGCCGCTACCAGCCCCACATCGCGCTCGTCGACCTCTTCGTCGGGGACGAGTCCGGCCCGGACATCTGCGAGCGCCTGCACCTCACGCGCCCGGGGCTGCGCGTCCTGCTCATCTCGGGCGCCGGACGGGTCTCGCCCGCCACCGCGCGGGCCTGCGGCGCCCACGGCTTCGTCCCGAAGGACTGGCCCGCGCCCGACGTCGCCCGCGCCGTGCGGATGGTCTGCCTGGGGATGACGGTGTTCGACGAGGACGACGTCACGGCGCCCGCCGGTCCGGGGCTCTCCGACCGCGAGCGCGACGTCCTCAGCGGCATCGCCAGCGGCGCGACGAACCGCGAGATCGGGCTCGAGCTGCACCTCTCGCCGCACACGGTCAAGGAGCACACCAGCGCGGTCTACCGCAAGCTCGAGGTCCGCAACCGGGCCGAGGCCGTGCAGCGCGCCCAGCGGCTCGGCCTGCTGAGCTGACCCCCCCGACGGAGGCCCCGCGCACCCCCCGGTCGGAGGGGATGGCTTTCGATCGGTGCAGCCACGGGCCACGGTGTCGGAGTGCTTCCCGCCACCCGTACCGCCGTCGTCTTCCCCGGGCAGGGCAGCCAGGTCCCCGGGATGCGCGAGCTGGTCGCCACCGCCCGTCCCGACCTCCTGGAGGCCGTGCTCCGGCTGACCGGCGAGGACCCCTTCGACCGGGTGGAGGAGTCGACGCGCTACGCGCAGCCCGCGATCTTCTGCGCGTCGCTGGCGGGCTGGACGCGCCTGCAGGGCCGCGTGGCGCCGACCGCCCTCGCCGGGCACTCGCTCGGCGAGCTCACGGCGCTGGCCGCCGCCGGGGCCGTGGACGAGCTCGAGGCGCTCGAGCTCGTCGTCCTGCGCGGCCGGTTGATGGCCGAGTCGGGCGAGGCCGGCGGCGGGGGCACGATGCTCGCGGTGCTGGGGGGCACGCCAGCCTCCGTCGCCGCGCTCGCCGCCCGCCACGGCGTGAGCGTCGCCAACGACAACGCGCCCGGGCAGGTGGTCCTGTCCGGCGGCCCGGACGCGCTGCGCGAGGCGTCCGCCGCCGCCCGCGCGGCCGGCATGCGCGCCATGGCCCTCGACGTCGCCGGCGCCTTTCACTCGCCGCAGATGCAGGCCGCCGTCGCTCCGTTCCGGGCCGCGCTCGAGCGGGTGGCGTGGCGGGCGCCGCAGCTCACCGTCCTGTCGTGCGCCAGCGCCGCCCCGTTCCGCGACCCGGTCGCCGAGCTGGCCGACGCCCTCGTGCGCCCCGTCCTGTGGCGCCGCACGGTGGAGGCGCTGGTCGCGCTGGGCGCGTCGGCGCTGGTCGACACCGGACCCGGGGAGGTCCTCGCCAAGCTCGCGCGGCGCTGCGATCCGGCGCTGGCCGTCTCCTCGGCCGGCGCGCTCCTGGAGACCGCCCATGCCGCCTGAGCTGCTCGCCGTCCCCGCCGCGGGTGCCGCCCGCCTCGCGACGCAGGCGCCCGCGCACCGGAGCGCCGGGATCGCCGCGCTCGGCATCGCGCTGCCGCCCACCGTCGTGTCGAACGCCGAGGTCGGCGCGCGGGCGGGTGTCGACGGCGAGTGGATCCTGCGCCGCACGGGGATCCGCGAGCGCCGCCATCTCGCCGGGACCGAGCGCCTGGACGAGCTGGCGGCCGCCGCCGGCCACGAGGCGCTGGACCGTGCCGGCGTCCCCGCGGGGAGCCTGGACGCCGTCCTCGTCGCGACCTCGAGCGCCGACGACATCTTCCCGCAGGCCGCACCGCTCGTCGCCGGCCTGCTCGGCGCCGGCCAGGCGATGGCCTGGGACGTCGGCCTGGCCTGCACCGGCTTCATCGCCGGGCTGGCGCAGGGCGCGGCCCTCATCGAGAGCGGCCGCGCGGAGCGGGTGCTGCTCATCGGCGCCGACGCGCTGAGCCGCAACGCCGATCCTGCCGAGCGCGGCACCGCCTCCCTGTTCGGCGACGGCGCGGCGGCCGTCGTGCTCGTCGAGGGCGGCGCGGGGCGGATCGCCGAGACGACCATGGGCTCCGACGGCGCGGCGTCCGGCGCGCTGACCGCCGCGCGCGCCGACGGGCTGATCCGCATGGACGGCCACGAGGTCTTCCGCCACGCCATCGCGCGCATGGAGCAGGCGTGCCACGAGGTCCTCGCCCGCGCGGACCTCGCGCTCGCCGACGTCGACCTCGTCGTCCCCCACCAGGCCAACGGGCGCATGACCACCGCGCTGCGCGAGCGCCTCGGGCTCCCGCCCGACCGCGTCGCCGACGACATCGCCGGGCGCGGCAACACCTCCGCGGCGACGATCCCGCTCGCGCTGCACGCCGCCGCCGACGCGGGCCGCCTGCCCGCCGCGGGCTGCGTGCTGCTGTGCGCCTTCGGCGCCGGCTTCGCCTGGGGCGCGGCGCTCGTCCACTACGGCCCCGCCCCCGCTCTTCCCCTCCAACCCACGATCAAGAGGAGCACCGCATGCCCATCACCATGACCGACGTCCAGACCACCGTCGTCGAGGCGCTCGAGAGCTTCGGCGCTGAGCCCGAGGAGATCGTCCGCGAGGCGAAGCTCAAGGACCTCGACGTCGACTCGCTCGACCTGGCCGAGCTGTCGCAGATCGTCGAGGACCGCTACGGCGTCGAGCTGACCGGCTCCGACGTCGAGCGGATCAAGACCGTCGGCGACGCGATCGACGCCGTCGTCGAACGAGCGGGCTGAGCGCACGTGCGGCGCGTCGTCATCACGGGCATGGGCGCCGTGACGCCGCTGGGCGTCGGCGCCCGGACCCTCCACGAGCGCTGGACCGCGGGGGCCGGCGCCGTCGAGGGCGGCGAGGGCGCGTGCACGGCCTTCGTGCCGACCGACCACCTCTCCCGCAAGGAGGCCCGCCGCGCGGATCGCTTCGCGCAGCTCGGCATCGTGGCCGCCGACGAGGCGGTCCACGATGCAGGCTGGGGCGACGGCGTGTACGACCCCGAGCGCGTCGGCTGCGTGATGGGCACCGGGATCGGTGGCATCACGACGCTCGAGGACAACCACGACGCGCTGCGCGACAGCGGGGCGGGGGCGGTCTCGCCGCTCGCCATCCCGCTCATGATGAGCAACGCCGGGGCGGCGGGCCTGTCGCTGCGCCACGGCCTGCAAGGGCCCGTCTTCGGCATCGTCTCGGCGTGCGCCGCCGGCGCGCACGCGATCGGCACGGCGATGCGGCTGATCGAGCACGGGGACGCCGACGCCGTGCTCACGGGCGGGGCGGAGGCGTCGCTGACGCCGCTCGCCCGCGCCGCATTCGCCTCGATGAACGCGCTCTCGCCGTCGGGCGTCTCGCGCCCGTTCGACGCCCGGCGCGACGGCTTCGTGATGGGGGAGGGCGCAGGCGTCCTGGTCCTCGAGGCCGAGGACACCGCCCTGGCGCGCGGCGCGCGCATCGCCGGCGTCGTGCGCGGCTACGGCACCACGGGGGACGCGCACCACCTCACCGCCCCCGACGCCGCCGGCAAGGGGCCGGCGCGGGCGATCCGCCTGGCGCTCGCCGACGCGGGCCTCGAGCCCGCGGACGTCGACTACGTCAACGCGCACGGCACCTCGACGCCGCTCAACGACCGCGCGGAGACCGTGGCGCTGAAGCTGGCCCTCGGGGACCGGGCGGGCAGCATCCCGGTGTCCTCCACGAAGTCGTCGATCGGTCACCTGCTCGGTGCGGCCGGGGCCGTGGAGGCGATCGCCACCGTGCTCGCGCTGCGCGACCGCGTCGCGCCGCCGACCCTCGGCTACGAGGAGGTCGAGGAGGGCCTCGACCTCGACTACGTCCCCGGCCGTGCCCGCCCCCTGGCCGTCATGGACCACGGCCCTGCGGTCGGGCTGTCGAACTCGTTCGGCTTCGGCGGCCACAACGTCGCGCTCTGCCTGGAGGCCGCATGACCCTCACGCTCGCTCCTTCCCTCGACATCAAGCTGACGCCGCTCGAGCGCCTGGAGGCGCTGTGCGACCCCGGCTCGATCCACCTCATTCGGGCCGACGTCGTCTCCGGCCGCATGGGGGACCGCGCGGTCGGCGGCGATGGCGTCGTGGGCGCGACCGGCCACGTCGACGGCCGGCCCATCGCCTGCTACGCCCAGGATCCCGTCTACCTCGGCGGGTCGCTGGGCGAGGTGCACGCCGACACGATCTGCCGCGTGCTGGAGATCGCCGAGAGGGCCCGGATCCCTGTGGTCGGCTTCATCGAGTCCGCGGGCGCGCGGCTGCAGGAGGGCGTGGCCGCGCTCGGCGGCTACGGGCGGATCTTCCGCCGGCACGTCGCCCTGTCCGGCGTCGTCCCGCAGATCAACGTCATCTGCGGCGCGTCGGCCGGCGGCGGCTCCTACGCCCCCGCGCTGACCGACGTGGTCGTGATGACCAAGCAGGCCTCGATGTTCCTGACCGGCCCCGGCATCGTGAAGGAGGTCATGGGCGAGGACGTCGACCTCGCGGCGCTCGGCGGCCCGAAGGTCCACGAGCGCAACGGCGTCTGCCAGCTCGTCGCCGAGCACGACCTCGACGCCGCCTGGCTGGTCCGCGACCTGCTCGACTACCTGCCCCAGCACGCCGGCGAAGGCGTCCGCCGGTGGCCCGCCGTGCCGCCGCCCGACGGCCTGATCGACGCCGTCGTTCCCGGCGAGGAACGCGAGGTCTACGACGTGCGCGGCGTGATCCAGCGGCTCGTGGACGGCGGCCGGCTGCTCGAGCTCAACGCCCGCTGGGCCCGGAACGTCGTGACCGGCTTCGCGCGGCTGGACGGGCACGCCGTCGGCGTCGTCGCCAACCAGCCCGGCTGGCTCGGCGGCGTGCTGGACGCCGACGCGGCGGTCAAGGCCGCCAAGTTCGTGCGCACGTGCGACCTGTTCGGCCTGCCGCTCGTGGTCCTCGTCGACACGCCGGGCTTCATGCCGGGGACCGCCCAGGAGCGCGCGGCGGTCATCCGCCACGGCGCCAAGCTCGTGCACGCCTTCGCGGCCGCGCACGTGCCGCGGCTGACCGTGGTGCTCCGCAAGGGCTACGGCGGTGCGTTCATCGCGATGAACTCGCGCGACCTCGGGGCCGACCTCGTCCTCGCCTGGCCACGCGCGCAGATGGGCGTCATGGGTCCCAAGCAGGCCGTCGACCTGGTGCACCGGCGCGAGATCGCCGCCGCGGAGGACCCGTCGCGGGCCCGCGAGTCCCTGGCCGACCGCTACGCCGGCGAGCACCTCACCGCCGTCGCGTCGGCCGCGGCCGGCGTCATCGACGAGGTCGTCCCGCCATCGGAGACCCGCATCCGCCTGGCACGCGCGCTGGGGACGTTCGGCACGCCGGCAGCCACCGCCCGCCCGGCCCGGAACATCCCGCTGTGAGCACGAGCCTCGAGGGGCGCCGCCTGCTCATCACGGGCGTCGTCAACCGCCACTCCATCGCGTGGGAGGTCGCCCGTCAGGCGCAGGAGGCCGGGGCCGAGGTGCTGCTCACCGGCTTCGGCCGCGCGCGGCGCATGACCGAGCGGGCGGCCGCGCAGTTGCCCGCCGCCGTCGAGGTGCTCGAGCTCGACGTGGACGCCCCCGACGACCTGGCCGCGCTCGCCGACGAGCTGGACGCCCGCTGGGGCCGCGTCGACGGCGTGCTGCACGCGATCGCCTTCGCCCCGGCGGATGCGCTGGGCGGCGGGTTCATGGACACGCCGTCCGCGTCGGCGGAGACCGCGTTCCGCACCAGCGCCTTCTCGCTGAAGGCGCTGACGCAGGCGCTGCTGCCGCTGCTCGAGCGTGCGCAGCCTGGCGGCGGCGCCGTCGTCGGGCTAGACTTCGACGCCACCATGGCCTGGCCAGTGTATGACTGGATGGGCGTGGCCAAGGCTGCGCTCGAGTCCGTCTCGCGCTACGTGGCCCGTGACGTCGGCCCTCGCGGCGTCCGGGTCAACCTCGTGGCGGCGGGCCCGCTGGAGACGCTCGCCGCGGGCGGGATCCCGGGGTTCAACGGCCTCGCCGACGCGTGGCGCCGGCAGGCGCCGCTCGGGTGGGACACCGCCGACCGGGGCCCCGTCGCCGAGACCGTGCTCTTCCTCCTCGGCCCCGCGTCGCGGGCGATCACCGGCGAGATCCTCCACGTCGACGGTGGCTTCCACGCGATCGGGGCCGCGTCGTGAGCCCCGCGCGGGGCATCGTGCTCACGGGCGCCACCGGGTTTCTCGGCATGGAGGTGCTGGTGCGCCTGCTCGAGCGCACCGACCGCCCCGTCGTGACGCTCGTGCGCGCGGCCGACGACGCCGAGGCGCAGGCGCGGATGGACGGCGTGCTGGCGACGCTGTTCGCCCCCGGGAACCGTCCCGACCCGCGCCGCGTGCGTGCCGTCGCCGCCGACCTCGAGCGCCCTGGGCTCGGGCTCCCGGAGCGCGGGCTCGACGCCGTCGCGGACGCGGCGGGCATCGTCGTGCACTGCGCGGCCTCGGTGAGCTTCGCGCTGCCGCTCGACGAGGCGCGGCAGATCAACGTCGCCGGGACCGCCGAGGTGCTCGCCCTGGCGCGCCGCGCGCGGGCCCGCGGCGCCCTGGACCGCGTGGTCCACGTCTCGACCGCCTACGTCGCGGGCGAGCGCGAGGGCCGGATCCTCGAGTCCGACGGCGACGTGGGCCAGCGTCACCGCAACACCTACGAGCAGACCAAGCTCGAGGCCGAGGCCCTCGTGGAGGCGGCCGGCCTGCCGGTCGCGATCCTGCGCCCGAGCATCGTCGTGGGGGACAGCAGGACTGGGTGGACGCCCGCGTTCAACGTCATCTACTGGCCGCTGCAGGCCTTCGCGCGCGGGATGCTCAGCCGCGTGCCCGCCGACCCGGACGGCCGCGTCGACATCGTCCCCGTCGACGTCGTCGCCGACGCGATCGTCGAGCTCGTGACCGGCCCCCGGCGCACGGAGCGCTTCCACGTCGTCGCGGGCGACCGCGCGCCGAGCTGCCAAGAGCTGGCGACGCTCGCGGCCGGCGCCTTCGGGCGGGAGACCCCCGCCTTCGTGGCGCCCGGCACCGACCCGCCGGCCGAGGACCAGGCCGGGGTGTTCCTGCCGTACTTCCGGATGCGGTCGGTCTTCGACGGCGGCGCGGGCGCCGCGCTGACGCCGCCGGCCCCGCCGCTGGCGTCCTACTTCGACACGCTCATGGCCTACGCCCGTGACGCGCGCTGGGGCAGGGTCCCGATGGCGCGCTGGGAGCGCGCGGCCGTCCCCGTCTGAGGCCCCACCTCGCCGCTTGGCTGGACCGCCCCGTGGCCTACGGGCTGTGCCATGCACGCACCAGATCCTGCGTCCAGGCCCGAGCGCATCCCGCTGGAGGCGACGCCCGAGGGCGACGCCATCGCCCTCGGCGACGGGCCCGTCCGCGTCGACCTCTTCATCGACTTCCTGTGCCCGTTCTGCCGGCGCTTCGAGGCGCGCTCCGGCGCGGCGCTGGCCGCGCTCGTCGTCGAGGGGGCGGCGGAGCTCGACTACCACACGCTCGGCTTCCTCGACCCGCTCTCGACGACGCGCTACTCCTCACGAGCCGCCTCGGCCTCGGGCTGCGCCGCCGACGTCGCGCGCTTCGCCGCCTACAAGGACGCGCTGTTCGCCGCCCAGCCGCCCGAGGGCGGTCCCGGCCTCAACGACGAGGAGCTCATCGCGCTCGGCCGTGACGCCGGAATCACCGCCCTCGAGTTCGCCGAGGGGGTGCGTCAGCACCGCTATCTCGAGTGGGCGGAGTTCGTGACCGGCCGCGCGATCCAACTCGGCATCCAGGGCACGCCGACGGTGCTGGTCGCCGGCGCACCGGTGGAGGCCGAGCCCGAAGCCATCGTCGCCGCGGTCGCCGCGCGCGTCTGAGCGCCGGTCCCCCCTGAGCGGCCGCAGCGCGCCGCGGCGCCTACGGGCGCGACCCGTCCGCCGGCTCGCGCCCCGCGAGCTCCTCGGCCCGCTTGCGCAGCCGCGCCCAGATCCGGTCGAGCTCATGCGCGACCGCGCGCAGCCGCTCGCGCTGGGCGTCGTCGCGGTCGGCGTCGGGGACGGCCAGCAGCGCCCGCTCCTCGCCGGCCAGGCCCTCGATCCGGGCGAAGAGCCCGAGGTCGGGCGGGACGGGCGCGACGTCATCGGGGCCGCGGGGCTGCTCGGAGCCGGGGAAGGCGGCCATGGCCCTCGCCACTAGGCCGCCGGCCGCCCGCGATCAAGTCAGCCGAGCAGCGCCTCGGCGTACCCGCGCGGGAGCTGGGCCAGCAGGTCGGAGAGCTCCTTCGGCGGCAGCGCCTCGCGCAG
>JAXDGY010000373.1:0-5306 GCA_034664785.1 Solirubrobacteraceae bacterium
TCGACGCGGCGGCCCTGGAGGAGCTCACGCGCAGCTTCCAGGGGCTCTACGACTTCCCGCAGGACCCGCAGGCCCAGCTCGAGGGCGCCATCCGCGCCGTGTTCGACTCGTGGATGGGCGACCGCGCCGTCTCCTACCGGCAGATCAACCGCATCCCGGACGACTGGGGCACCGCGGTCAACGTCCAGCAGATGGTCTTCGGGAACAAGGGCGACACCTCGGGCTCGGGCGTGGCCTTCTCCCGCGACGAGGTCACCGGCGCGCCGGATCCCTCGGGCGACTTCCTCGTCAACGCCCAGGGCGAGGACGTCGTCTCGGGCGTGCGCAACACCCAGGACATCGCCGACCTGGCCACGGCGATGCCCGCGGCCCACGCCCAGCTCATGGAGATCCTGCGCACGCTGGAGGGCCACTACAAGGACATGCAGGACACGGAGTTCACCGTGGAGGAGGGGCAGCTCTACATGCTCCAGACGCGCAACGCCAAGCGTCCCGCGCAGGCGGCCGTGCGCTTCGCGGTCGACGCCGTGGGGGAGGGGCTGCTCACGAAGGCCGAGGCGCTGTCCACGATCGACGCCGCGTCCCTGGACGCGCTGCTGCACCCGACCTTCGCGCAGGACGCGGAGTTCGAGGTGCTGGCCCGGGGGGTCGCGGCCTCGCCGGGCGCTGCCAAGGGCGCGATCGTCTTCACCGCCCAGGCCGCGGTCGACGCCGCGGCCCGCGGGGAGGAGGTCGTGCTGGTGCGCCCGTTCACCGAGGCCGACGACGTCGCCGGCTTCCACGCCGCCAAGGGCATCCTGACCTCCGAGGGCGGCAAGGCCTCCCACGCGGCGCTCGTCGCGCGCGGCATGGGCCGCCCGGCGGTCACGGGCGCGAGCGACCTGGAGATCGACCTCCACGCCGGCGAGGTCCGCTCCGGCGAGACGGTCCTGCACGAGGGCGACCTCATCGCCATCGACGGAACGACGGGGCGCATCACCACCGACGACGTCCCGCTGGGCGACCCGCCGGTCACCGAGCACTTCGAGACCGTGTTGTCGTGGGCCGACGAGCTGCGCGTCCTCGGCGTGCGCGCCAACGCCGACACCCCCGAGGACGCGGCCAAGGCGCGCGAGTTCGGCGCCGAGGGCATCGGGCTGTGCCGGACGGAGCACATGTTCCTCGGCGAGCGGCAGCACCTGATGGCCGACGTGATCCTCGCCGGCACAGACGAGGAGCGCGACGAGCGCCTGGAGAAGCTGCGTCCCCTGCAGGAGGAGGACTTCGCCGGCCTGTTCGCCGCGATGGACGGCCTGCCGGTGACCATCCGCCTGCTCGACCCGCCGCTGCACGAGTTCCTGCCCCAGCGCCACGTCGTCGAGCAGGAGGTCGAGCGGGCACGGATCGAGGCATCGGACGACCTGCCGCAGCTCGAGCGGACCCTCGAGCGCGTCAGCGCCCTGCAGGAGGCCAACCCGATGCTCGGGACGCGGGGCGTGCGCCTCGGCATCCTGCACCCCGAGATCTACGCGATGCAGGTCCGCGCGATCTTCGCCGCCGCGGTGAAGGTCCGCGACGCCGGCGCCGGCGGCGGCGGCGGCGCGGGCAAGCTGCCGCCCTTCGAGATCATGGTCCCGCTCGTGGACTACGAGCGGGAGCTCGAGCTCATGCGCGGCATGATCGAGCGCCTCGGGGCCGAGCACGGGCTGACCGCGGGGGAGGACTACCTCATCGGCACGATGATCGAGCTGCCGCGGGCCTGCTTCCTGGCCGACCACATCGCCACCCACGCGGACTTCTTCTCGTTCGGCACCAACGACCTGACGCAGACCGGCCTGGGCTTCTCGCGCGACGACATCGAGGGCAGCATCCTCGGGCGCTACATCGAGACCAAGATCCTCGACCGCTCCCCGTTCGAGACGCTGGACTCGCCCGGGGTGGGTCAGATGCTCCGCATGGGCGCCTGGCTGGGCCGCAAGACGAAGCTCGGGCTCGAGCTCGGGGTCTGCGGCGAGCACGGCGGCGACCCGGACTCGATCGAGTTCTTCCACCACTCGGGCATCGACTACGTCTCCTGCTCGCCCTATCGGGTCCCGGTCGCCCGCGTCGCAGCCGCGCAGGCGGCGATCCGCGCGCAGGACCCGTCGCCCGCCTAGTCCAAGAACAAGGTCCCGCGGCGCCCGCCCGGGGGCGTGCCGCCGCGGATGGGAGAATGGACGGGTGGATCCGCACGCACACCCCGGCCCCGTGGCCCGCGCCTACGCGGACCGGCGGCGGGCGTGGGAGGCCGAGGAGCTCTCGCCGCGGGCGGCCCGGAGCTACCCGCCGACCCGCCGTGAGCCGGAGGAGGACTGCGGCCTGCGCACGCCGCTGCAGCGCGACCGCGACCGGATCGTGCACTGCAAGGCCTTCCGCCGCCTCAAGCACAAGACCCAGGTGTTCGTCGCCCCCGAGGGCGACCACTACCGCACCCGCCTGACCCACACCCTGGAGGTCACCCAGATCTCGCGGACGGTCGCGCGGGCGCTGCGGCTCAACGAGGATCTGGTGGAGGCCGTCGGCCTCGGCCACGACCTCGGGCACGCGCCCTTCGGCCACATCGGCGAGGCGTTCCTCGACGACGCGCTGCGCGAGCGCTTCGACCTCGGCTTCCGGCACTACGAGCACTCCCTGCGCGTCGTGGACGTGCTCGAGCGCGACGGGCGCGGGCTGAACCTCACCGACGACGTCCGCGACGGCATCGTCTGCCACTCGGGGCGCGCGCCGCTGCCGCGGACGCTGGAGGGCCGGATCGTGCGGCTCGTCGACCGGATCGCCTACATCAACCACGACATCGACGACGCGATCAGGGCGGGCGTGCTCGACCAGCGCGACCTGCCCGCCGAGCCGATCGCCGTGCTCGGCGGGACGGGCTCGGCGCGGATCGACCGCCTGGTGCACGACCTGGTCGAGTCCTCCGACGTCGCGGGGGACATCGTGCAGGGCGGCGAGGCGGGCGCGGCGATGGCGCAGCTGCGCACGTTCATGTTCGACCACGTCTACCTCGGGCCGGCCGCCCGCCGGGAGCACGCGAAGATCGAGACGGTCATCCGCACGCTCTTCGACCACTACGCGGCCCTCCCGGGCGGCCCGCCCGACGGCGGCGGCGCGCCGGGCGCCGACCTCCCGCAGCGGGTGACCGACTACATCGCCGGCATGACCGACCGCTACTGCATCCGCGCCTTCGAGGCGCTCGCGGTGCCCGATGCCTTCGCCCTCTGAGCTGCAGCCCGGCCTCTGGTCCTGGGAGCGCCGGCACCCCGAGTGGCACCCGCGCGGCTTCGAGACGGTCGCCTCCTACGCGCTCGTGGGGGAGGACGGGACGCTGCTGGTCGACCCGCTGCTCGACCCGGACGAGCCCGGGCTGCTCGACGACCTCGTCGCGGGCCCGGTCCGGATCCTCATCACGCTGCCGTACCACACGCGCAGCGCCGAGCCGCTGGCTGCGCGCTACGGGGCGACCATGCACGGGCACCCCAACGTGTCGTCGCGGCTTCAGGACGGCACGCCGTTCCAGCCGCTGGCGCCCGGCACGGCGCTCGACGGCGTCGAGGCCTTCGCGGTCGGCAGCCCGCCGCGCACCGAGCTGCCGCTCCACCTGCCCGCCGCCCGCGCGATCGCCTTCGGCGACGTCGTCGTCGAGCACGGCGGAGCCCTGCGCGTCTGGATCCAGGAGCCGCTGACCGCCAGGCGCCTGGACTGGTACGAGCGGCGCTACAAGCCGACGCTGGCGCGGATCGTCGACGCCGTGCCCGATGTCGAGCGCGTCCTGGTGACCCACGGGCAGCCGGTCCTGGAGGGCGGGCACGCCGCGCTGCGGGCCGCGCTCGAGGCGCCGCCCTGGTACCACGGTCCCTCCTGATGCCCCGCTACGCCGCCGACGCCAAGGAGAAGGTCCGCGACGCGGTCGACTTCGTCGACCTGGTCTCGCAGTACACCGAGCTGCGCAAGGCCGGGCCGGCCCGCTGGACGGGGCTGTGCCCGTTCCACGACGAGCGCTCGCCGTCGTTCGGGATCGAGCCGTCCCAGAAGCTGTTCAAGTGCTTCGGCTGCGGGGAGGGCGGCGACCTGTTCCGCTTCGTCGAGCTCAAGGAGGGCCTCGACTTCCGCGGCGCGCTGGAGTACCTGGCCGATCGCGCCGGGATCGAGCTTGAGCTGGAGGAGGAGGATCCCCAGGCGGCCGAGCGGCGGCGCAGCCGCGACCGGCTGCTGGAGCTGCTGGAGCGGACGGCGACCTTCTACTCGCGCTACCTGTGGGACTCGGCGGAGGCCGCCAAGGCCCGCGAGTACCTCGCCGCACGGGGTCTCGACGAGGCCGTCCTGCGCGAGTTCCGCGTCGGCTACTCCCCCAAGCGCTGGGACGTCGTGCTGCTCGCCTCGCGGCGCGCGGGCTTCTCGAACCAGGAGCTCTACGACGCGGGGCTGGCTCAGCGCTCGAAGTCCACGGGTGGGCTGCTGGACCGCTTCCGCGGCCGGGTGATGTTCCCGCTGGCCGACCGCCGTGGCCGGGTGCTCGGCTTCGGCGCGCGCCGCCTGGACGACGAGGACCGCGGGCCCAAGTACCTGAACTCCGCCGACGGCGAGCTGTTCCACAAGGGCCAGAACCTCTACGCGTCGGACATCGCCCGGGCGCATGCGACGAAGGCGGGCACGGTGATCCTGGCGGAGGGCTACACCGACGTCATCGCGTTGCACCAGGCCGGCCTGCGCAACACCGTCGGGCTGATGGGCACCGCGCTGACCGCCGAGCAGGTCGCCGAGCTCTCGCGCCTGGCGCCGGTCGTGGCCCTCGCGCTCGACGCCGACAGCGCCGGCCAGGAGGCCATGCTGCGCGCGGCCAAGGTCGCCGCCGGGCGCCGGCTGGAGCTCCGGGTCGTCCCGCTGCCCGACGGCGCGGATCCCGCCGACCTCGTCCAGTCCGAGGGGCCGGCGGCGATGCGCGCGCTCGTCGACGCGTCCAAGCCGTTCGTCCGCTTCCGCGTCGAGCGCGAGCTCGACCAGGCCGACCTCGACACCGCCGAGGGCAAGGACCGCGTGATCGACGCGCTGCGCCCGGTGTTCGCCGGGATCCCGCCCAGCGCGGTCCGCGAGGACCTGACCCGGCTGGTCGCCGAGCGGACCGAGCTGGCGCCCGCGCTGGTCGCCTCGTGGCTCGCGCAGCCGGCGACCGGGGCCGGCGCGCCGCCGTCCGCGGCGGGCAACGGCAACGGCAGCACCGGCCCGCCGGTCGCGGCGCAGCTCGAGCGCCCGTCGCCGGCCACCGGCGGGACACGCTCGGAGCGGGCGTT
>JAXDGY010000374.1:0-7764 GCA_034664785.1 Solirubrobacteraceae bacterium
CGTCGAGGACCTCGTCCTCGGGCTCGCGCGACCACAGCGAGTACTCGCTCTGGACCGCGGTGATCGGGTGCTCGGCGTGGGCGCGGCGGATGGTCTGCGCCGACGCCTCGGACAGGCCGAGGTAGCGGACCTTGCCCTCCTGCACGAGCTCGCCGAGCGCCCCGACGGTCTCCTCGATCGGCGTCGAGCGGTCGATGCGGTGCTGGTAGTAGAGGTCGATGTGGTCGACGCCGAGGCGCCGCAGCGAGCCCTCCACCGACGAGCGGACGTAGTCCGGGGTGCCGTTGACGCCGCGGGCCTGCGGGTCCTCCGGGTTGCGGACCACGCCGAACTTCGTCGCGAGGAAGACCTCGTCGCGGCGCCCGGCGATGGCCTGCCCGACGAGCTGCTCGTTGGTGTACGGCCCGTACATGTCGGCCGTGTCGAGCATCGTCACGCCGAGGTCGAGCGCACGATGGATCGTGCGGATCGACTCGGCGTCGTCGCGGCCGCTGTAGAAGTCGGACATGCCCATGCAGCCGAGGCCGAGGGCGGAGACGGTGGGGCCGTCGGGTCCGAGGGTGCGGGTCTTCATGCGGATGGGTTCCTCTCGCGGTAGGTGTCGATCTTGAAGTCGATGCGGGCCAGGCACCGCTCGGTCTCGGCCAGCTGGGCGCGGACCTGGTCGCGGTGGGCCTCGAGCAGGGCGAGCCGCTCGGGCTCGGTGTGCTCGCCGGCCCACGCGAGCTCGGCGTAGCGCCGGACCTGGCGGATGGGCATCCCGGTGGAGCGGAGCTTGGTGAGGAAGTCGATCCACGCCAGGTCGCGCTCGGAGTAGCGGCGGTGGCCGGAGCCTGCCCGCCCGACGGCGCGCAGGAGGCCGGCGCGCTCGTAGTACCGCAGCGTGTGGGCGCTGACGCCGGCCGCCTCGGCGGTCTCGGAGATGGTGAGCTCCATGCCTTGACCTTAGGACTTCGAGCGCGCTCCAAGTCAAGGGGCCGGCGGCGGGCGGCTACGGTGGACGGATCGCCGCAGCACTCGACATCCGTGGCCTGGCCAAGACCTACGAGGACGGCTTCACCGCGTTGCGCGGCCTGGATCTCAGCGTCGCCGACGGCGACTTCTTCGGCCTGCTCGGCCCCAATGGCGCGGGCAAGACCACGCTGATCAGCGCCGTCTGCAACCTCATCCGGGTGACCGAGGGCGAGATCTCGATCTTCGGCCACCCGCACGACGCCATGGCCGCGCGCCGGCTCGTCGGCCTCGCCGAGCAGGACGTCAACCTCGACCGCTTCCTCGACGTCGAGGAGACGCTGCGCTACCACGGCGGCTACTACGGGCTCGACCGGTCGCGGGCACGGTCGCGCGCCCGCGAGATGATGGACGTCTTCGACCTGACCGCGAAGGCGGAGGTCCGCGCGCCCAAGCTGTCGGGCGGCATGCGCCGCCGGCTGCTGCTCGCCCGCGCGCTCATGCACGAGCCGCGCCTGGTCATCCTCGACGAGCCGACCGCGGGCGTCGACTTCGAGCTGCGCCTGGAGCTGTGGCGCTACATCCGTCGCCTGCACGAGCAGGGGACGACCATCCTGCTCACGACGCACTACCTCGAGGAGGCGGAGGAGCTCTGCGAGGAGATCGCGCTCATCCGCTCGGGCCAGGTCATCGCGCGCGACAGCGCTGCCGGCCTGCGCACGAGCTACGAGGCGGACTCCCTCGCGGACGTCTACGTCAAGGCGATGGGGCAGACGGCCGCCGCATGACCGGCGGCCTGCCCTGGCTCGCGTCGCGGGAGGTCCTGCGCGTCCTGAAGCTCTGGACGCAGACGATCGTCGCGCCCGTCGCCGCCCAGCTGCTGTTCATCCTCGTCTTCGGCCTGGCGCTGAGCGGGCGCATCCGCAGCGTCGACGGCGTGCCCTACGACCAGTTCATCGTGCCCGGCCTGACGATCATGGCCATGGTCCAGGCGGCCTACTCGAACAACTCGAGCTCGGTCTTCCAGGCGCGCTTCGACCGCTACATCAACGACATCCTGGCCGCGCCCATGCGGCCCTGGGAGATCAACCTCGGGCTGTCGCTCGGCGGGGCCGTCCGCGCGCTGCTGATCGGCGTCTCGCTGCTCGTCGTCGCCCTGCCGGTCACGGGCGCGCCCGTCCACCAGCCGCTGGTCCTCGTGCTCGCCGTCGTGCTGGCGCTCGTGCTGTTCAGCTCCCTCGGCGTCGTGGTGGGCGTCTACGCCGAGACGTGGGATCACGCCGGCTTCGTGAACAACCTCGTGATCCTGCCGCTGACCTTCCTCGGCGGCGTCTTCTACTCCGTGGACGTGCTGCCCTCGCCGTGGCACGAGCTCAGCCACGCCAACCCGATCTTCTACCTCGTGCAGGCCGTGCGCTACGGCTTCCTCGGCACGAGCGACGTCTCCGTCGTCCTCGCGCTCGGCGTGACCGGCACCCTGGCGGCGGCGATGGTGGCCTGGAGCTCATGGCTGTTCGCGACGGGTCGCCGTCTGAAGCCGTAGCCGAGCGGGGCACGCCGCGCCTGCCCGCGTGGGGGCTCGTGCTGGCCGCTGGGACGTCGATCCAGTTCGGCGCGGCGCTGGCCGCCACCATCTTCGACGACCTGGGGCCGGGCGGCGCGTCGTTGCTGCGCCTCGGCTTCGCCGCGGTGATCCTCATGGCGGTCTGGCGACCGCCGGTCCGGAGCTTCACGCGCGAGCAGCTCGAGGTCGGCGTGCTCTTCGGGCTGACGCTCGGCGCGATGAACCTGTTCTTCTACGAGGCGCTGGATCGCCTGCCGCTCGGCATCGCGGTGACGATCGAGTTCGTCGGCCCGCTCAGCGTCGCCGTCTTCGGCTCGCGGCGCCGCAGCGATCTCGCGTGGGCCGCGCTGGCCGCGATCGGCATCGTCCTGCTCGCCGACCCGGGCGGCGGGTCGGTCGACACGCTCGGCCTGCTCTTCGTCCTCGCCGCCGGGGCGTGCTGGGCGGCTTACATCCTCATCGCGCAGCGCGCCAGCGGCATGTTCCGCGGCGGTCAGGGCCTCGCGCTGGCCTCGGTCCCCGCGGCGCTCGTCCCGGTCGTGCCAGGGCTCGCGGAGGGACCGGGAGCGCTGCTCCAGGGCGGCGTGCTGCTCACGGGCGTCGCGGTGGCGCTGCTGAGCTCGGTCATCCCGTACTCGCTGGAGACCGAGGCGCTGCGGCGCATCCCGGTCAACGTCTTCGGCGTGCTCATGAGCCTCGAGCCAGCGATCGCCGCCCTCGCGGGCTTCATCGTCCTCGGCCAGGCGCTCGGCGCGCGCGAGCTCGCGGCGATGGCCTGCGTCGTGCTCGCCAGCATCGGGATCACGCGCCAGACCTCCATGCCGCCCGTCGACCCGACCTGAGGCGCTGAGCCCTTCACCTGGGATGCTCCCGACCGCGTGCTGCCGCTGAACCTCCCGAACCTGCTGACGGTCCTGCGCATCCTGCTGGTGCCGGTCCTGGTCGCGGCGCTGCTCGGTGAGACGCCCAACGGCGACCTCTACGCGGCGATCGTCTTCGTCGTGGCGTCGGTGACCGACGCGGTCGACGGCTACCTCGCCCGGCGCTCCAACGTGATCACGACGTTCGGGAAGCTCATGGACCCGATCGCCGACAAGCTGCTGATCCTCGCGGCGCTCATCTCGCTCGTCTCGCTCAACCGCCTGGCCGGCTGGGTGGCCACCGTGATCATCGCCCGGGAGTTCGCGGTGACGGCGACCCGCATGGCGGCCACCTCGCAGGGCGTCGTCATCGCCGCGAACTGGTGGGGCAAGGCGAAGACGATGGTGCAGGTCGCGTGCGTGCTGTGCCTGATCGCCGAGGACGGCTCGCCGGCGTGGCTCGACGCGCTCGTCTACGTGACGGTGGCGATCACGATCATCTCCGGCGTGGACTACTTCTTCGGCCTGCGGCGCCTGCTGCGTGAGGCCGAGCGCCGCCGCCGCCACGAGCCCACGACGCCGTGAGGCTCGCCGTCGCGCTCGTGGCGCTCGCGCTTGCTGGCGTCGTGGCCGCCCTGGTGGTGGGCGTCAGTCGCACGCGAGACCCGGCGCCGGACCGCGTCGCGTCCTGCGCGCAGGACGGCGGCGCGCAGCGCGTCCGCGGCGCGCTCAACCTGCAGGCCGCTCGCGCCGACATCGACGCCGGCGCCACGCGCGTGGTCCGGCGGTACGACGTCGGCGGCGACCCGGCGGTGCTCGTCCGCGGGCCGCGGTTCCGCCTGCTGGTCGTCGAGGGGCGCAAGTCGCCCGCCCTCGGCGGGGACGTCGCGCGCCGCGTCTACGCGCGGGCGGCGGAGTACGCCTACGTCGGCATCGAGATCGATCCGGTGCGCGGCGTGCTGGACGGCTGCGCGAAGCTCCAGCGCTGACCCTCAAGGCGCGTCACCGTGTCGCCGATCGTGCTGGGACATGGGCTTCGCCGACGAGACCTCCGTTCCCCCGCCGGGCTGGCGCGAGCCCGCCGTCCCCCGCGCCCAGCAGCCGGTCGGATCGCTCGGCGGCGGCGCGCGTGTCGCCGCCGATGCCGCCGTCCGCGGGCGGGTCAACGCGGCGATCGCCGACCAGCTCCTGCTGGGCGTGGCCGCGCTCGTGGCCGGCGCACTGCTCTCGCCGGCGATGGCGTGGGGGTCGCCGTCGCCCTGCTCGTGGCGGGCTGGCTGGCCTGCGCCACGCTCTTCGAGGCGGCCACCGGCCAGACGCCGGGCAAGCGCTGGGCGGGCGTCCGCGTGGTCCGCCACGACGGCGGTCCCATCTCCGTCGGCCAGGCGCTCGTGCGCAACGTCGCGCGCCTGCTCGACGCGCTGCCCGTGCTCTACGCCTCCGGCCTCATCACGATGCTCGTCACGGGCCGGCGCCGCCAGCGGATCGGCGACGTCCTGGCCGGCACGCAGGTCGTGCCGGTCGACGGCGGCGCGCGGACACCGCGCTCCCCGCGGGCCCTGCTGCCCGTGCTCGCCGCGGTCGCCGTGCTCGTCTCCGTCGCTGTCCTGGCGGGCGAGGGCCGCTCGGCGCGCGGCCGCACGGGCGGTGGCGACGAGGCCTTCGCGCGCTGCGTGACGAGTCGGCTGCCCAGCGCCGCGTCGGCGTCGTCGGCGCAGTTCGACGCGCTCGCCGCGGCGCTCCGGCAGGATCCGGCGACCTCGCCGCTGCCGCGACGGGTCCACGCGCTCCTGCAGCCCTGCCTGCGCTGACCCCTGCGCGTCAGGCGCCGGGATCGTCGAGCCACTCGCGGCGCGACGTGTGATGCCGCAGGTGCTCGCCCGTGGCGATCTCGTGGCGCAGCTCGCCGAGCAGGCCGAACCGCTCGGCCACGACGTTGTGCTGGTGGATCGTCTCCAGGTTCTCCTGTCGGGCGGAGACGAAGGTGTCGGCGCCGAGGTCGGCGTAGGTGTCGACGACGCCCCGGATCATCTCGCGCACGCAGTCCTCGACGAAGCGCGGGCGGCGGTGCGCGCGCTCCACGACCGCGCCCTCGTCGGAGCGCTTCATGAGCTCGTAGATCTCGCTCGACATCGACTCCTCGACGATCGCGACGAGCGTATGCGCCTCGAGCTCGACGTCGCTGCCCTCGGGCACGCCGATGTGCAGCGTCCCGATGCCGCGCTGGTTGTGCGTCGCCACCGGGACGTGCTCGAGGATGCGGTGGACCTGGTCGTCGTCGAAGCCGTCGGCCAGCAGCCGCTCGCGGGCGGACGCGGCGACGAGCCCCTGCGCGCACGGGCAGGCGGTCATGCCCTGCGCTGCGACGCCCACGAGCCGGCGGGTTCCCCGCTCGGAGGCGACGGCGCTGCCGAACAGCGTGAAGATCTCCTGGGTCGCGATGCCCGACACCGGCGCGGGCTTCTCCTCCGGGTAGCGCGCCTCGATCGTCACCTCGGCGCGCAGGGCCTCCTGGCGCTCGCGCACGATGACGGCGATGCGCTCGGCCAGCGTCTCCGCGCGGAACGCGCTCGTCCCGAGGATCACTTCGCCGATCGCCTCGTTGACGACTTCCTCGAAGCGGGACATGTGCGCGCCCTTCTGGCGCGGGCCGAGGTCCACGAAGCACTCCAGGCGCGCGGAGAACAGCTTCTCGTCGCCGGCGCGGTCGAGGATCCGGATGACCTTCTCCACGCCTGTCACGCCCACGCGCGACAGCGAGACCTGCAGCGTCGGAAGCGACGCCTGGACATCGGGGAGGGTGACGGTCGGGTTCGATCGGTTCATGTCGCTCTCGGATCAAGCGTAGCGGTGTGCTATCACTCCGCCCCTGGCTGGAAGCCCCTCCGGTACGCCGAGAGGACACATGGCTCAGCCCCTCGCGGCGGACGTCGCGGCCCGCGCCCAGGCGCACTCGCAGAAGGTCTCAGAGGGAAGCATCCAGAGGGTTGAGAGAGGGAGGGCACTCCAGTGGGGCGCCCTGCGCAACTGCGGAGTAGGGGATGGGGCTTGAGCACCAAGAGTGAGGCACTGCTGGCCGACGAGGCACCGATCGTCGAGATGGACGAGCTGCGCGCTCTGATCACCGAAGGCCAGGACAAGGGCGTCCTGACGTTCGAGCAGATCACGAACGCGCTCGAGGAGGTCGAGGTCACCAAGGAGCAGGTGACCGAGCTGCACCAGTACTTCATCGAGCACGGCATCGACGTCGTGGGCGCCGACGGCCGTCCCGCGACGAGCGAGAACGGCAAGGTGGAGGCGGCGGCCGAGGCCCGGCGACAGCCGCAGGAGAACGCGCCCAAGAAGCCCGAGATCGACCTGACGGTCGAGCCGAGCCTGGACAGCCTGCGGCTGTACCTGCGCTCGATCGGCCGGGTCAACCTGCTCACCGCCGAGCAGGAGGTCTCCCTGGCGAAGCGCATCGAGCGCGGCGACATGGAGGCCAAGCAGCAGATGGTCGAGGCGAACCTGCGTCTGGTCGTCTCGATCGCGAAGGGCTACCTGGGGCGCGGGCTGACGTTCCTGGACCTGATCCAGGAGGGCTCGCTCGGTCTGATCCGCGCGGTGGAGAAGTTCGACTACCGCCGCGGCTACAAGTTCTCGACGTACGCGACCTGGTGGATCCGCCAGGCCGTCACGCGCGCCATCGCGGACAAGGGGCGGACGATCCGCATCCCCGTCCACATGGTCGAGAAGCTCAACAAGGTCGTGCACGTCGAGCGTCAGCTCGTGCAGTCGCTCGGCCGTGAGCCGACGCCGGAGGAGATCGCCGGCGAGCTGGAGGTCACCTCGCGCGAGGTCCGCGACATCCTGCGGATGAGCCAGCAGCCGATCTCGCTCGAGAAGCCGATCGGCGAGGAGGAGGAGTCCGAGCTCGGCGACTTCGTCGAGGACCACTCGGCCGAGTCGCCGTTCGAGCAGGCGTCGGAGAGCCTGCGCAAGGAGAACGTGCATCGCGCGCTGGCCGCGCTGCCGCAGCGCGAGCGCGAGGTGATCGAGATGCGCTTCGGCCTCACCGGGGGCCGGCCGCGCACGCTCGAGGAGGTGGGCCGTGCGTTCAACGTGACGCGCGAGCGCATCCGCCAGATCGAGAACCACACGCTCAAGAAGCTGGAGTCGCTCCCCGAGGCCCAGCGCCTCCGGGACGCGTCCTAGAGCAGGGTCCAAGGGAGGCGGCGCGGTCGCGCGTCGCCTCCGAACCGGGGGGCTCCGCCGGAGCCGCCCCGGGCTTCGGCGTCGGCTACCCTGTGCGACCGCGCGGCGGGATTCCCGAGCGGTCAAAGGGGCCTGACTGTAAATCAGGTGGCTACGCCTTCGAAGGTTCGAATCCTTCTCCCGCCACTTGCGCGC
>JAXDGY010000375.1:0-9580 GCA_034664785.1 Solirubrobacteraceae bacterium
GAAACTTGCGCGCCCGGGGCGACAGCGGACGAACGTCGTGCGCGCGTGGGAGCGCCGGCCCTCCACACCCGGGCTGCTACGGCCGTACAGTGTCCGGGGCCACGGGGCGTAGCTCAGCCTGGTAGAGCGCCGCGTTTGGGACGCGGAGGTCGCCGGTTCAAGTCCGGCCGCCCCGATGACGGTCAGCAAGCTGCGCCGCGGCCGCCGCCCGGCGGCGCGTCGCCCGGTCCGTGCCAGAGCAGGCGCGAACGTGTGGCGGCCCGATGGAGCGCCTCGGCGTCGATCTCGATCCGCGTCAGCGCGATGTCGAGCGCGGGCCACTCGCACACGAAGGCGAGCGGTCCCGGGGGCGGGAGGGGCCAGACCCAGGTGTCGTGACGCCAGCGGCCGCCGCCGCCGCCTCCACCCCTCGCCGACAGCACCGGCGGCGTCGGCGCGGTCTCAGGCTGATGCCCGCGAGTGGGAGCGTCGAGACTGGTGGCGCGGCCCCCGTCGGCGAACTCGACGCCGAAGCGCAGCAGCTCGGGCGGGATCTCGCCGTGGGTGCCGATGCCGTGGTGGAAGCCGAAGTGGTCCAGGCCCGCCCATTCGCGTGGGTCGTAGCGGCGGGGAACTGTCTCCAGGTCGAACGTGAAGCCGGTCGGATAGGCCGCCAGCGCCGTGACCGCGACGGCGACGCGGTCGGTGTGGGCGAGGACGAGCGTCTCGGACAGCCGGCCGGGCAGCGTGCGCAGCGGTGGTCCGTGCCACGCCTTGTGCTCCGGCATCCGGGGTGGCTCTTCGCGCGGCGGCTGTGGGGCCGAGAAGAAGCTCATGCGGGCGACGCTAGTCGCTGGGTCCCGCCGAGGTGGGTCGACGCCTGCCCGGTTCCCCATGGACATGCTCGCCGAGATTTGTTAGGAATACTTCCTGATCATCGACGAGGGGAGCGGGATGAGACGGACGCTGGGGATCGCATTGGGCGCCGTGCTGGCCATCGGAATGGCCGCGTGCGGTGGAAGTGACAGCAGCACGAGCAGCGGCGGCGCGTCGGCCACGACGGGCTCGGGCGCGAAGCTCCAGGGCAAGGTCGCCGTCCTGCTGCCCGACACGAAGTCCTCGACCCGGTGGGAGCTGGCGGACCGTCGCTTCTTCGAGGCGGCGTTCAAGTCGGCGGGGCTTGGCTCGGACGACTACAGCGTCAAGAACGCCCAGGGCGACGCACCGACCCAGGTCACGCAGGCCGAGCAGGCCCTCACCGAAGGCGCCAAGGTGATCGTCCTCACCAACCTCGACCCCGGCAGCGGCTCGGCGATCATCAACACCGCCCACGCCAAGGGCGCCAAGGTCATCGACTACGACCGCCTGACCGTCAACGGCAAGGCCGACTACTACGTCTCTGGTGATGCCACGCAGGCCGGCCGGCTCCAGGGCCAGGGGCTCGTCGCCGACCTCGCCAAGGGCAAGGTGGCCAAGCCGGCGGTCGCGATCCTCGACGGAGCTCCGACCGACTCCTTCGCCACCGACCTGAAGAAGGGCTACACCGAGGTCCTCGCCCCGAAGTTCGCCTCCGGCGCCTACACGAAGGTGTCCGAGCAGGCCGTCCCCAACTGGGACGCGCAGCAGGCGCTGACGATCTTCGAGCAGATGCTGCAGCGCTCGGGCAACCGGATCGACGGCGTCCTGGCCGCCAACGACGCGCTCGCCAATGCCACCATCTCGGCCCGCAGGTCCCGGCAGCTGCCGTACGTGCCGACGACCGGCCTCGACGCCACGGCGGAGGCGATCCAGCACATCCTCGCCGGCGAGCAGACCATGACGGTCTACTTCTCGATCAAGGACCAGGCGACCAAGGCGGCCAAGCTGGCGATGGAGCTCGCCCGCGGCCAGCAGCCCACCGGCGTCGACGGACGGATCGCGAACGGCGACAGGCAGGTGCCGACGATCCTGCTCAAGCCGCAGACCATCCGCAAGGACAACATCGCCTCGACGGTCATCGCCGACGACTACGTCTCCTGGAAGGAGATCTGCATCGGCAGCTACGCCAAGTACTGCCCCGCCGGCCGCTGATGCCCCGGCGTCCTCCGACACGGGCGGACTCGCCGAGCGTCCTGCGTGAGATGAACCGCGCGCTGATCCTCGACGTGATCCGCACCCGAGGACCGCTCACGCGGCCCCAGATCGCGCAGGCCACCGGGCTGTCCAAGCCCACGGTCAACGACGTGGTCGAGGCGCTCGTCGCCGCGGACTACGTGTCGGAGGACGAGCCGGTCGTGCCGGGCGAGGGCGAGCCGCGACGTCCGGGCCCGCGGGCCCGGACGCTGAAGTTCCGCGCCGACGTCGGGCACGTGCTCGGGATCGACATCGGCGAGCAGAAGGTCGTCGCCCTGGTCGCCGACCTGTCGGGCGCCGTCCTGGCCACGGAGCGTCGTCGGCTGCGCCACGATCCGGCCGGGCACCGCGCGCTGCTGGCCCAGCTCGAGGCGGTCGCCGACGCGGCGCTGGCCGGCGCCGGCGTCGCCCGCGGCACGCTGCGGGCGATCGGCGTCGGGACGCCCGGCGTCGTCGATCCCGACACGGGCCGCGTCACCCTGGCGCCCCAGCTGCCCGGGTGGGAGGGCCTCGAGCTCGGCACCGAGCTGCGGCGGAGGTTCGACTGCCCGGTGCGGGTGGACAACGAGACGCACATGTCCCTGCTGGCCGAGCTCTGGCACGGCGCGGCGCGTGACGTGCGGACCGCGCTCTACGTGCAGGTGGGCATCGGCATCGGCGGCGCGCTGCTCATCGACGGCGAGTTGCACCGCGGCTTCGCCGGAGCCGCCGGCGAGATCGGCTACCTCCTCGGCGAGGAGGACCGCGAGCCGCCGCGCTTCGGGGCCGGTCCGTTCGAATGGGCCGCGGGCGGGCGGGCCTACGCGCGGCTCGGGCGGGCGGTGGCCGACCGCGACGACAGCGGCCTGCTGCGCGAGCTGGCCGGCGGCGATCCGCGGAACGTCACGGCACGCACCGTGTTCGACGCCGCAGCCCGCGGCGACGACGACGCCGCCGGGATCATCGAGACGCTCGCCGCCCGGCTCGGGCGTGGCATCGCCAACGCCGCGATCCTCCTCAACCCCGAGGTCGTGATCCTCGGCGGGGGCGTCGCCGGCGGCGGCGACGCGCTGCGCGACCCGGTCGAGCGCGAGCTGCGCCGCCACACGCCCGTCGCCCCGCGCCTGCTGCTCTCCGAGCTGGGCGAGGACTCCGTCGTGCTCGGCGCGGTGCGCGTCGCGGTCGACATGGCCGATGAGCTGATCTTCTCATTCGCGCGGAGCCGGGCCACACCCGCGCTCCCCGAGCCAAACGAAAGGCCCGCATGACCGCCACCCCGGCAACCGACTTCCCCTTCGAGCTCTCCCGGTTCCTCGCCTTCCGCGACCGGGAGGCGTGCGAGCGCGTGCGGGCGATCCCCCGCTCGGCGCTCGCCGAGCATCCCAACCCGGACTTCCGCATCGCGCTCGTCGACGACGCGGACGAGCTGTACCGGCGCTTCGCCGACGACCTGGTCGGCCGTATCCGCGACGCCCGCGAGCGCGGCGACCGCTTCGTCACGATCCTGCCGGTGGGGCCGATGCCGCAGTACGCACACGCTGCGCGGGCGATCAACGCCGAGCGCCTCACCCTCCACCACGTCCACAGCTTCAACATGGACGAGTACGCCAACGAGGACGGGGTGACCGCTCCAGTCTCCTGGCCCGGCTCCTTCCAGCGCGCGATGTGGGAGCGGTTCTACGCCCTCATCGATCCCGAGCTGCGGCCGCCGGAGCACCAGATCCACTTCCCGACGACGGACGCGATCGGCGACTACAGCGCGCGGATTGAGGACCTCGGCGGCGCCGACGCGTGCTACGGCGGCATCGGGTGGAGCGGGCACATCGCCTTCTGGGAGCCGCAGCTCGGCGCCGAGTTCGCCGGCGACCTGCAGGCCTACCGGCAGGCCGGTGCGCGACTGGTCGAGCTGCACCCGATCACCGTGATGCAGAACGCGCTGCACTCCTTCGGCGGCGACTGGTCCTGGGTGCCGCCCAAGGCCAACACGATCGGCCCCCGCGAGATCCTCGGCGCCCGCCACCGGAGCTTCTGGCTGGACGGCGACCTCGGCGGGTCGGTGTCCTGGCAGCGCTTCATCGCTCGCCTGGTGGCGCACGGGCCGGTCAACGAGTTCGTCCCCGGATCGCTGCTGCAGACCGTGCGCACCGACTACACGATCCTCGGCAACGTCGCCGACGACGTGGCCATCCACATGAGCTAGTCCTTCCTGCTCACGCCGCGCCGCTCAGTCGCCGGCGCCCGTCTCCACGGACCCGAAGGCGTCCACGCACGCCGCGTCGGACGCGTCGAGCGGCGACCGCCACCAGTCGCCGGCGACGGACCCCGCCGTCATCGGCGATGCCGTCGAGCACGGGCCCGGCGTGTGCTCGAGGCCGGAGACGTGCCCGAGCTCGTGCAGCAGTGCGGTCTCGAGATCGCTCTCGCGCTCGCCCGGGTGCGCGGGGCCGAAGGCCCAGCGCGCGTCGGCGTTCACCGCGATGTCGCGGTCGGAGGCCTGGCGCGCCAGTGCGGAAGCGGGCAGCGTGGTGCACTCCTGGCGCACCACGCTGGCCGTGACGGTCTGGGACTCCACACGGGTGATGCGCACCCAGCGGTACCGGTAGGTGACGCGCCCGGCGCGCCGCACGGTCTGGTAGACGATGTGGCCGCCGCGACGCACGATGCGGCCGTGGCGGCGCAGGGGCACGCGGCGCCGGACGCGCACGATCCGCAGGACCGGGACCGAGCGGGTCACCGCGGTCGGGACCTGCGTGCAGTCGGTCCGCGCCGGCGCCGGGATCGTCACGGTGAAGTCGTGGCGCCGGTACTGCGAGCCGATCTGCGATTCGGCGTCGGCGCCGCCGCCGAGCTCCGCGGTGAACGCGATGACGTCCAGCCCATCGGTCGCGTCGACGCCGGCGCTGGTGTAGCCCGCGAACGTGTCACCCCAGCGCGCGAGGCTGCGCTGCACCACGGAGATCCAGCGCGTGGCGTCGTAGCCCGGCGGGACCGCCGGGTTGACCAGGAAGGCGGCGCCGCCCGGAGGCCCCAGGGCGGGGTAGAGCGGGGCGGTCTGGTCGGCCGGCGGCGGGCGCCGGGCCGCTGAGGCCGGGGCGACCGCGGCGGCCGCGGCCACGCCGAGCGCGACCAGGCAGCTGGCGGTCACGAGGCGGATCCGGAGCGGGCGCACGATGGACGCGAGGTTCGGTGGTGACGCGCCGCCGGAGGCTGCGCGGGGACCGAGCGTGCAGCATCCCGCACCTCCGGCGCGTGTCCAAACGGTGACCGCGTGGGCCGGCGCGGCTCAGGCGGCGCGCCGGACCGGCGTGACCCCGCTGAGCGTCGCTGTGACGACGATCCGCTTGGCGGCGGAGTACAGCGGGTGGCAGGCGGTGAGCACGATGCGCTGGCCGGCCACCGGCTTGAGGACGCTCACGGCGCTCGGGCTCACGATCTGGGTGCGCTGCACGCGGTAGGTGAAGCGGCCGTAGGGCATCCTCGCGATGATCTGGTCGCCGCGGCGGAGCCGGTCGATGTGGCGGAACGGCGCGGCGTAGGTCGTCCGGTGCCCAGCGAGGCCGAAGGTGCCGGTCTGCCCCGGCAGCGCCGTCCCGGCGTAGTGGCCCGGGCCGCGGGAGAGGTCGTCTGCCTTCGTCCCCTGCAGGAGGACGACCTGCTTGCCGATGCGCGGGATGCTCAGGCGGCCGATGGGCTCGCCGTCCTTCGATCGCGCCAGGCGCCGGGCGGCACCCGCGAGCGCGACGCGCTCGGCCTCGGCCTGCCGCGCCTGCTCGCGGGCCCGCGCGGCCTGGTCGCCGACGGCCCGCACCGCCGGGACGTCGATGGCGAACCCGCCCTGGATGCGGTCCAGCCGGCTCGAGAGCTCGTCCTGCTGACGGGAGGCCCACAGCGCCGTCAGCGGCTCCTGCCAGACCACGGTGGCGATCGCGTCGGCGCACAGCAGCGCGCCGGCGGTGATGAGGACGGCCGGGAGGAAGCGTGTTCCGCGGCGGGGGACACGGCGCCCGCGGGTCTTCGCCGGCCGATGCCGCGGCGGCAGGCCCGGCTCGTCACGCAGGCGCGCGCGCGGCGCCCCGCTGTCCGCGGGGTCGTGCGGCACGTCCCCGGAGGACGTCTCGTCGTCGGGTCGGCGGGTGCTCAAAGCAGGGCGCCGGCGCGGCGTCGAGGCTACGGCGGCGGCCTAGACTCTACCCCCGCCCGCCCCCGTAGCTCAGCTGGATAGAGCAGCGGACTTCTAATCCGCAGGTCGCTGGTTCGAATCCAGCCGGGGGCGCTGAACCCGACGATGTCGTCGGCCTCGCATCTGCCGCGCCCCGTCGACCGGCCTCAATCGAGACGCGCCCCGTCTGGCCTCGCGGGATTGCGATGCCGCCCGGGCTGCGCACTGGTCGCCCGTGAGCGACGACCCGTTCGTGGGGGGACTCGGACCATCGGCCTGTACCGACGTTCCGAAAGGGTGGACTCGACGCCGACGAAGTGGTAGCCGGCCTTGGTCGTCACGACGTCCTCGCTCGACTCGACCGGGTCGAGGATCGCCATCCTCACCCTGAGGTCCTCAAGCGCCGGGCCCCGCCTCCGAGCTGCCGGGCCCTGCGTCCGACGGTAGGCCCCCACGACTGTCCCTCGGGACGAGGACAGACGCCCGGCGCGGTGTGACCATCGGCTGCAACCACCGAAGTCACATCGACAAGGAGGTCGCAATGCCGACCGTCGAGGCATGGGCCGACGCGTTCTCGCAGGCCACCGACACCGACGCCGAGTTGAGTGCGCACGGGAAGTACTACTCATGCTCGTACATGCTCGACATGGAAGACGAGAAGGTCATCGTCGACATGCACCACGGCAAGGTCGAGAAGATCAACGTCGACCCCGCACCGCTTGACGCCTACCAGTTCGCCCTGCGCGCGCCGGCAGCGACGTGGCGCGGAATGGGCGAGCCCGTGCCCGCCCCGATGTTCCACGGCATCTGGGCCGCCTCGTTTCGAAGGGGCCTGACGATGGAGGGCGACCTGCTGGTCCTCATGCAGAACCTGCGATGCCTGACGCGCCAGGTCGAGATCCTCCGGGACACCGGGGTCCCCGTCTAAGGCCGCACAAACCAAACCGAAGGACACGATGACGATGGCCAAGGGTCGAATCTCCCCGGTGACGGGGCGCTACATCACGATCGACGTCGAGGATCCGAACCTCGGCGGCGAGTACAAGGTCTTCTATCTGGAGAACGGCGAGGGCCGGCCACTGGTGTGCCAGCACACCGCGGGGTGCCACAACCATCAGTGGCGTGATCTGCTGGAGGACCCCGACATCACGAAGGACTACCGGGTGATCGCCTACGACCTCCCGCGCCACGGCAAGTCGGACCCGCCCAACGACCGCGAGTGGTGGAAGGCCGAGTACAAGCTGACGGCGGACTTCTTCACAAGGTTCATCGTCGAGCTGTGCGACGCGCTCGAGCTGGAGGACCCGATCTTCATGGGCTCCTCATTCGGCGGCAACGTCGCACTGCAGCTGGCCTGGCGCTACCCCGAGCGCTTCGCCGGGGTCATCCCGGTCGAGGCGGCCGAGTACTCGCCCGGCTTCTTCCTGGATTGGTGGCAGCACCCGCACGCCGACGCGGCGCAGGTCTGCGCGAGCGGCACGTGGGATCTGATGGCACCGCAGTCGCCCGACCAGGACCGCTGGAAGACGTGGTTCTACTACACGCAGGGCTCAGAGTCCTTCCGCGGCGACCTGTACTTCTACTCGGTCGATCACGACCTACGCGACAAGCTCCACGAGATCGACACCGACAAGTGTCCCGTCGTGATGACGACTGGGACCTACGACTACCTCACGACGCCGGAGATGACCGAGGCCACCGCGAGCAAGATCAAGGGTGCCAAGTTCATCGAGATGAAGGACATCGGGCATTTCCCGATGAGCGAGAACTACCCCGTGTTCAAGGGCTACCTCGAGCAGGCCCTCGAGCACATCGAGGCGCGGATCCGGACAGGAGCGGCGCTCGAGCCTCACTGACGGCGGGTACCCGCGCAGCGATGGAGGTCGTGCGCTCTGCCGAGTGTCCAGGCGCCAGAGCTCGGATCGCTGTGGCGGATCGGCAGCGTCGGTGCAGTCGCGGACGGTGACCTCGACGGCTCGCCTTATGCGGTCGCTTCGGCCCGCTGCCGGCCCGCTGTCGCCTTCACGGCCGTGAGGATCAGGTCGGTCACGGCGTCGGGCTGCGAGACCATCGACGCATGCGACGCGGGGATGTCGACGATCGAAGCCTTTGCGCGCTCGGCCATGTACCGCTGCGTCGCCGGCGGGATCGCCTTGTCCTCGGTGCCGAGCAGGTACCACGACGGCACCGACCGCCAGGCGACCGGGCCCGAGGGCGCTCCGAACGCCGTCTCGGTGAACGGGCGCTGCGTGACCGCCATGACCTGGGCGGTCTCCGCGTCGACGTCGCCGGCGAAGGCGGCTCGGAACTTCTCCTGGTCGAGGTAGAGGTCGACGACGTCCGAGCCGTCGGCGTTCTTGTGCGGCACCGGCTGCAGCGAGTCGGGGATGAGGCTCCCCTCGTTCAGCTCCGCGAGCTGGATCAGGCTCTCGCCCTCGTCGGGCACCCATCCGTTGATGTACACGAGCGCCGTGACCTGGTCGTTGCCGGTCGCGGCGTTCGAGATGACCGCCCCGCCGTATGAGTGGCCGACCATGACGATTGGGCCCTCGATCGACCGGAGGAGCGCGGCGACGTACGCCGCATCGCTGCGCAGGTCGCGCAGGGGGTTGGCGGCGCCGACCGCCCGGAAGCCCTGGCCGCGCAGCGTGCGGATCGAGCCGTCCCAGCCGCTGTTGTCGGCCCACGCGCCATGGACGAGGACGACCGTCGGCCTGGTGCTGTCCATGCTTGCTCCTTTGATGCGAGGTGGACAGCACGACGGTCCCACGCACGCCCCCGCAAGGCAACGCCAGACGTGGGATTCGCTGCTGCGCACGCAGCTCCACGCATGAGACAAGGCCACGCGAGCTCAACTTGAGCAATCACATGCCTGATGCCGCGGATGAGCCGTACGACGAGGACGACTATGCGGCTGGCCGGCGACGCGTCGACGAGGTGATCGCCGCGCGCCTGCTACCGCACGAAGAACCCGAGCGGACAGGCGTAGTCGCCAAGCGGTGAACCTGGCCGCGGATTGCGGTATTCGGCCCCGACGCCGAAGCTGCCGGCGTGCCCGAAGCGCAGTCGGGGGATCGTGAAGCGGCCGTCGTGATCGGTGCGCACCGAGAGACGGCGCGACGTTTGCGGCCCGACGCGCGGACCACCAGACACCGTGACCGCTATGTGACTGTGGCGCACCGGTGGAGTGGTTCGGCCGTTGATCCGCACCGACTCGCGACGTCCCAGCGACGGGTTGCCACGCCGACCGAAGCCGCCGGTGCGCGGAACGCTCGCCAGGACGATGTGGACGGCGCGCGGCCCGACGATGGCGGGACCGGGTGCTGAGACCGTGATGGGGCGCGCAAGCGT